>NZ_WHNW01000001.1 GCF_009362845.1 Ostreibacterium oceani | reverse complement strand
TTTTTGAATTGACAAGTAAAATACTCGCACAAATTATTTTGTCTACCATCTGTTAAAGATCTGCCCCAAAAGGCGAGGATGCGTATTATACACCCCAGCAAACACCCGTCAAATACTTTTTGATAAGTTTTTGCAGAAAATAGCGGATTAATTCATACTTCATTATTATTAAAGCGATTTTATTTTCAAATAAAATGCCCCTCATTGCGCCCTTGTTCATTTTAGGCTGTATTTTGCGGCAAAGTTGTACTTTCCGCCTCCCCCCTTGATAGATAGGTAAGCCCGACCAAAATCCAACCAGCCCCGCCTGTCAACCCACCGTAGCACGCACTACACGCCACAATCCGTCATAACGCTTGCCCGACCTTCACTGGGCTAATTAATTGTACATATTCATTACTTGAGATTTCACTTAACTCAACTAAGGCATTACCATACCCTTGTCGCAGCTATTAATTTTAATGCGATTTTAATGCGCTCTGACGCCAAATTCACCGACAAAACACTGGCAATCTATTGGCTAAATGCGTAAAATAAGCCCCTATTGATTTGATATCTACAGATAATAGGCGCTTTATTCCTAGTGCCTCGTTATCGACGTTATCAAACAAGCAGTAATAATATAATATACAAGCAAAGGTTTTTTTATGACATTCGTAGTAACTGACAACTGTATTCGCTGCAAGCATACTGACTGTGTAGAGGTCTGCCCAGTTGACTGTTTCCATGAAGGCCCTAATTTTCTCGTCATCGACCCAGATGAATGCATTGACTGCGCACTTTGCGAGCCCGAATGTCCTGTCGACGCTATTTTTGCCGAAGAAGACTTGCCCGAAAAACAAATTCATTTTATGGACCTCAATGCCGAACTCGCACAAGCGTGGCCAGTGATTACGGTCAAAAAAGACCCACTACCTGACCACGAAACGTGGGATGGCGTACCAGACAAACTTCAATACCTCGAAAGATAGGACGCTCTGCTGAGTTTAATGAAAAACTCGCTTAAACCTAAATGACTCGGCCTACCCACCCAATCTCACAGCACCCACTTGAAAAAATAAACGGTTGCCCCCATCTAGTAAATAGACTAAGATAGTCTGATATAAACACAGTGAATTGCAAAGCCACTGAAAGTTTATTAACCCAGAAATGGGGGCGCATTTGGTTTCGACGTGGATTATGAAGCTTAATGGTGCATGCCGAGTACGATGCTAACTCGCTAAAATTGTGTCAAAAAAATAGTCGCAAATGACGAAAACTTTGCTCTAGCTGCTTAATAACCCAGCTAGTTCCTACTTCAGCTTGTCTGTAGGCCGAAAATAGGAATCATATATACAGAACCGTTGATGTCAGTGCCTTCCTGACTGATACTAAACTAAAGATAGGCTCGTTAGCAGATTGTTTGATCGTCGACTGTTTGCTAATCAGATTAAAGACGAATCTAAGCATGTAGATCCTTAAGGTGAGAATTTGCGGACGGGGGTTCAACTCCCCCCGCCTCCACCATTACCCCAATATCAAACCATCCCAAACCATCCCAAACCATCCCAAACCATCCCAAACCATCCCAAACCATCCCAAACCATCCCAAACCATCCCAAACCATCCCAAACCATCCCAAACCATCCCAAACCATCCCAAACCATCCCAAACCATCCAAACCATCCAAACCATCCAAATTTCCTTAATTTTTCATGCGCTACGCTTTTTCTGTGTCAGCCGCTCAAAAAGTCGATCCAGTATAATTGCCATCAGTGACACCAAAATCGTCCCCTGTATCACAAAAGCCATGTTATAGTTAACAAGCCCTGCGATAATCGGCGTCCCTAGGCTAAGCGCACCTACCGTAGAGCCAATCGTTGCCGTGCCCATATTAATCATCACCGACACACGTATGCCTGCCATGATAATTGGCCAAGCCAGCGGTAACTCAATTTGCCACAAGCGTTGCCAACCATCCATCCCCATTGCCCTCGCTGACTCAATTACTATCGGGCGAATCGAGTTTAACCCACGAATGGTATTTTCTACAATCGGCAACAGTCCATACAGTACTAACGCAATCAACGCCGGCCAAAAGCCAAACCCGGCCACTGGCACAGCAATTGCCAATACGGCAGCAGGCGGAAACGTCTGACCGATTGCACTACATGCAGAGACCAGCGGCTCAAAATCCTTGCCCCACGGGCGCGTCACAACAATCCCCGCACCCATGCCAACGATAATTGCGAATATTGATGCACTGGCAACCAATAACAAGTGCGCCATGGTTAAGCGAACAAAGCTTTCGCGCTGGTAAATTGGTTCAGGCACATCAGGAAACCAATGCGCGAACCACGGCGCCAATGTCGGCATATAAAACATCAGCCACACAAACAACCCAATCAACCCCATAAGCCACAACTGCCCAAATAGCAGCAAAAACCGTGACACAAGCCGTGACAACCAAGGCACTGACGACCATGCTACTTTTGACGACATTATTTGGGTGGCTCCATAATCGATGACAAGGCAACCTCACCAATAAGCTCACCGCCTGCGCCCACTACAGGCAGAACAGCAACACGATACCAAACCATGCGTGACAGGGCCTCTTTCATTGTCATGCTAGGCTCGGCTACCCATTGCGCATCCACGGCTGTAATTACCTCTCGTCTATCATCGCGCAGTTTACCGCCATGCAATGCCTTGGGTTGATTTTGCGCATCCACTACCCAGTGATGCCCTGCGTCATCGCTGCGCTGTTTTGCTGGCTGAGTATATTGCACAACTTGGCGTTGTGACAAAAGCTTTAAGCCCAAATCAGACTGACCAACAAACGCCTCAACAAACGCATTTGCAGGGTTAATCAAAATTTCGACGGGTGTATCAAATTGCACCAACTGCCCCGATTGCATAATTGCAATTTTATCTGCTAATGCCAACGCTTCATCCATATCGTGAGTAACAAATATCACCGTTTTTCCTGTTTGTCGCTGAATATCACGAACCTCGCGCTGCAAGGCTTCTCGCGTAATTGGATCCAATGCCCCAAACGGCTCATCCATCAGCAAAATATCCGGATCGCTAGCCAACGCCCGCGCCACGCCAACACGCTGCGCTTGTCCACCTGATAATTCATGCGGATATTTATCCCAATAATAGCTACTGGGCAATAAATCCAGTTGTTGCATTAATTGTTCAGTCCGTGCTTCAATTTTTGCTGGCGACCAACCTAATAACCGCGGCACTGTGGCAATATTTTTAGCGACTGTCCAGTGCGGGAAAAGCCCTGTTGACTGGATAACATAGCCGATTTGCCGCCTTAGCTTGGTCAGCGGCATTTCATTCAGGCGTGTTCCACCGAGCAAAATATCCCCGTCGCTAGGCGTAACCAATCGATTTAGCATTTTTAACAACGTCGATTTGCCACATCCCGACGGACCGATTAAGACAACAAACTCACCAGATGGTACCGTTAAACTAAGTGACTCAATCACATCATGCCCCGCATAACGCTTGCTAATATTTCTATATTCAATCATATTACACGGCTTCCCGCTGGACGACTAATGGCAATCAGCCATTGCATAAATAAATCAATAACAATTGCCAGTAATATGGTAGGAATGGCACCAAGCAACACCAAGTCTATTGCATACTGCCCCAAACCCTCCCAAACAAAGACACCCAAACCGCCAGCACCAATCAAACCTGCGACAACAGTTAACCCAATAGCTTGCACAATGACAATACGAATTCCTGACAAAATAACGGGTAATGACAACGGTATTAACACGTGCCAAGCAACCTGCCATCGACCCATCCCCATTGCTTGTGATGCTTGGATTACACTCAATGGTACTTCTGCTAAGCCAGTGTAAGTATTCCTGACCAAAGGCAGCAACGTATATAAAATCAAAGCAATGATGGCAGGCGCTGCACCAATACCACTGACACCGAGCGTCTTGAGCCACGGAAATTGATTCGACAAGCTCGCCAATGGCACCATTAACAAGGCAAATAACGCAATTGACGGCACTGTTTGAAAGAAATTCAACACCCCAAAGACCGTCCCATTTAAGCGGGGATAACGCCAAATCAACCAACCAAGCGGCAACCCAATAACCAGTAACGGTACCAATGCAATCAATACCAACACGATATGATTAACAAAAGCCGTCTTAAACCGGTCTTCGTGATGGTGGTACTCCTTGATAATGGATAAATCATCAAATTGCCCTACATGAAACCAAATGGCAACAATAACAAAGATGACACAGGCGCTCACGATACTCAAACTGTATTTAAACCGTTGCCCTGCCATGCGCAACCAAGCATCTAACGCTATCAAACATAGCAATAGCAATACACACCAAAACGCACTGCCTATCATGACGCGACTGGCTGCCGAACCCTCAATGCTTGCTTGAGTCGCAGCACTTGCCATTAAATAAAGCCAAGCCAATAATCCAACCAAGGCAACGCCATACGTTAACATCGCATGGTAAGTCACAAGGCTAAATGGCTTAAATACAGCCAACAGCCACAGTAAAACCAAATAGGCAGCCCAAATTGACCAGACCAGTAACTGAACGTCTACCAGTTTTATTGCTTGTCCGCTTTGAAATCGATTCGGAGAAAAATGCAATAGGGGCAATAAAAATGAAGCAACCGCCATCAGTATAACTAGCACCAACATCACTCGATGCTTAATTGGCCGCTCGTCAAGGGGTAAAGATAACTTGTTATTTGATTGACTATTCAATGGGTAAGCGCTAGTTAGAACACTATCTTCGCATCTCGACTAAACGAACACTGCCAGCGATATAAACCGATATAAACCGATATAAATCCGATATAAATTCGTTAAATCAATTCGCTTAGTCGCATTTTGTGGCGCCATCGTGGTGGCGAGTTTACAAGCAAGCAGCATTAATAGGTGATAATATGATGTTTACTTGTCGGGCTTAGATTCCTCTGCTTTGGGTAACAGCTGGTTCGATACTAAAAAGGTCTTTGCCACTTGTTTTGCTGGCATGCCTTGTACTTGAATTTTTTCGTTAAGTCCCTGTAGTACTTCACGGTTTAACTTTTTAAATACTGGGGCTAACAATTCAGGAATCTGCGGATAATCAGCCAGTATTTCTTCGCGCAAGACTGGCGCTGGCGCATAAACCGCTTGCGCACCTTGGATATCGTCTAAAACCACCAAATTAGCCGCTGAAATTGCACCGTCAGTGCCGTAAACCATCGCAGCATTGGCTTGGTTTATTCCTTCGGCGGCGGCTCGAATTGTCGCAGAGGTGTTGCCGCCAGAAAGTACTAATAACTGTCCGTCATTGAAGGTAAAACCATACACTTTTTGAAAACTAGGCAAGGCTACTGGACTATTGACGAATTCCGCCGAAGCCGCCAATTTAATTTTCCCATCACGATTAACGTAGGACGCCAAGTCAGCCAATGTCGCTAGGGATTCCTTTTCCGCTAACTCGCGAGTAACCGCAATTGCCCACGTATTATTTGCAGGCGCGGGCTGCAACCAAACTAATTTGTTATTGTCATAATCCCATGCACTTATCTGTTCATAGCCGGCTTCTAATGATTTCCAAACCGTGTCTTCTGTTGTTTGGCTAAAAAACGCGCCGTTCCCTGTATATTCGGGATATAAATCGATTTCGTTATTGAGTAACGCATTCCTGACAATATTTGTCGCCCCGAGAGACAGCTTGTCCTCCACAGGGACATCGCCTGCAACCAAGGTCTGCAAAATCAATTCACCTAATAAACTACCTTCGGTATCTATCTTGGATGCAACGCGAACGGGATTGCTTGACTTTTCCTGAGTTTTTTCCTGAGTCGAATACTGGGCTTGCGCCTGAGGCAATGCTGCCACACTCAATAAAAATGACAAGAGGCAAAGTATCAAAATACGCCAGCGTCCAATCATCTTCCGAGCCGTCCTCAGCAGCATTCTCAGCGCTATTCTCAGCACCATTCCCAGAGTGGCGACATTTCGATTATCTTGAGAAACCGCATTTTGAATATAAGTATTGCGGACTAAGGGGTTGGACGTCGGTAAATAAATCATTGCGGTACCTCTGTTGCCATTTTAAAATTGACTAGCCATTGTCGCACAAAATAACCCAAAAAAAGCAATATCTCTCCTAGCGCTAATCAAAATGATACATTTAAACCCGCTTTTCAATCCGCTTTTCAATCCGCTTTTCAATCCGCTTTTCAATCCGCTTTTCAATCCGCTATTTGAAAAGCAAATTGCAGCACCCACCTTTTTAATGAATTTGCGCAAATTCGACCTCAGCTAGCCGCTAAACAGCATATTGCCCCAAAAAAACAATCCATTTGCAATCCATTTGATGTTTACTATTATTTATGTTTATAATAGTAGCCATGTTGACCTTCTTAGTGCGTAAATACATTGAATACATTGGCGTGAATACATTAGCGTGGATAAACGGGATAAAAGATGAGTGAAAGTGCCTCGAACGTTTTTGTCAAATTCGAAAAAGTTCAAAAAAGTTATGATGGCAAGATTCTCGTTGTCAAAGACCTGAATCTTGATATTGAAAAAGGCGAATTTTTGACGATGCTTGGGCCGTCAGGCTCTGGCAAGACGACCTGCTTAATGATGCTGTCTGGTTTTGAGCCTGCCACTAACGGTGAAATCTACTTAGACGGCAAGCCCATTAATGACGTGCCACCGCACAAACGCGGCATTGGTATGGTATTTCAAAATTATGCGTTGTTTCCGCATATGACGGTTGCTGAAAATTTGGCATTTCCGCTACAAATGCGCAAAGTGCCCAAACCCGATATTGAAAAACAAGTCAAACGCGTGCTTGATATGGTTGAGCTAGGTGATTTTGGTGGACGCAGACCTGCGCAACTATCAGGCGGTCAACAACAACGTGTCGCGGTGGCGCGCGCAATGGTATTTGACCCTGAGTTGATTTTGATGGATGAGCCACTTGGTGCATTAGATAAAAACTTGCGCGAACAAATGCAATACGAAATCAAACATCTACATGAAAAACTTGGTTTCACTGTGGTTTATGTCACGCACGACCAAACCGAGGCACTGACCATGTCTAGCCGTGTGGCGGTATTTGATGATGGCATTATCCAGCAACTAGACACGCCTTCAACGCTATACGAAGCACCAAAAAATGCTTTTGTTGCAGGGTTTATTGGTGAAAACAATTGCTTAGTTGGTCAAATCGATGCCCTCGATGCCGACACATGTACCGTAGTCGTCGATGGTCAGCCCGTCAAAGCAAAGCCTGTAAATGCGGCTAGCATTGGCAAACAATCAACGCTCTCGCTACGCCCAGAGCGCATCATTCTCAATCCAGAAGCTGGCAGTTTGCCTAATATTTTTGAGTCTGAAATACTAGAGGAAATTTACCTTGGCGATCATCTGCGCCTGCGTGTCAAATTACTGGGTAATGATAAATTTATTATCAAAGTCAAAAATTCACCTGACGTTACCGTACCAAAAGTCGGTGAAAAGCTGACACTCGGTTGGCGATTAGATGATTGCAGGGCATTAGATGCCTAAATTTCAGCTAAAATTTTAACTAAAATCTTAGCTGAAAACACTAGTTGGAATCATAGCTAAACCGCAGTGTTACCCTTATTACAATGCGGTATTGCCATACTAAAATCCAATAGCGTAACAAATAAGGCAACTCGAATAACAATAGAATGACAACAGAATAACAATAAGAAAATAAAACCATTTCAACATCACGACAGGAGAAAGATAGCATGAATAACGACAACACTAACAATAGAAAAATAACCAACGGCTTAGTTCCACTCGCGATTGCAGCCGCACTAACGGCTTCGATTACGGCCGCGTCAGCAGAGGAAAGTCTAACGATTGTTTCTTGGGGCGGGGCTTACAGCAATAGCCAAGTCAAGGCTTACAACGAACCCTACACCGAAAAAACAGGCACCAAACTCATCATGGAAGACAAATCCAGTGAAGCGCTTGCGGGCATTCGTTCACAAGTAGGCGCCGGCAATGTCACTTGGAATTTAGTGGATATGTTGCCCGCCGATGCACAGCGTGCCTGCGATGAAGGCCTTATTATGGAAATTAACCATGATGAATGGCTAGCACCGGCACCTGATGGTACAATGCCATCCAAAGACTTCGTAGAAGGCACCCTGGGCGATTGCTTCATCCCGCAAATTATCTACTCAACTTTATTTGCATACAATACCGAAGTACTCAGTGAAGGGCCACAATCGATTGCGGATATTTGGGATACCGAGAAATTCCCAGGTAAGCGTGCCTTACAAAAAATACCGCAAAAAAATCTAGAATGGGCATTAATTGCTGATGGTGTTGCCATGGGTGATGTCTATACTGTACTAGAAACAGAGGAAGGCCAAGATCGCGCATTTGCAAAGCTTGACGAAATCAAAGACAGTGTTATTTGGTGGTCCGAAGGGGCGCAGCCACCGCAAATGTTAGCGGATAAAGAAGTGAGTATTGCCACTGCCTATAATGGTCGTATTTTCAATGCACAGGTCAACGAAAATCAGCCATTTAAAATCATGTGGGCTGGTCAGGCATTAGAAGCCGATGGTTGGGTTGTCCCCGTTGGTAATGAAGAAAAGCTCGATATGATTAAAGACTTTCTGTATTTTGCCACCGATACCCAGCGCCTCGCCGATCAAGCCAAGTATATTTCCTATGGTCCAGCGCGTAATTCATCTGCGCCGCTTGTCAGTACACATGCTGAAACCGGTGTTGATATGAAGCCACACATGCCAACCAATCCAGAAAATTTACAAGGGGCACTTGTGTTTAATAATGATTTTTGGACGAACTACGGCGACATACTCGAAGAGCGTTTCAACGCTTGGTTAGCGCAATAAACCGTAATAAATAATGGCGAGCGCCCTAGTGCGAATTAGGGCGCAGGCTATTTAAACAATTACTTATCGATTAACTATCCAATAATTACCCAATAACTACCCAGTAACTACATATGGCAGACACATTAACTACCGCATCAGGCGTATCCTTAGAAAAAGCACTAAAACGTGCCGATAGTAAGGCACGTCGTCGTGCATTTTTATTAGTGTTGCCATTATTGTTATTTCTGCTCATCACTTTCATTGGACCAATCGCTTCGATGATTTGGCGCTCAGTCTATAACCCTGAAGTACATGATTATTTGCCAAATACAGCTGCAGCACTTGAGAATTGGGAAGGCGAACAGTTGCCAGATGAAGCGGTGTATGCGGCGCTGTATGAAGATATAAAAATTGGTCAGGAAAACCGTACTATTGGACGCGTTGCCGGTCGATTAAATCGCGAACTGCCAGGGACACGCGGCCTTATGATGGGAGCGGCACGCAATTTTGAAGAATTTAACGCGCCTTATAAAGAAAGTTTTATTGCCGCCGATGAAGATTGGGGGGATGTTCGCTTTTGGAAGTTAGTGAAACGTGAAACGGGATTATTTACCATTAGTTATTATCTGTTGGCAATGGATAAAGAATACAATCTTGACGGTGAGATTGTTGACCGCGATGAAAAATATCAAATTTATGGTAAGTTGTTTAAACGCACCTTTTTTATGAGCGCGTTGATTACTTTTCTTTGTATTGTACTTGCCTATCCAATTTCCTATTTGATGGCGATATTGCCACTTAGGAAATCCAATTTATTAATGATATTAGTCCTATTGCCGTTTTGGACATCGCTGTTAGTGCGTACCTCTGCTTGGATTGTGTTATTGCAATCGCAGGGCGTAGTGAATGATTTGCTGGTCTGGAGCGGTTTAATAAATAATGAAAGTCGCCTACAAATGATATATAACGCAACCGGTACGACCATAGCTATGGTGCATATTTTATTGCCGTTTGTCGTGTTGCCACTGTACTCGGTGATGAAAACCATCCAGCCAAGCTATATGCGCGCCGCTATTTCAATGGGTGCGCACCCGTTTGTAGCGTGGTGGCGAATCTATTTTCCGCTGACCTTACCAGGTTTGGCGGCAGGCGTAATTTTAGTATTTATTATTGCCATCGGCTATTACATTACCCCAGCATTAGTTGGTGGACAAACCGGCATATTTATATCAAATCTTATCGCTGATAACATGCGTGGCACAACTGCGCAGTTAAAACTGGCCTTGTCACTGGCAAGCTTATTGTTGATTGCCGTGATGATTTTATACTGGCTGTTTAATAAATTAGTTGGCGTTGATCGCCTAAAATTTGGTTAAGCGGAGGCTTCATATGAAATTAGAAAAAAGCGCAACACCAATCGAACGCATTTGGCATTATTGCTTTATGCTTATTTGCGCGATTGTGTTCTTTTTTTTGATAGCCCCGATAATTGTGATAATTCCACTGGCATTTAATGCCGAGCCATATTTTACCTTTACGGAGAAAATGCTGGCGTTTAATCCAGAAGGATATTCATTACGCTGGTATAAAGATTTATTGGGCAGTGATGAATGGATGTCCTCGATTCGAAACTCCTTTTTTATAGCAACCGTATCCGCCTTTGTTGCCACGACCTTAGGTACCATTGCAGCCCTTGGGCTGCATCGCAAGCAGATGCCATATAAAGCCACCATTATGGCGGTGCTAATCTCACCTATGATTGTGCCGCTGATTATTTCAGCCGCTGCGTTATTTAGTTTTTACTCTCGAATCGATTTGGCCAATACATTTACTGGCGTGATTTTAAGCCACGTGGTATTAGGTACGCCCTTTGTTGTGATTACCGTTACCGCAAGCCTGTCTGGTTTTGATGAGCGACTCATACAAGCCGCACAAAGCCTTGGAGCGAATCAAAAGGAAACGTTTTTTCGAGTGATTCTGCCATTATTATTGCCAGGGGTTATCTCAGGTGCCTTGTTTGCGTTTATCACCTCGCTTGACGAAGTGGTATTAGTGCTATTTTTAGCCGGTCCCGAACAAACGCCGATGACCGTGCGTATGTTTTCAGGTCTGCGCGAAGAAATCAGCCCAACTATTTTGGCCCTCGCCAGCATCTTAGTACTCATTTCAATTTGTTTGCTCACAACCCTTGAGCTCATACGAAGACGAAACGAGCGCATGCGCGGCATGAGCGCTGGGTAAGCGTATTAACGCAGCGCGTTATCTGAAAACACCAATGCCCCAGTAATGCCTAACCAAATACCTAACCGATACCCAATTTAACAATATGGTGTTATATCATCGTATTGGATTAAAGCCACGAAATTCACGCTTGATTGCTTACAGCTTATGATTATTCGACATTACCCCTCCGTTTGGAAGCTCTTTTTTATTCGTCACGGTTCTATTGTACCTTTGATTAAATGGCGATTATTCGCCATTTTCTGCTTAGCATTAGGGGTGACTTTTATTCAATATATCCACCCAAGCATATTTAGCGCCATTAATCTAAGTTATTTCACCATGATTGGTTTGGCGCTCTCATTGTTTTTGGGTTTTCGCAATAACACTGCCTATGAACGCTGGTGGGAGGGACGTAATTTATGGGGGCAACTCATTAAAGAAACCCGCTCCATCGCCAGAACAACACGCAGTGTGATGGACAACCACGTTGATGCGGATATGATTGCACGGATTGATCGTTATTTGATTTGCTACCCTATTTGCTTGCGGCATCAATGCCAAGGAACAAAGATGGATAGCGAGGTAATCGACCGATTATTGGCTGACGAACACGCCCAGATTCTTGGTAAAGTAAATCCTGCCAATGCGTTGTTACTCATGCTATCTAGGGAGATAGGGCAGCATTATCAACAAGGAAAAATATCAGATATCATCTATCAGACGCTAGACAGCCGTATCGATGCCATCAATTTGATACAAGCAGGGTGTGAACGTTTAAATAAAACACCGGTTCCATTTGCCTACAATTTATTGCTACAGCGTACGGCGATGCTGTATTGTTTGCTGTTGCCTTTTGGCTTAGTTTCCCATACTGTTTGGGCAACTGCGCCGTTAACGCTATTAATTACCTACACGTTTTTTGGTTTGGATGCGCTCGCTAGAGATTTAGAAGACCCTTTTTCAACCTGTCCTAACAGTCTGCCTTTGCAAGCATTATGTATCAACATAGAACGTATCATTATGGATATGCAAGGAAAATCTAAACAAGCAATGCCACCACTGCCAAAAATTAAAAACTATATCCTAAAATGAACTGATGCCAATAAGTCCATACCCCATAGCATTCCCCATGTATTGAAGCATAATCCATAAATTTTAATCTTTGGCAATGACAATTCGCGCGTAATGGTGGCATAATAATCGTATGGAAAATGTGTGTATTTTTGATATTGAGACCATCCCCGATGCTGATGCTATTGCACGGTTACAGCAGGTTGATTGTCTCAGCCCTGACGAGCAGTTTGACTTTGCCGAATTGCACCGCCGTAGCGAAGTCGGACATACCTTTATGCGCCACCATTTGCACAAGGTCGCCTCGATTGCCCTGTGCTTTAGCCGCCACGGCAAATTCAAAGTCGCCAGTGTCGGGGAGATCGGTGACGATGAAAAAACTCTGCTGACCAAGTTTTTCAACCTGATTGATACGTATCGCCCACAGCTTGTCTCGTGGAACGGCAGTGGCTTTGATTTACCTGTGCTGCATTATCGCGCGTTATTTCATGGCGTTGCCGCGCCGACTTATTGGGACGTCGGGCATTTTGACAACGGCAGTAAATGGAACAATTACCTCTCGCGGTTTCAATGGCAGCACATCGATTTAATGGATGTTATTGCGGGTTATCAGGGGCGGTGCGTCGCGCCACTCAATGATATTGCAAAGCTATGCGGATTTCCTGGTAAACTTGCCACCGATGGCAGTGCGGTGCTGGATTTATACAAAGCCAACCGCCTAGACGCTATCCGCGATTACTGCGAGACCGACGTGTTAAATACTTATTTGGTTTATTTGCGGTTTGAGCTAATTCGTGGGCTATGCTCAGCGGCGCAATACCAGCAACATATCGACGATTTAAAAACCTATTTACGCCACGCCGACAAACCGCATTTTGACGAATTTTTAACCGCGTGGGATAACACATAAAAGCCAGTAACAAATACAGACCAGTAGCGAATACAGAATAATACGAACAAACCAAAAATAACCATTTGTTTTTAAATTACTTTATTTATTAATATCAACCAGCAGGAGAATACAAATGAAAGCCAGTGATTTATTAGGCGCCCTACTTTCAGCAGGACAAGACATGGCCAACCAAGGCAAAACTATTGCCAGTGAAAAACTCAACGTTCCCGAATCAGGCGCAGAACGCAGCGCCATGCTAGGTGGCATGGGTAAAGGCGCATTAGCAGCAGGCGCGTTAGCATTATTAGTTGGCACTGATACTGGCCGAGAAATCGGTGGTAGCGCGTTGAAAATTGGGTCCGTTGCCGCACTCGGTGGACTCGCTTTTAAGGCGTATAAAAATTGGCAAACACAAAATGCCGCCGCAGAGAGCACCCACACAGACACCGCCCCAGCAAATAGTGCCCCAGCAGCCAACCAGCCCCCACCCGCGTTAAGTCACATGAGCGAAAGCGAAATAGACGCACGCAGCAAAAAGCTACTCTCAGCCATGATTGCCGCCGCCAAAGCCGATGGACACATTGACGCCAAAGAAACCGAAGCGCTACAATCCATGATGGATCAACTCGGCGAATCGAATGAGCTATCTGCATTTATGCAAAGCGAAATCGCCAAACCACTCAATCCACAGGAAATCGCCGCCAACACAGACGCACCAGGGCTGGCCGCAGAAGTCTATTTGATGAGCCGATTGGTGATTAACGACGAAAATTTCATGGAAAAAGCCTATCTAGGTGAGCTGGTCAAATCGCTAAACCTAGACCCCGCACTGATTGCACAACTAGACGCACAAGCGACTAGCGCACAGGCATAATCGCTATCATCATGCGGATTCGATGGATTTGGATTTGACGGATTCGACTAAGGTGTTACTGCCCCATCGGTAGTAACGCCTTAGTACAGAATAACAAAAGCGAATAGCACTTTCACCATGCTATTCGCTTTTTTTAGTTTTAATTGGTTACCCGCTAAGCAGTTAACCTCTCAGGCGACGTCTTTTTTGTACAAAGAAACCACCACCCAAAATTAACATACAAAGCAATAGCGAGCTCAATAGCCCCACTTAAGGAATGCTCGCAGGGTTTTCGCCACCAGAGAATGGTGTTATTTTAAGTGCGCAGGGGACAATTGCACTAGCGCCACCAATGACGGCAGAGACACTATAACACCCTGTAGAAGCCGCACTTGGCATCGCCACTGATGTACGTAATGTCTTAGTTCCTAAACCTGATGTTACTGTTGCAGGATACGCTACACCATCGTCATCGCTCACTAATTTTAATGTATCGCTGCTTGCCCATTCAGTATCAGCAATCGTAACAGAAACAGCATTATTTTGCCCAGCGAGCAATGCACCAGTAACGGACTCAATTGTCACATCGGCAGCTTTAAATATATCCTTAAATGCATTATTTAAAGCCTCCTCATAAGCCGCTGTATCACCGTTTTTGATTTCTGGCAGGTAGTAATAGTTACCTCCCAAGTCTTCTGTGAGTTGCTTGAATTGCTCTTGTGGGGATAAAAATGCATAGGGGCTTTCATCAACCAACACGCGATATTTAACTGGATTTGTATCAATGGCTCCCTCATAATCGACTTTCAAATAAATTCTAGCTCCGCCTTCAGGAATGCCTAGCGAAGCACTGTATGTGCTATAGTAATAAGATACATTGCCACCGCTTCCAATTCGGTTGTCATTAATGTCGTAGAGCTGCACTTGGATAGATTTACCGCTATTATAAACCGGCATACCGACTTCAAAAATATAGCTACCTTCATTGAGCCAAACGGTGTATAGATCGACTCTATCCTCTCCCCATTTGCTTTCAAAGCCAATAAAGCGTGCTGTGTAACCATGATTATTGCCTATTTGCAGGGGCTTTAAATCTCTTTTCCCGCTATCAGCTTCCCAGTCTGTTCCATCAAAGCTATCATAATCATCTGCGCTAGACTTGCCAATAAACGTTGTTTTTGGTGCAAATGACTGTTGATTAGGTGCCGCTTCGACTGTCGCATCTTCATTGATGATTTGTTCTTCAATATAGATCGAGCTTGGGTTAGGCGCCGAATATGAAAAAAATCCTAAAAAAAGTAGACTTATCGGTGTTATTTCTGTGAACTTCATATATACTCCTGTTAGAATGATAGCAATATTTAGAATTAAATTTCAACCAATACTAACAAAAAAGCACTAACGAGACACTAAAAAATGAATGGAAATCCTTTTTTTGCAAATATCATTTCGTAGACTTACCGTCAAGTGTCACAGTTTATAACTAGAGACTTATGCCGCTAGTTGTCGCTTGAAATCACTAGGCGGTAGATTGCCTAGTGATTCATGCGGACGTTCTTCATTATAACTCATCATCCACGCCCAGCTTAGCTCCCGCACCTGCTCAAGCGAGGTAAACAAGTGAGGGGCTAGCACGGTAAGTTTACGTATGCATTTCGTTTTATTTCACGCAAGCAATATGATGCTTTCCCCTATGTTGAGTATTTCATCATTGCAAATCTGATTTTATCATTCATAACCTACAAAATCCTGATTAAGCACTTTCCCTAACGAAAGCGTTTCATCGCAATAGATGCTAAAATAAGGTGTCTATTTTTCATAGGGGATGCGCCATGTTAATCAAAAGAAATCAACTGCCATTTTTTATAGTTTATATGCTGATACTCAATATCAGCAGTGTCATTTTAGCGTTTGACTTGCAAAAATCAATATTTATTAATCATTGGATCACAATCAGTTACTTTGCAATCATTTGCCCGTCCGTATTATTTTTCGTCAGAATCTATAAATCAGTCGGTGGATGGCAAGCTTTAGGCATTTCAACGCTGCTGATATTGCTTAATGCAGTTACATTTATTTCTATTCAGCTCGTTGGTCTAGGCAATCATTCAAACTAAATTTAAAAGCAAAACTTTCTATGAAATTATTTACTCTATTACTGTTCGTTAATCTGCTCTACTTTGTTGGTTTGCTTATGCCTACTTATGCCTAGTATTTCTTATGCATTTAGCTTCATCTCAAACGAACAGTACAATAACTTCCCAGTTGAGTTATATCATGTGATTGCAAATCTGATTCTATCATTTATAACCTACAAAATCCTGATTAAGCACTTTCCCTAACGAAAGCGTTTCATCGCAATAGATGCTAGAATAAGGTGTCTATTTTTCATAGGGGATGCGCCATGTCGGTTAAGACGCGATCGATTAACAATTATTTTTGAAAAATCTCGAATAGTCTAAATACTAAAGGTAACACAATGAGGCAATTAATGGTTAACATACGACATAGTTTCCAGCTTAAAAAGACAATTTTTGCTGCGTACTACATCATATTTTTTAATGTAAGCGGTATTTTATTTTTTTTAGAGCTAAATCGCTTTTTTAATGTTGAAATTATTTTAAATCATACGGTTAATGATGTTTTTATCTTGTATGGTATCGCAATCATTTTATCACCTGCTATCCTGTCATTTATGCTACATAAAAAAATAGACCTAATATTTATAACTTTATTTGTTGGATTTGTTTTTTTTGCTATGAATCTCTATTATGCTTTAATGACTTCTTTTGCAACCTAAAGAAAAATCGCTTTCTTTTATCGTTTTTATTATGAAAATTATTATTATTAGTATTGCTTATTTTTTTACCATATCTAGTTTAGATATTTTACACAGCTACACTATAAACTCACCCAGTTTATTTTTTTCGGCTATCATTCTTTTTATCCATTTTATTTTTTCTATTATTTCTTGTAGAATAATTATTAAAGAATATTTTTAATCATCATTCTACGGTTAGAGGAATTTAATTCATTGCATTTAGCTTCATCTCAAACGAACAATACAACATTTTCCCACGTGATTTATATCATGTGATTGCAAATTTGATTTTATCATTCATAACCTACAAAATCCTGATTAAGCACTTTCCCTAACGAAAGCGTTTCATCGCAATAGATGCTAAAATAAGGTGTCTATTTTTCATAGGGAATGCTCCATGTTAATCAAAAGAAATCAACTGCCATTTTTTATAGTTTATATGCTGACATTGAATATCGGCAGTTTGATTATAGCAGCTGACCTGTCATTATCAACGAAAATTAATCGCTGGCTTGCAATTAGCTTCTTTTTTATTAATTGTCCATCTACTTTGTTTGCTATAAAAGTTTGCAAGTCAGTCGGCATATGGCGTGGTATAGCTAGTTTGATTGCGTTAATTTTGCCTAACATAGGAGTATTTATTTTAATCCTAATGGTTGCTACCATAAACCATTCAAACTAAATTTAAAAGCAAAACTTTCTATGAAATTATTTACTCTATTACTGTTCGTTAATCTGCTCTACTTTGTTGGTTTGCTTATGCCTAGTATTTCTTATGCATTTAGCTTCATCTCAAACGAACAGTACAATAACTTCCCAGTTGAGTTATATCATGTGATTGCAAATCTGATTCTATCATTTATAACCTACAAAATCCTGATTAAGCACTTTCCCTAACGAAAGCGTTTCATCGCAATAGATGCTAAAATAAGGTGTCTATTTTTCATAGGGAATGCTCCATGTTAATCAAAAGAGATCAACTGCCATTTTTTATAGCTTATATGCTGATACTCAATATCAGCAGTGTCATAATAACATTTGAATTGTACGAGTCAAAATTTATTGATGCTTGGGTTTTTATTGCTGGTTTCGTGGTTGCTTTTCCATCAACGCTATTTTTTATTAAGGTCATACGGTTAATGGGCTGGCGCAAGGGAATATTCAGTCTAATAACGCTAATAATAATCAATTTGGTGATTCTTTACTTTTTGCTTTTTTTTGTAATGGCTAATGATTCAAACTAAACTTCGATGATAGACTATTAACCATAGTATGAAAAATTTTATTACACTCTTACTCGTCAATTTATTTTATTTGATTGGATTGACGGTGCCTGACATTTTCTACGCATTTCGTTTTATTTCACCCAAGCAATATGATGCTTTCCCCTATGTTGAGTATTTCGTCATCGCCAATCTGATTCTATCATTCATAACCTACAAAATCCTGATTAAGCACTTTCCCTAACGAAAGCTTTTCATCGTGATTTAAGCAAGTTAAGATAACCATCACGGCAATAATAGCCTTGCCGCGTCCATTGCAAAATACGTCAATATCGCATCACAGCCTGCGCGTTTAAATGCCAGTAGGCTCTCCATCATGACTTTTTCTTCGTCCAGCCAGCCGTTTTGACCAGCTGCTTTAAGCATCGCATATTCGCCACTGACTTGGTAGGCAAACGTCGGGCATTTTTCCGTCTGCTTGACGCGATAAATGATATCTAAATACGGCATACCCGGTTTAATCATCACGATATCTGCGCCTTCGGCAATATCCATTGCCACCTCGGCCAGCGCCTCATCGCTATTGGCTGGGTGCATTTGATAGTTGTATTTATCTGCCTTGCCGAGATTGGCGGCCGAGCCGACCGCATCACGAAAGGGCCCATAAAAATTTGAAGCATATTTCGCCGAATACGCCAAAATCAGTGTATTGACCGATCCACTCGCCTCCAACGCCTCACGAATCGCGCGAATACGGCCATCCATCATATCCGAAGGCGCGACAACATCAGCCCCCGCGCGCGCATGCGACAGCGCTTGTTTGATCAAAATATCAATGGTTGCGTCGTTTATAATATAGCCGTTCTCGTTGGTTACGCCGTCTTGCCCCGATGTCGTATACGGGTCTAATGCAACATCACTGATAATCCCCAAATCAGGCAATGCGGCCTTTAGTGCCCGAATCGCACGCGGAATCAGACCGTCATCGTTTGTAGCCTCCTCGGCATTATCGCTTTTCTTATCGGGCGTTATCACAGGGAAAATCGCCAGCGCAGGAATCCCTAACGCCTGTGCCTCTTGTGCATAGATTAATAGCTGGTCAATACTGCGGCGGTAAACGCCTGGCATCGATGGAACCGCTTTGGTGATATGGCTTCCTTCGCAGACAAATACGGGCAAAATCAAATCCTTGACGGATAGGCGGTTTTCCTGCACCAAGTCACGGATAAAAGGTGCCTGACGCGTTCGGCGCTGACGAGTGAGTGGATATTGTCCTATTTGCATTTGGTCCTCATTTAATCTTTATTTGGTTTTCATTTGGTCTTTATTTGGTCTTCATTGGGTCATCTGATTGATGGTTAACGTAGTGGCTTGTTATGAGGGCTTGTTGCGATGGCTTGTTGTGATGGCTTGTTGTGATGTTTTGCTAAACTGTCCGAAGGTGTCATTGCCTTACTGCAAGCTTTACTGCAAGCCATATTGCAAGCCGCGCTACCTATTTTCTACCTATGCCCTACCTATTTCATCACCCATACTGCTCGCCCATGCTCATCACGATTTAACGGATTTAACCGTTTTGCGATAGCATTTTGCCACTAAAAATCGTATGATAGCTAACAACTAACCAGACTGACTTTACCCTATGACATTGCGTTTTATTTACCCGATTATTTGCCCGATTATTTACACGGCCCGCTTATCTGCTATTTTATTGTTGCTGCTCACCTCGGTGGGCAAAACGGCCGAATATATCTTACCACCAAAAGGCTTTGACGTCATTGGACAAGCCGAGTTAATTGCCGCCAATGACCAAGAGACGTTGTTTGACATTGCGCGGCGCTATGGTCTCGGGTTTAACGAAATTAGCAAAGCCAACCCCGATGTCGATCCGTGGTATCCTGGCGCAGGTACACCCGTTGTTATCCCAACACGGTTTATCTTGCCCGATACACCGCGCGAGGGCATTGTGCTGAATTTGCCCGAAATGCGGCTTTATTATTACCCTGAGCCCCAGCCAGGCGAGCCACCCAAAGTCATCACCTACCCCGCAGGGATTGGACAAATGGACTGGGAAACGCCCATCGGCAAAACCTATATTTCTGAAAAACGAACTGACCCCACGTGGACACCGCCAACCTCTATTCGCGAAAAATACGCAGCGCTGGGTGAAATCCTACCCGATGTCGTGCCTGCTGGCCCTGAAAATCCTCTGGGCACACGCGCCATGCGGCTAGGGCTGCCCAGCTACCTTATCCACGGCACCAACAAACCCGATGGCGTTGGCATGCGTATTTCGCATGGCTGCGTCAGACTACGCCAAGAAGACATCGAAGCATTATTTGACATCGTACCAGTAAAAACCAACGTCAATATTGTCAACCAACCGTTAAAAATCGGGTATTTTGCCGATCAATTGTTTATGGAGTTCCATAGTCCATTAGAAGAAGACGGGCTTACTTTTGACGATAACTACCGCAATGCCATCCAGACTGCCAATGCCAAATTGGATTTATTTAGCATTGGGGTGTCTGAATCTACGATTAAAGCCGTGGTCGAAGAAGAAAGTGGCTTGCCCGTGCAAGTGACCCACTAACTGAGCGACACCACTAACTGAGCGATGCAATCCACCCATGAAATTTAATTTTTCCCCGCTCACGCGAGAGACCTTTTTAGCCGAATACTGGCAGCAAAAGCCATTTCTTTTCAAGGGGGCATTGTCAAATATAGACGCCCCACTTGATGCGCCATTCGACGCTTCATTCGGCGCTTCATTCGATGACCCCATTAGCGCCGATGAGCTGGCAGGGCTAGCCGCCGAACCCTGCGTGGAATCACGATTGATTAGCAGGGAAAACCAAACATGGCAATCACGCAGCGGACCATTCACCGATTATGATGCGCTGGGTGACAAAGACTGGAGCTTGGTCGTACAATCGGTCAATCACTGGCATTTGCCCACCCAGCAGTTTGCGGATTGTTTTAATTTTATTCCTGCTTGGCGCTTTGATGACGTGATGGTCAGTTTTGCTGCTACAAATGGTGGCGTTGGACCGCATGTTGATAACTACGATGTGTTTATTTGCCAAGGCAGCGGCAATCGCCGTTGGCGCGTTGGTGCGTTTGGTGATTTCGAAGAGACCCTTGCCAGTGCGACTTTACGTCACGTCAAACCATTTACCGCCATCATCGATGAAGTCTTGCGGGCGGGCGATGTGCTCTATATCCCGCCTGGGTTTGCGCACGAAGGCATCGCCCAAAATGCCTCAATGAGTTTTTCTATCGGCTACAAAAGCACCAACACCAACGAACTCCTCTCTGGCTGGGCAGATTATCACCTAGACCATGTTGAGCAGCCTATGTTGCTCACCGATGCCAAACGCCAAGCAGGTGCTTATAGCGCGATTTCAGCCGAAGATTGCGCGCGCATCAAACAACTATTACTGGCAACAACCGACCACACCGACCAGCTTAATGACTTTATTGGGCGGTATTACTCCGCGCCACGGCACGAGTTAGACATTGTCGCTGACGATTGGGATTATGCGGATTGGCTTGCTGAGCTGAAAACAAAGCCGCTTTACAAAACACTGGGGCTAAAAACCCTATATCTGTCGTCACTGTCCGAGGCAGCCCCTGAATACAGACGGTTCTACCTTAACGGTGAACCCATTGCGCTAGACTGGGCAAGCACCCAAGATATCATGGCAATCTGCGATTTACCTGCGCTGGATTACGCCACCGTCAGCGCATTTGATCAGCCGTCAAATTGGTTAACGTGGCTATACGAACAAACCAACACGGGTTATTGGTTTTTCTGCCAAGACACGATTTGCCAAGACGCGCTTTATGAATAAACTTATCCGCTCACCATAAACAGGCAGACAAATGGTTGATTGGATAGGGGAGTTTTCTGTCTGGGTGATTGCATTACTCATCCTTACTGGATTTGTTGCCGGTTATATTGATGCAATCGCTGGTGGCGGTGGCATGATTCAAACCTTGGCACTGCTGATGACAGGGCTGCCTGCGGTTAATGTTATTGCGACCAATAAAATGGCCTCCATTGCAGGCACGTCTATCGCCGTTTTTAAATATGCCCGCGCAAAGCAAATCCCTTGGCGCTTAGTCGGCTATTGCGCTTTGCCTTGTCTGCTAGCGGCTGCGTTAGGCAGCCAGCTTGTGATGTTATTTGCCGATGCCGTTATTGTGACTTTGCTGATACTCTGCATTCCGTTTGCGCTAGTCGTCATGATGAAAAAACCCAAACGCCTCAGTCAAGTCGATACACCTGCATCCACAGCTACCGCCGACCCAATCGCTGTCGACCCAATCACCAACAAACCCCTAACCGCCAAACAACTGCGCCGTCGTGCTGCCCTACTATTGTCGCCTATTGCGTTTTATGACGGGCTGATTGGTCCAGGCACGGGTGCGTATATGGCAATTGCAGGCAATCGGGGGTTGGGATTGCGCTTTTTAACGGGCACAGGGCTTGCAAAACCCCTTAATCTCTGCACCAACCTCGGATCGGTCGTTGTCTTTGTCATCGCAGGGAAAATCGTCTGGGCTATTGCGATTCCAATGGCAATCGCCAGCATGTTTGGCGCTTATATTGGTAGCCATTCTGCCATTAAATATGGCGATGGCTTTATTAAAAAAGTGATTGTAGGCATGTTGCTATTGATGCTGGCTGTCAATCTCATCAAATTGGTGTTGAATTAACCCCCTTTTTATCGGCTAAGTTACTATAAATTAAAAATTTAATTTTGACACTTATGCCGTCGCAAAGGTCATGCTGGCATCTTTGTCAAAATATAACGTGCGAATAACCTCTAAGGCATATTGCAGCTGCTGCTCAGTAACATCAGCATGTAGGCAAATTCGCACGGCTTGAGGCGCAGGCATATTACCAAATCCAAATATATCGGCGGTATAAAGACGAACGTGTTTTTTTAGCGCCTGCTCGACAAATCGTTGCGCACGCCAATTCTCTGGCATCGGTAGCCAAATGAAATATCCTTCAGTGCGACGTGAATGCGGTATGTCATGAAAATATGTGTCAGCCATTTGGTGGCGCGTTCGCATTTGTGCTCGAACGCCTTCAACATGTTTAGTAAGCTGGCCACTTGTAATCAGTTCATGAGCAATTTCGCATAATAAGGGCGGCACCATCCAGTTTTGTGCATAGACACCTTCGCGCAGTTTTTGATGCAGTATGTCGGGGGCGTGTATTATTCCTGTACGCACGCCACCCGCGAAAATTTTCGTTACTGCACTAAAGTAAATAACGCGCTGTGGATCAATATCGACAAATGCAGGGGGTGTCAGTTCAGGGGCTAACAAATTCACATCGTCTTCGAGAATATAAAAATCGTATTGATTGGCCATTTGAACAATTTGTTCGCGTCTTTCAATTGGCATGCACGTTGTGGTTGGATTGTGTTCATTTGGCGTAAGGTAGAGTAATTTTATTTTATATTGTCGACATAAAGCCTCTAAAGAGTCCGGTGTAACGCCATGATCATCCATGCTGAGCGGATGACAACGTAATCGCAAACTGCGTGCTGCATTGATAAAACCAGGATACACTAATGCAGGCGCAGCAATATGCTCCTCTTGCTGAGTAAGTCGCAATAAAGAGGTAAAAATGGCGTGCTGATTACCTAAGGATAAAACGCTATTTTCGCTTTTAAGTTTATGGTTATAAGATTGGTTTAGCCATTGGCAAAATAGATCGTTGTAAAAAACCATGTTGGTTTTGGTTTGATACGCCATTAAATTATGTAGCAATGGTATGTTATGTGTAATTTTCTCCAAAACGCCTTGCATAATGTTGTCAACATTTTTGAGTATCGGTGTTGAGAGTGATAAGTCAATCATTTGATTGGCGTCGGTATAGACCATTTTGTCGCCCATTTTGTCGCCCACTTTGTCGCCATAGAACCAAAATCGTGGCGTAGGCATGATGTATGAGCCACTGCCCACCCTAGATTGAATCAGTTCGCGCTTTTCAGCCTCTGCATAGGCACGGGTCACAGTGCTGACGGTTACACCGATGATGTCCGCTAGCTTTCGATGGGGCGGGAGTTTGTCGCCCGGTTTAAGGGTACCTGATTTAATGCCATTTTCAATACAGGTGACTATGGCAAGGTATTTCGGTTGATTGCTGTTGCTGATGTTCCAAATTGTATGCATGACAAAAAAAGGATTTTATTTGCAAAAGAAAGGTGATAATCTGTAATTGTACTCAATAATTGTACCCATAAAAAACGTAATTGTCATGGTTTTTTATGTATTTTAACTTTTAGAAGGATTATATGCAATTTTCATCATTTTTTAATTCACTTGAAATTAGCTATCCGTTGTCGCAGTGGGTCGCCTTATTGATTTATGTCTTTACCATGGTTGGTACGCCAGGGCCCAATAATATTATGCTTACCAGTTCAGGTGCCAATTTTGGATACAAGCGCAGTATCCCCCATGTGCTGGGTATTCATGCGGGCTGTTTAAGTATGATTTTATTAATGGCGTTTAGTTTTTATAATATTTTTGAGCTGTACCCAGCGTCGCGTCAAGTCATGTTTGTGGTCGGCGCTATGTATTTGATTTGGCTTGCCTATCGAATTGCAACTACGCCCGTGCAAGCATTGCATGCCGATGATTCAAAGAACCTGACTCAAGGAAAACCACTGACATTAGTGCAAGCGGCATTGTTTCAATACGTCAATCCAAAGGCATGGGTAATGATTACTAATGTCATTATTTTTTATACGTTAAGTGGTAATGCGTATCTTGCGTCAATTTTTGTTATTGTGCTGACATTTTTTGGCTTTGGGTTTTTTATCAATTCGGCATGGGTTGTGTTTGGCAGCTTGATAGGCCGTATGCTCAAAACTGAGATTGCGTGGCGCTCGTTTAATATCGCGATGGCGCTATTGCTGTTAGCGTGTTTGCCGTTAATGCTTTGAGTGGAGTGATTAACCATGACAAAACAAACTCACAACGAAACAATTCGTGCTGGACTATTCGCCGTTGCGCCCATTCTGCCTGTCTTTTTAGTGCTCGGTGGATTGCTGGGGCTGTTTATGAATCAGGCGGGCATTAGCGATTGGCAGGCGTGGCTAAACAGCCTACTCGTCTATGCGGGTGCCAGCCAGTTTAGCATGGTCGAATTACTCAACTCAGGGGCAACCTACCCCATCATTTTAATGGTGACCTTTGTCATTAACCTACGCCATGCGTTGATGGTTGCCTCTATGGCACCTTGGTTTGCACCAATCCATCCACGATTAGCCTTATTTGGCGTATTTTTTGTCACCGACGAAAGCTGGG
Source organism: Ostreibacterium oceani (assembly GCF_009362845.1). Taxonomy (NCBI): domain Bacteria; kingdom Pseudomonadati; phylum Pseudomonadota; class Gammaproteobacteria; order Cardiobacteriales; family Ostreibacteriaceae; genus Ostreibacterium; species Ostreibacterium oceani. Next base: position 347,008 of record NZ_WHNW01000001.1, on the reverse strand, counting down.
CGGTATCCATTCGCGAGATTCGTCAGCAACGTGGTAGCATTTTGTTTTTCTTTGCGGCAACGCTCCCTGCTTATGTCACTTGGTCTAGTGCGACGTATTTAGGTTGGCATTTTGGTGAATTATTACCGAGCACCCCGCTATTTATTCAGACCATTAATTTTATCAGCATGGCTTTTTTCGTTGCTATTCTCGCGTTATTGTACGAAGGGAAAAGCAATATTCTACCGTGGTTGATTTCAGCCGTTTTATCGATTGTCCTGTATCGGTACGTTTCACAAAGCTGGCACATGGTCGTTGCAGGTGTTGCAGCGGCAATCATTGCTATTTATCTACCCAACCAATCCGTCAAACAGTCCGCCAATCAATCAAACACAGGAGACACTGACCATGAATAACTTGATTTGGTTAACGCTAGGCATGTCTGCTGTAACCTATTTAGGGCGCATCATAGGGTACTGTTTTATTTGTTATTATCAACAACCCAACGCTAAGGTCGAAGCCTTTCTCAAAGCCGTACCTGGCACCATCTTTATGGCCATGGTCGCACCACAAATCGCCAACCAAAGCAGCATCGTTTGGATTGGTAGTGCATTGGTATTTGCCATCGCTGCAAAAACCCACAACCTGCTCATTGCATTGCTGGTTGGCGGATTTTCTTTTGCGGCCTTACAATATGCGCTAAACTAGTATTCATATTTGACGCATTGCCCTTGTCAATTAAATTATTTTTAATTCAATGGGTTACTTATTAAGCCAGCGGATTTTTAGGCAAAATTGCGGTAAAAATAGAGCCTTCGCCAACGCGAGAACTAATCTCTAGACGGCCGTTGTGGCGCTCTAAAATATGCTTGACAATCGACAGCCCCAGGCCAGTGCCGCCAACACGCCGCGAGCGTCCGCTATCAACGCGATAAAATCGTTCGGTTAAATAGCCAATATGTTCAGGCGGAATCCCGATACCATCATCACTGACTTGTAGCATCGCATAGGCACCATTATAGGGTTGCCAAGTAATCTGAATCGTGCCTTGTTCGTCCGAATACTTGATGGCATTATTAATCAAGTTATAGCAAAGGCTGTCTAAATCTTTTTCGCATGCCTCAATCGCAAGCCCTGACGTCACGCTGATTTTTACTTGGCGCGCTGCAACCTGCCCACTGGCATAAATGGTGTGCATAATTTTATCTAAATGCACTTGCAAATCAATCAACTGAATATCTTTTTTCTTGAGTAGTTTGTTCTCAAGCTTTGACAACGAGAGCAAATCACTAATGATTTGTTCCATATTTTGCGCCTGACTCATGGCTTTTTCAACGGGTGTTTTTAACGCCTCTGGCAGACTGTCATCGCTATGCACGTACTCCAAATAACCTGCGATAACCGTCAGCGGGGTGCGTAGCTCGTGCGAGGCATTCGCAATAAAGGTGCGGCGTGAACGTTGTAGCGCAATATGCGAGGAAATATTATGCGCAATAAGGAGCTTACGCTGTTGCGAATAAGGCACTAACTGCATCGACAGCGTTAATTCATTCGAGACTGGCGACATCATTTCAAAGTTTTCTGTTTGTTTGCTACGAAGATGTTTTATAAACATTTCGCTGCGTAACAAATTTTCAATCTTAATACCTAAATCTCGCTGCCCATCAATCCCTAACAACGACAAAGCCGCTGAATTCGCCCACTCAATTTCCTCTTGGGTATTTAGGATGATTGTCGCACTCGGTATCGCTGAGATGGTTTCATGGAACTGCTGCGTTAAGGCAATTTGCGCGGTATTACTGGTCTCGATTTTTTTCTTGTGCCGATACATCAACGTCACCATTTCGCCCAACACACCACCGTAATCGGGCAAATGTTGGTCGCTAAGACCTGATAGTAGCCATTGGTGTAGTGCGTGCAATTTACGCAACAGCATCACCAAATAAATCACCGCTGAAACGGCAATCACGATCGTCCACTGCTGCGAAATCCAGCCCGCTACGACCGTCATTACAACAAATAGGCCGATTAATCGAAACTCCGTACCCCAAGCATGGTTTATCATGGTTTATTCGGCTGCCTGATTGACAAAACTATAGCCACTGCCTCGTACCGTGCGAATGACGCTATCGAGGTGATGAGGCGACAGTGCTTTGCGTAAGCGCCTAATATGGACGTCCACGGTGCGTTCATCAACATAGATGTTTTCACCCCAAACAAAGTCCAACAGCTGATCCCGCGAAAAAACACGATCAGGACGTGACATTAAAAAATGCAACAATCGAAACTCGGTTGGCCCTAGGTGAATATCTTCGTTGGCTTTGGTGTAGACTTTGTGCTTAGATTGACTCAACGTCAACCCACTAAGGCTAATCGTATCCGTATCTAGCCCTGATGGATAACTGCGCCGCAAGACCGATTGCACACGCGCGAGCATTTCTTTTAACGAAAAAGGCTTCGTAATGTAATCATCGATACCCGCCTCAAACCCAGAAAGCTTATCGTGCTCTTCTGTTTTAGCGGTTAACATGATAATTGGCAAATATTGATATGCCGTTTCTGTCCGCAACGATTTGGCAAAATCAATACCGCTCATACTAGGCAGCATCCAATCGAGCAACACAAGATGAACGATTTCTTTGTTTAATTGGGCTTTGGCTTCTTCGGCCGTCTCTGCTTCAATGACTTCATATTCCTCACGGACTAGTGTCATACGTATCATCTCTCTTATCGCCGCTTCATCATCCACGACTAATATGCTAAACTTTTCCATTATCGATAACCTGATATACTATGTTGATATACTATTCGACTATATAATTAGACTATATACGATTTTCACCTAGATGAAACCCACCTAGATGAAACCCAGTTTACCCTATGATTGTTACCGTTTTATGGACATAATGCCTAAATCGCACCCCAACTAGCCAGCATGATACACCAAACCAAGCCATTTGCCGAAAAAAACCCAACGCCTGACGCAACCCGCCAGGCGATAGCGGGCACTGACAATCAACAAAAGCGCCAACCACAGGGGGCACTACACCTCTATTATAGCCAACGTATTACTACCGAGGAAATTGCTAGCGAAAAAGCCCTTAGCCCTTGGTTATCCTGTCTGTCTCATTCAGACCAGCAACGTGCTAGCACAATGCCAAACCCCACGCGCAAAGCAACATTCGTCTCTGGGCGCGTATTACTCGCTACGGCGCTAAAATCGCTTGTCGGTTCATCACATTATCAATTGCATTATCATGCGCTAGGTAAGCCTTTGCTAAAGCAACCTGAGGGCATCCAATTTAGCCTAAGCCATAGCGCTGATGCCCTCTTTTTGCTCATCTCAACCAGCAACCAACCTTGCGGCATGGATGTAGAGCAATACCGAGCTCGAGAGACTCAACGGCTTATTGATAAATTTTTCAGCCCATCAATGCAACACGAAATTCAACATAGCAGTGACCCGCTAAGCCTGTTTTACCAACGATGGACACAAAGAGAAGCGAGCATAAAGCAACAGGGTCGCTCGGTTTTTTCGAAAAACGAAGCCAACCATATCAATAATAGACACATGCACGATGATGATTTGCCTCAATACATGCAGAGTTATCGTTTCAACAATAGCATATTCAGTCTTTGCTGCGCCCAACCACCGAGTCAAATTCACTTTATCCACCTGCCCATTACTGGCGAAACCGCAATGCAAACAGCAATGCCTTTTTCGCCGACACTATTGACTGGTTAAGCTGGTTTTTTGACTGATTAGGTCTCCTGCGACCCTTCTTCTAATAAGGCTTCACGCACGTCATCAATATCTTGATAACGGATATCTTCACCGCGAACAAGGTATATCACATACTCACATAAATTTTTACAGTGATCGCCAAAACGCTCTAATGCTCGTGCTGCATTAAAAATACGCAGGGTTTGTTTAATGGTTCGTGGATCTTCCATCATATACGTGATTAATTGTCTCGACAGCGCTTCGTACTCTCGGTTTACCTGTTTGTCTTGGGCAATGGTTTGCAAGGCCCCTTCAATATCCAACCGCGTAAAGGCATCCAGTGCATTTTTTAACATCGCTTGGACAAGCTCGCCCAAATGACGTAGTTCGACATATTGCTGCGCTGAAACCCCATCTTTGATGAGCAGCTTATTTACTTTGCCCAAATGCTGCGCCAAATCCCCCATACGCTCCAAATCAGTAATTGACTTGAGGATAGAGGTAATTAGCCGCAAATCGCTGGCCGTTGGCTGTCGCAATGCCAGTAACTGTACGCATTGCTCGTCAATTTTTAAATCCTGTTGATTGATTTTTTTGTCGTTTTTTACCACGGCTTTGGCCAGCTCTAAATCCGCATTCATCAGGCATTCAAGGCCATCTTTTAATTGCTGCTCGACCATGCTGCCCATGATAATGACTTCGTCACGTAGCTGCTGTAAATCTCCATCATATTTTTTTGAAATATGTTGCCCAAAAGGCTGTTGTTCTATATTCATAAATTACTCTATTTTTGATTTAATTCGATTATACCACTATCCTAGCCTCTTGATAACTAAAGTAACCTTTAGCGCTAAAAGCCATGTGTCGTAAAGCACCATCTGCGCTTGCGCCCTATGCGACCGCTAAAAACGCGCTAAAACGCGCTAAAACGCGCTAAAAACGCAATCAATCACCCAACGTTAGTCTATGCAGTATAGCGGATGATTATGACAATTTTATGACGGCTGCCACGTCAAATTGCTTTAATCGCTTTAATCGCCTTGCCCGCCGACCGCCTTAATCAACAACACGGCTAATATTGCAGTTCGCATAATACGTTGATGGTGCTTTCTATGCTAATATACCAACATCAGTGGATAGATTGATTGCATATTGATTGCACATTGATTGCCAATCAATTATTCTTAATTATAACCTACTATTGCAACCCTTACATAACCTAAACTAAAAATAACCTATGGATATATCACACGTCTGTCGAGAGTGGGTCTGCCAAGCGATTGAAAAAATATACGCCGATTTTAATCGCTCTTCTGACACCCACCTCATTCAACTAGATTTGCCGTTTTTCTCAGGCATCGATTTATACCTAAAAGACGAATCGACACACCCAAGCGGCAGCCTAAAGCACCGACTGGCACGTTCTTTGTTTTTATATGGGCTGTGTAATGGCAAAATCCACGAAGACACCACCATTATCGAAGCGTCCTCTGGTTCTACGGCAATTTCTGAGGCCTATTTTGCCCGTTTGTTAAACCTAAAATTTATTGCCGTTGTTCCTGAGACCACCGCGCGCGAAAAACTAGCCCTCATTGAATTTTATGGCGGTCAGTGCGTCAAAGTCCCAGGGCACGACATTTATGCTGAATCCGAGCGCCTAGAAAAAGCCCTCAATGGTTATTATATGAACCAGTTTCTTTATGCAGAACGCGCGACCGACTGGCGCAGCAATAATAATATTGCCGAAAGCATTTTCAAACAAATGGCCAAAGAAACCCATCCTATCCCCGAATGGGTGATTGTAGGCGCAGGGACGGGCGGGACTTCGGCAACGATTGGGCGCTATATCCGTTACAAGCCACACCTATACAAACGCACCAAATTACTCGTCGCCGACGTTGAGAACTCGGTTTTTTATCCATTTTACCAAACACGCGACGCAACCCTGACCGCAGCGGTTGGTTCGCGTATTGAGGGCATCGGTCGCCCACGAGTCGAGCCTTCCTTTAACCCTGATGTCGTTGATCAGATGGTCGTCATTCCTGATGCCGCATCGATTGCCACCGCACACTGGTTGCAAGGCATCCTCGGTCGCAAAGTCGGGGCTTCAACTGGCACCAATGTTTACGCCGCACTACAAACCATGCAAACCATGCAAAAAAACAGACAAACAGGCAGTCTCGTTACTTTACTGTGCGATAGCGGCGAGCGTTATCTCAATACGTATTTTAATGACGCTTGGCTCAGCGAAAAACAAATCGACATCCAACCTTATTTAGCCGAATTAAACCAATTAACCAATTAAACAAATTAACCAATTAACCAATTACACACAGCAAACGAACCACACCCTAACCCCTGAGGCAAATCATGACAGAAAAACCCACACCAGACACCCATCATGCTTTATCCGAAGCGGCGGCGCAAGCAGCACTCGCTACGCTTAACGCATCAATTGATCCATCTATGGCGCAATCACAAACCCACTGGCAAATCAAGGATAACTGGCTCTGTAAAACGTTTACTTTTAAGCATTTTCGTGCAGCCTTTGCCTTTATGACCGAGTGCGCACTGCTGGCTGAAAAAGCCAACCACCATCCTGATTGGTCAAATAGCTATCGCACCGTCACAATCAACCTAACCAGCCATGACGTGAACGCACTATCGCAACGTGATTTCATGCTCGCCAAACAAATCGAAACCATCGTGAATTAATTGACACAAAATAAATGACGGCAAATCACCTATGTCTGTAAAAACAGCCCGAGAGAGAATTTTTCGCCAAGTTTTAAATGAATGGGGCATGTAAAATGAATAACTTAATTAAATTGACGTTTTTTATCGTAACAATAATCAATCTATGCCAAGCAAGCCCACATATTTCCAATGCCACCATTAAAAGCGACTTTAATGGTGATGGCGTGCTCGATAGATGCGAACTTAAAGTGGCGGACTTTAAGATTCATTGCTATCTATTAGATGCCGACGGCAATCAAACGCTGTCGCTTGACGACGAAATGCCCGACGGACATCATGCGTTATCACTTGAAGCGACAGAATCTGGTTTTTTGATAGAAGGATCTAGTAAATCAGGGGTATCTAATATTTATGTGATTCACCAGTCAGGGAATTGGGTCGTCACTCAAGAACTAAGTCAACTACGTGAATGGGACATTGATTCAGAAACTTATCATTGTCAGCAGGCGCTCGCAATGCCCTATTCAGAATATATCGATAAGCAGTATGATTTGATGGATGCAACAGCATCTCGACAAGGCTGCGATATCACTTATGACGTAGCGCGTCCATTGACAGACATTGTTAGCTATCTAAATCCCGAAAATCCTGATGGGGTGACTTCTCGTGGAGACGGTGACTATACCTCTGGATACAGCAATATTAGCGGTCAGAAACGCTATATCGCCTACCTAGAAAAATACCCGATGTCTGCCGACACGGTACAGCAATATACACAAATGGCGGTGTGGTTATTGGGTTATGAACTACATAACGAAGCAATTCTAGTCGCCGCCAATATCGTCAACTATGACGCTAATGCTGCCTATGGGTATTTTGTGCTGGGTCGGGGTTATGAAGCCCTAGGCGATAGCGCAAAGGCAAACGAAAACTACCAGCGCTTTGTCGAACTGGCACAGTCCCAAGGCATCGACATCCCTGCTGATATTGGCAAACGCCTGCATTGAGACTTTACGTTTTATCGCTCAATCTGAACCCGCTCAATCTGTAACTCGTCCAATCTGTAACCCATGCTCTCGATATAGCATATCGCGTTATCCGTTTATTCTTTGCCTACTCGTCGGTGCTTTTTTTCGTTTGCGTATTTAAAAATGCGGCGTCCAGCTGCTTTAGCTTGTCCAATTTCTCAGCAATTTTGATTTCTAGTCCACGCGGATTGGGGCGGTAATAGGTCTTTGTGGGCATTGCATCGGGCAAATAGCGCTCGCCTGCGGCATAGGCATTGGGCTCATCATGCGCATAGCGATAACCTCGACCTTTTTCTAGTTGCTTCATCAGCGTGGTCGGTGCGTTGACTAGATGATTGGGGACAGGATAGCTAGGCTGCGATTTAACATCGGAAAGGGCTTCTTTATACGCCACATAGCTCGCGTTGCTTTTGGCCGCAGACGCTAAGTAAGTCACGACTTGCGCCAAACAAATATGACCTTCAGGAGCGCCTAAGCGTTCATAAGCTTGCCAGCCATTCATCGCCACCGCTAATGCCCTAGGGTCGGCATTGCCAATGTCTTCACTGGCAATCACCGTTAATCGCCTCGCCAAATGCTGGATATCCGCACCGCCATCGACTAACCGACAAAACCAGTAAATGGCCGCATCGGGATTCGAGCCACGAATCGATTTTTGCAGCGCTGAAATTTGGTCATAAAAGGTATCACCTTGGTTATCGAACTGACGAATCGACCCTGCTGCAATTTGCTCGATGACGTCAGCCATAGGCAGCTCGGCTGCTAGCTGACCTTGGATAATTTCGAGTGAATTAATTAACCGTCGTCCGTCGCCATCTGCGAGTGCAATCAATTGCTGTGCCGCGGTCTCGGGCATTTCAACCGCGAGTATTTCGCAGGCTTTTTGTAGCAGCGCCATGAGCGCTAATTCATCCAGTGGCTTAAAAACATACACTCGCGCACGCGACAGCAACGCATTGTTTAAGGAAAAACTAGGGTTTTCCGTGGTTGCACCAATAAAAATAATCGTACCGTCTTCGATAAACGGCAAAAACGCATCTTGCTGCGCTTTGTTAAAACGGTGTACTTCGTCCAAAAACAGTATCGTTTTTTGCCCCTGTTGCGTGGCACGTGTTTGGGCGGCATCAATGGCTTGGCGCACTTCTTTGATGCCAATCACCACAGCAGATAGTTTGACTAAATAATAGCTTCCTTGGGCAGCCAGTAAATTTGCCAGCGTGGTCTTGCCACAGCCTGGTGGCCCCCAGAAAATCATCGAATGAATTTGCTGATTTTCAATACTATGCCGTAAAGCGGCTTTTTCACCTAAGAGATGCGATTGTCCAACAAAAGCATCTAGGGTTTGCGGCCGTAGCCTTTCTGCTAGTGGGCGTAAATCTGCGGCTTGATTGTCCGAGGCTTGACTGTCCGAGGCTTCACTGTCCGAGGCTTCACTGTCCGAGGCTTCACTGTCCGAGGTTTGATTGCTCAAGGCTTGGCTGTCCGAAGATTGTGTATCCATGTCTCGCAAATCCGAGTCTTTAAACAACGATTCTTGCATGAAAACTGGCTAACCCCATCAATGATAAATAAATAATTTAACTACTATTTAAGTCGATCACTGCCCAAACACGTCAACCCCGTCTGGTGCAACAAAATCAAATAGTGAATCATTGGTCAGCTGATTTTGCTTAATTTGACTAAAATAAAACGTGTTCTCGCCAAAGTCATCTTTGGCATAAAAATAGTTTAGCGTATTCTCTGCGCTTAATCCAATGATGACCTCACTTTGTGTCAGTGCCGCTTCGTCCGTTTCTTTAGGGATGAGTAAGAAATACACATCCGCATTGCCTCGAAAGTCCGCGAATCGGCTTTGCATCGCAGGTCGCCCTATGGCCTGTGTATCAAATAATGCATCGACCGATTTTTCTCCGCTTAACAAGGTACTGAGCGCATTAGCAGCGACTTCATCTACTGGACGTACTGTGACCTGTGCCAACGCGACATCATAATGATAAAAATCCACCCCATTACTGACCAATTGCATGACTTCTGGCTGTTGATAATCCCAATAAAACTTTGTGGGTTTTTTAAGCGCGACTGTGCCTGATGATTGCTGCACAACGACGTTGTCTTGTTTGACAATTTGTTCGAAATTCGCCTCAAACGTTTCTAACTGATTGAAAAAATTATCTAGTAACGTGGTTTGTGCATAAGTCATTGGCGCAAACCAACCAGTGAGGAAAAACAAAAGCCATTTCTTCATAAAGCACCTCTATGTTGCTATTTACATTGATTATTCAATTGAATATTGATACTTATTTTATCGTCAATTCCGTCTGCTATTATGGCAACAAAGTCGGTTTCTGCAAACGCACGAAACACAACTTTAAGCCTTATGTTACGTTCGCTGACTCAGCCACTCGCATTTGGTAATTATAATAACGCCTGACAAATAACGTTATTTGTCATAATAATGCGTACGCCAATTGTCATTAAAATCAAACCCCATTGGATGCTTTACAGATTAGCAAAGCCTAAATACAGGCATAGTACAGGCTAAATGATACCACCCGAATCAATACGCACTATTATTCACCTATCGCAAGAAATAATCCAAACATTATCCAAACATTAACAAATGCTCATGTTGAAATTTGGTTTTATGGCGTATAATTAATAATTAAAAGCTAAAAAGGTGGGATATGTTATTTTTTATCAGAAAAAGTCTCGTTGTGTTTGTTGGAAGTAGTTGCTCGCTTGTCTATGCCGTCTGCACGCCGCCTTCGCCTGCAACCACCGCAGGCGACACGATTACCTGCACTGGCGCCACCACCAACGAAATTTATCAATTAAAAGCCAGCAATCAAACCTGGATAAACGAAGGGGATTACACCTACCCCAATCCGCTAAATATCCGCCTGGGCGTTAACCTTGGCGTGATTGGTAATACGCAAACTGGCGCCCCAAATGGACCATTTGACGGACAAACCGTGATTAACCGTGGACTAATCCAAGTATCAAACATCACACTGAATGAACCAGGCGCGTTTGCTTTTGGTGTGATTAATATGGGCTTTCGTGGTGGGCGATTAAATAAGAGCAACCAACGTGTGTTAAATGAGGCATCAGGAGTTATATCGATTACACAGACCAACTCGTCGGGTAACGGCGTGCTCACTGGTGTCGCAATGACTTCAGAGCTGGGCGGCGTCAATACCATTGAAAATCAAGGTCAGTTTAATATCTCAACGGTTTCTGGAACGACGGGGATCTTCGGATTATATGCCGCCGATTTTTATACCACTGCGACAAGCTACGCAATTACCAATAGCGGTTCACTCACCGTAACCTCAACACAACCAACGACGGGCACAACACCTAATACAGGGGTTATAATCGGCGGCGATGCGCTTAATAACCCGAATGCAACGCTATACGAAGCCGTTAACAGCGGCACCATTACCATCGACTTGCAATCAGCAACGCCAGCAGACGGTGTCGGCATTCGGCTAAATCGAGGCAGTGCACAGGTCGCACGCGTAGAAAACACAGGCGATATTACATTGCAGGGCAATGTTAATCCGACCAATGCTAATTTGCTCAAACAATCGGCGGGTATTAGCGTTTCCAGTCCTATTGGCACAACCCCGATTACAACCATCACCAACTCAGGGACGGTAGATGCACAGACCGCATTTAGTGTCCTTGGCTCAGCCGCCGTAGAGCAATTTACCAATAGCGGTACGCTAATAGGACCAGTTAATCTAGCCGATGGCAGCGACGAGATGACCGTGTTGGCGGGTTCGGTGATTAATGATTTACTTGACGGTGGCGATGATGTGGGCTCAGCCGACGGCATGGTGGATACGCTTAATTTTGATGGATTAACGATTACTGCCCCTGATATGATGAATTGGGAATTAACCAATGTCATTAATGGTGCTAACGTGACTTTTGCCGATGATTTCACTACGGAGACACTCACCACGGATAGCGCGAGTACGGCAGTGCTCGCCGATGCCTTAACCATCACGGGTGATGTGCTCAATGACGGGACAATAAATATGCAAAGCGGTACGGCAACCGGCACAGCAACCATTGACGGTAACTTGACGGGCAGTGGCACACTGGCAATCAGCATTGATGTAGGCGCAGACATCGCCGATGTATTGACCGTGACAGGTGACAGCACAGGCGCTAGCGTTGCGATTACCCCCAATCCCATTAGCGCCGTCCCTGCAACGGGTAATGATGTACTCGTTGCGACCGTCAACGGCACACCCGCCGCAGGCGATTTTACCCTGCCTAATGGCACTACCATGCAAACCATTAACGGCGTGACGTATGAATTAGTCTTGGTGGGCGACAACTGGTTTTTACGCGCCAACGGTACACCAATGATTGCTAAAATCCCGAGTGTTTCTGTGTTAGGGTTGTTATTGCTGATGTTTTTCATCTCTAGGGCAGGGCTTTTAGCCACAAGACAAGAACGAAAACGCTAACAATGATTAGGCCTTTCACAATAACATTCCAACACGATAAACCATTGCAACGAGGTGTTTTGGAGCAGATCAAAGTAGTAAGCGTTTTTGGTGTGTTTCTTTTGTCATTGCTAGGAACGAATGCGTACGCTTGTGATTTCTTAGGTGGCGCGATGAATTGCGATAACTCAGTGTATGACTTTAGCTCACAGATTACGATCGCAAGTAATACCGTCAACCTCATTGAAAATGGCAGTGTTGTTACTCGAACAGCAGGTAGTGGTGTTGGTATCCGATTTGATACGAGGCAAAACGTTGTGTTTACAATGACTGACGCCAAATATAGATACAACGCGGGTACTGATGATGCCATTAATGCGAACGATACCAGAGGGACTCGATTCTCAATGATACGAAGTGAGCTCGATGTGAACGTTGTTCGCAATGGCCTTGAGTTAAATAATAGTAATGACGCTCAAATCGCTCTCGAGAATGCCATTGTGAATGTGATTGCAGGGGCAGGTGGCGGTGATGCCTTGGCTTTTTGGGCACCGCTCGGCTCGCGTGGCTTTCAAAATTTTATGACAATCGACAACGGCAGTGATGTTGTTGGTAATCGATTTGGTGCCTTAATTTCAATCCGTGAAGGGGACGTGCTTGTCGATGGGCAAAGCTCCGTTTTGGGGCGTTCGGGGGGTATCGTACTGAACGTGGCAGGTGTAGATAAAATTGATGTGCTCGGCAAGTCCACGGTGTCAGGAGTAGATACGGTTGGAATTGGCGCGGTTGGTGTAAATCAATCGGCACGTCCACTGATAATCAACGTTAATGATTCAACTATTATTGGCGGAAATACCAGTGTATTTGGCATTGCGGGTGGCTCCATTTCACTGGATGGTTCTATATCGCAAAATGCGCAGATAGCTGTATCGAATGGCTCACTGCTAGATGGTAGGGTTACTTTAACTAGAAATGCAGATAGCATGTCAGTAGAGAATGCTAGTGTGCGCGGTGATATCAATCTCGGTGCAGGTGATGATGAATTAACTATATCGGTTTCAGAAATTGTTGGTGATGTGTTTGCTGGTGCAGGCTCGGATGAAGTCAACGTTTTAGCTGGCGCTGATTTGACTAGTGTTGCTTTACTGGATGGCGGTGATGATGTGAGCTCAGCCGACGGCATGATTGATACGCTTAATTTTGATGGATTAAGAATTACTGCCCCTGAAATGGTCAATTGGGAATTAACCAATGTCATTAATGGTGCTAATGTGACTTTTGCCATGGATCTTACTACGGAGACACTCACCACGGATAGCACGAGTACGGCGGTGTTAGCCGATGCCTTAACCATCACAGGTGATGTGGTCAATGACGGCACGATAAATATGCAAAGCGGTACGGCAACCGGCACGGCAACGATTGACGGTAGCTTAACAGGCAGTGGCACACTGGCAATCAGCATTGATGTAGGCACAGACATCGCCGATGTATTGACCGTGACAGGTGGCAGCACAGGCGCTAGCATTGCGATTCGCCCCAATCCCATCAGCGCCGTCCCTGCAACGGGGAATGATGTCCTCGTTGCGACCGTCAACGGCACAACCGCCGCAGGCGATTTTACCCTGCCTAATGGCACCACCATGCAAACCATTAACGGCGTGACGTATGAATTAGTCTTGGTGGGCAACAACTGGTTTTTACGCGCCAATGGCACGCCAATGATTGCCAAAATCCCGAGTACGTCTGTTTGGGGGTTGTTAGCCGTTATGCTCGTGATGATGTTCGCGGCGATGGCAACAATGGTTATGGCAACAACGACTGCGGCTGCGCGAAGACAGGCTCGTCAATGCACTAGGGTTTAAAGTGTAAAACATGCTCCACCAAATCCTGACCACTGTCGAGTACTGCAAAGTCACGAATGGATTCGTTGGCTTGATGGACGGTTTGGCGGTCACCTGATATCAGATAGTGCCAGTCATACAAGGGCTCACCATAATAACGCAACCGATAAGCACACGTGTCAGGCAACCACGGCATATTGGGGATGTCGTCATAATTAAACGCAATACAATCAGGCACGTTGATGTGCCGATTGGCATAATCGCTACAACGACATTGCTGCAAATCTAATAAATGGCAAGCCACATCAGTATAATAAACGGTCGCATCGTCTTCGTCTTCTAGCTTGTGCAGGCAGCATTTGCCGCAACCATCGCAAAGCGCCTCCCACTCCGCCTCGGATAACACGTTAAGCGGTGTCGTGTTCCAAAATGTTTTTGACCGTTGTTGCATTTAGATTAGCTAGCTCCACTTTTCCTCAGATCGGCACCCATTGAATGGGCGCCGATGATTTATTATTAAATAGGCATACGCAAACGCTACATTGCCAATCATTCAATTAATTACTCGCTTCGCTAGCGTTGGCGGCTTCTTCAGCGGCTTCAGCGGCGGCAGCATCTGAAGCATTAGCGGTAAACGCTTGTTCGCCTTTGATGTGATAAGCATTGATAGCACTTTGCCCCGTCTCAGAGACCAGCCAATCAGCGATTTGTTTTGCTTTATCGTCATTAACATGCGGATATTTTTCTTTTGGAATGCGTATCACGCTATATTGATTAAATAAAATGGGGTTCCCAGCAAACAACTTAACTAGGTTTTGCTTGTTAGCAAAGTTTAACCACGTTGAGCTATCAGTCAAGGTATGCGCATTTTTCCCTGCCGCAATATTTAACGTCGCGCCCATGCCAGAGCCTGTCTGCAAGTACCAATCACCTTGAGGGGCAATTGCAGCGGCATCCCAAATCATCATCTCTCTAAAGTGTGTGCCGCTGTCATCGCCACGCGAAGCAAAGGTTAATTCACCCGCTTGGCCTGCTGCCTCAATCGCCGCAAACGCGGTTTTTACATCCTGACCGACCGCTAACCCCGCTGGGTTTTCACTCGGGCCGACGATAAAAAATTCATTGTACATAAAGGGGCGTCTATCCACACCATGCCCTGCGCTGACAAATTCAATTTCTTTTTTAGGCGCGTGTACAATCAGCAAGTCGGCATCGCCATTCTCACCGAGCTTTAATGCTTGCCCTGTACCAACCGCGACGACTTTGATGGATTCGCCGATTTCTTTTTCGAGTATCGGGATTAAATAGTCGTATAATCCTGAGTTTTGTGTTGAGGTGGTTGAGGCAATCGTGACATCAGCTTTGGCGTGGGACAAAAATAATAAAAAACAAATGGTTAAAAAGGGCTTGATTGGCATAAGTTTGATTGGCATAAGTTTGATTGGCATAAGTTTGATTGGCATAGGCTTGATTAGCATGGACTTAATTGACATGATTGGCTCCGTTAGGTTTTGATTTTGGTTGGCTGGGTTTGGGCTAGCCGAATTGATTAACGCGCACTAGGTTGCGTTAATCAATGTTGCCTTCGTTTGAGGTCGTATTATGCCCGTATTATGCCCGTGCGGACAATCGAATTTTTATCCACTTTCGACCAAACCTAACCGAATTCAAATCAATAATTTTTGCCGCAATGGGAACGCCCGATTCAATTTGTTGGTTGATTTCTTTGGCGAGTGCGCGCGGGATATAGCCGATTTTATTGTTGTGCCACAGCACCACAATCGCATGGGCATCGTGTTGATTGTCTGGCTGCTGCGCTAATTGCAGCTCGTCGCCGATTTTAATCAGCTCCGCCAAATCATTGCCGCGATAGTGCTGCAACCCTGCAATAGAAACATCGGCAATCCAGTTACTGTCTTTGTCGTTTTTTTTAAACCATTGTCGCAACCAATGCATCATAGCTGAATTCGCTCCATACCGTTCATATAGGGCCTTAATGCCTCGGGGACGGTAATCGACCCGTCAGCCTCTTGGTAATTTTCAATAATGGCAACTAACGTGCGCCCGACAGCAAGCCCCGAGCCATTCAAGGTGTGAATAAACGCTGTTTTGCCTGTCTGTTTATTTTTATACCGCGCCTTCATCCGTCTCGCCTGAAAATCGAGCGTATTAGACACTGAAGAAATTTCTCGGTATTGGCCTTGACCGGGCAGCCAAACTTCTAAATCGTAGGTTTTGCTCGCAGAAAACCCAATGTCACCGCTACACAACGTGACAACGCGGTAGGGTAATTTCAGTTTTTGCAAAATCGCTTCAGCATGCTCGCGCATCGATTCTAGGGCGTCGAATGAATCTTCGGGTTTGGTGAATTGAATCAGTTCAACTTTTTCAAATTGGTGCTGGCGAATTAATCCACGAACATCGCGACCATGCGAACCCGCCTCTGAACGAAAGCACGGTGTTTGTGCAACATACTTCTGCGGCAAGTCTTGCTCATCAAAAATACTATCTCGCGCTAAATTTGTCACGGGCACTTCTGACGTTGGGATGAGATAAAAATCCTGATCGCCAGCCACTTTGCCCTCGATTTTAAATAAGTCGGCTTCGAATTTGGGTAGCTGCCCGGTCCCACGCATCGCTTCGCCACTGACCAAATACGGTACGTAAACCTCTGTATAGCCATGATACTGGGTTTGCACATCCAACATAAATTGGGCGATGGCACGATGCAATCGTGCTAATCCGCCTTTTAACACGGCAAAACGTGCCCCTGATATTTTGGCTGCAGATTCAAAATCCAGCCCAATCTTGTCTAAATCAGGGTGTGCCTTGGGCGTGAATTCAAAATGGCGTAATTCGCCCCAGCGATGGCTTTCTACGTTATCGTCTTCGCTGTCACCGTCAGGCACGCTATCATCTAATACATTAGGGATAGATAGGTAGATGGCTTGCAGTTGTTCTTGCACATCGTGCAATTGCGCTTGGTCAATTTTGAGTGCATCGCCTAGACCTGCGACTTCATCAAGCAATGGCTGAATATCACCGCCTTGCGCTTTTATGATGCCGATTTGTTGTGACGTTTCGTTACGTTTGGCTTGTAGCTGCTCTGTTTTGCTTTGTAGCTCGGCACGATGGTTTTCTAACGCACTAATGCGATTGACCTCTAAGGCAAAGCCTCGCCTTGCTAAGCTATCACTTAACGCGGATAGCGTTTCTGGATGTCTAAATAGTTTTTGATCTAGCATAATCTCATCTCAGGGTTTAGCGGTTCAAATCCGTTTATTTTGCAATAAACATTTCCCCTATTTTAACACCAATAGCACAAAAACTAACGCCTAAAGATTGTCTCACCGATAAATTGTAGCAATTTTTTAGCTTTAAACGAATCCATCAATGCGCTATAATGGCAGTATAGCAATTTGTTATCGAATTTATTTTTTATCTTCACTAACAAACAACCCAGCAAAAAACAACAAGCAAGTAACACAGCAAGCAACATAAATACGGGTAATCACCACATCATTTAACAACAGTTAATAACGGATTTCATGGAAAACATCAAATATCTCGCCTTTTACGCCCTACTCCTTGTTATTATTGTTTTGGCGGCAATGGGCTATCATTGGTTACTTATCTTTCCAGCGGCGGTTGTCCTCTCGGTTGCTTATATCATTGTCAAAGGCAACGATTGGAAACAGGTCATGGGCAAGGCAGAAATGAATTCTGCTGTTGTCTTTATCGGCGTGCTGATTAGTCAGCTTGTGCTGGCTGCCATCTGCTTTGGGTTAGGAAAACTGATTGGGTTAATTTTTTAGGATTTTTTCAATCACTCACATCGATTTAAGCCCACCATTTTTTCAACCCAATTTGTCTTAATCCTTATCCTTTCATCTAGCTTCTGTTTAGCGCGCTTATCTCATCACCATTAATCGCAAGCTGATTTATCCGCGTGCTAAGAAAATCAAAAAAAATGAATGCCGCCCCTTGAAATCCGTTTTTATGTCGCCAATTAGTTAACTACCAGCACAGTGGTTTTGTTTATATTGCGTTATATTGCACTACCTTGCGGACTCGCAATACTTTCGACGCCATTGCTGCAACAATTTTTATAGACCTATTTTTCATAACACCAACTTTACTTTAGGAGAAAATACTATGGCATTACGTCCTTTACATGATCGTGTCATCATAAAGCGTGAAGACGAAGAAACAACCACTGCAGGTGGTATTGTTTTACCAGGCTCTGCAGCCGAAAAACCATCCCGTGGCGAAGTCATTGCTGTCGGAAATGGCAAGACTTTAGACAATGGCAATACATCAGCAATGGCAGTCAAAGTCGGTGACAAAGTCCTATTTGGCAAATACGCAGGCACCGAAGTTAAATCTGATGACGATACGTTGCTCGTTATGCGCGAAGATGAAATCATGGCAATAATTGAATAACCAATCGTATAGAATTTGTGTTATCTATTTAATTACATTATCTTTTAATTAGTCAACTAATCAATTTATTTTAGGGGAATTTACATGTCAGCAAAAGAAGTAAAATTTGGCGAAGTCGCCCGCAAAGAAATTTTAGCAGGCGTTGATACGCTAGCGAACGCCGTTAAAGTCACATTAGGTCCCAAAGGTCGTCATGTGGTACTAGAAAAAGCCTTTGGCGCGCCAAGCATCACCAAAGATGGCGTCTCAGTCGCCAAAGAAATCGAGCTAGAAAATCGATTCCAAAACATGGGCGCCCAAATGGTTAAAGAAGTCTCTTCTCAAACCAACGACATCGCTGGTGACGGCACCACAACAGCCACCGTTTTAGCACAGCATATCGCGCGCGAAGGTTTAAAATCAGTCGCTGCAGGTATGAACCCAATGGATTTGAAGCGTGGCATTGACAAGGCGACCACTATCGTTGTCGAAGAGCTTAAAAAAATCTCTAAGCCCTGCTCTGACAGCAATGCAATTTCGCAAGTTGCTACGATTTCTGCAAACTCAGATGATGGTGTGGGCAAAATCATTGCCGAGGCCATGGAAAAAGTCGGCAAAGAAGGCGTCATCACCGTCGAAGAAGGACAAGGGCTTGAAAATGCACTTGATGTCGTTGAAGGAATGCAGTTCGATCGCGGTTACTTGTCGCCGTATTTCATCAACAACCAAGAAAAACAAACGGTAGAATTAGAAAATCCTTATATCTTGTTGCACGATAAGAAAATTTCAAATATTCGTGACTTATTGCCTGTGCTTGAAGGCGTGGCAAAATCGGGTCAGCCATTATTGATTATCGCTGAAGACATCGAAGGCGAAGCCTTAGCAACACTCGTTATTAACTCAATGCGCGGGATTGTCAAAGTTGCTGCCGTTAAAGCGCCCGGATTTGGTGACCGCCGCAAAGCCATGTTAGAAGACATTGCGGTTTTAACGGGTGGTACGGTTATTTCTGAAGAGGTTGGACTCAGCCTTGAGAAAACAGAAATCACTGCCCTTGGCACAGCTAAGCGCGTACAAATCGACAAAGACAACACCACCATCATCGATGGCAACGGCGACAAAACCAACATTGATTCTCGTGTTACACAGATTCGTTCACAAATCGAAGCAGCCACTTCGGACTACGACAAAGAAAAAATGCAAGAACGCGTTGCCAAACTCTCTGGCGGCGTTGGTGTCATCAAAGTCGGTGCAGCGACCGAAATGGAAATGAAAGAGAAAAAAGATCGCGTTGAAGATGCGCTACACGCAACCCGCGCAGCCGTTGAAGAAGGCGTTGTTGCTGGCGGTGGCGTTGCATTAATTCGCGCTCAAAATGCTTTAAACGACATCAAAGGCGACAACGAAGATCAAACGGCGGGGATTAACATTTTACGTCGTGCTATCGAGGGTCCTCTTCGAATCATTGCCGCAAACGCCGGCGCAGAAGCCTCTGTCGTGGTCAGCGAAGTTAGAAAAGGTAAAGATAACTTTGGTTACAATGCTGCCACCGATACCTATGGTGACATGATGGAAATGGGTATTCTTGACCCAACCAAAGTAACACGGACTGCACTACAAAATGCAGCGTCTATCTCTGGATTGATTATCACAACAGAAGCAATGGTTGCTGAATTACCAAAGAAAGACGAACCTGCAATGCCTGATATGGGAGGCATGGGCGGCATGGGCGGCATGGGTGGTATGGGCGGCATGATGTAAGCCTACCTCGCTAACGCTAACCCCCTGGCTTGCGATTCCGCGACGCTGGGGGTTTTTTTTATCCACGATTCAGCTTATAATGGTTTTATAAACCTACCGAAGGAAACATTGATAATGACTATCACAGTTAAATACCTTGCATCAATCGCGGATGAGCTAGGAAAAAATGAAGAAACCCTCCCGCCTCAGCAGCATATGACCGTCGAGTCGGTATGGGAATTTTTAAATCCTGACAAACCAATGAAGCCCAATACCCTTTGTGCTATTAATTTTAACTACGCCAGTCTAACCGATGCCGTTGATGATGGTGTAGAGTTAGCCTTTTTCCCACCAGTGACGGGTGGTTGAGGGTGGTTGAGGTTGCCTGCGTGCCCGCTAAAAATTCACCTACAAGCAAATGACTCGCCTAACAGACCAGTCTGCCCTTTGCATTACACTGTGTGACGCTACCTTTGACCCTTATGCATTAATCAAACAAACCCAGCCGATTATGCCAATCACGGGCGCTCAGTCGATATTTATTGGCTACATGCGAGACTACCGCGAGGATGGCGCCGTTACGGCGATGGAAATCCACCATTACCCAACCATGACAGAAAACGTCTTGCGCACCATGGGAGAAGCAGCCATCAACGATTTTTCGCTTAATCAACTGGTTATCGCACACCGTGTCGGGCATGTCACGCCCACCGAGGCTCTGGTCGTTATATCAGCGTGCGCTGGGCATCGCGCCAATGCGACACAAGCGACCCAACACTTGCTGGAATTACTCAAACACCAAGCCCCTTTTTGGAAAAAAGAAACCGCCCAAGGCACGACACAATGGGTAAAAGAAAATACAAAAAACGAATTACAGCAACCCATCCATCGCGTCAACTCCCTAGACAACTGACCCTAAAGATAAACCCGTTATTCCCAGTCTTTATAGGGAAAAACACAGAGCCGAGAATTACGATATTTGCTATCAAAACTCACGTCTTCACCGACCCAATCAGGCAAATCAAAGGGTTGGTCAACCGCTGATAGCTCAATCTCAGCAATAAAAAGTCCTTCATTATCCCCATGAAATTCATCCAATTCCCATAACATGCCGTGATATTCAATCAGGTGACGCGTTTTTTCGACTAAACGAGACTGGCATAGTTTTTCCTGCATTTCTTGGGCATCTGTGTAGGGTATTGGGTATTCAAACTCTAGTCGAGAGATGCCTTCACGTTTACCTTTGACGGTAATTAGTCCTGTTTTATCATCGTGATAACAGCGAATCCGGACCGTTGCATCTTCCGTTTTGATATAGCCTTGGGTAATATGCTGATCTTCTTTGATGTGGCTACGCCACGCTTGATTGACTATCAAAAATTTTCGTTCTATTTCAATGGACATAATTTATTTTCACGCCATGACATTAAGCAGTCATTACGCTAAGCACCTCTTATTCCAGTATATTGATTATTAAATGTAAAGTTGATTATCATGCGATAAAATTTAGTCTTCGTAGGTTGATTCGTTACGTGCTGCTTATTTCGCTGCTTTATTCGCTGCTTCATGCGCTTGAGCTGCGTTTTTTTGGGATGGTTTTTTCGGGGATGGGTTCTCTTGGTCTGCGCCACCTAATGCTTTGTACAGCATGATGTTGGCGCTGAGCAGATCTTTTTGTATCGCAAGTAAACTTTGTTCCGCTGCAAATAATGCTTGTTGGGCTTCTAGTACGGGTAAATAACTGGCAAGGCCAGCTTCGTATCGCGCTTTCGATAAGCGCAGCCGCTTTTTCTCAGCTGCCACCAAGTCTTGTTGCGCTTGGCGCTCATCGGCAAGGGCTTTTCTCGCGAGTAACTGCGTATAAACTTCTGCAAATGCCGTCTGTATTACTTTTTCATATTCCGCCACCGCTTTTTGATTGCGTGCTTCAGCTACCGACAAATTTGCGTCAATCTGCTGATTAAACAGTGGCAAACGCAAGCTGGGTGCAAATGACCAAGTCAACGCATCTGATTCAAACAAATTGTCTAACGAAGCACTCGCAAAACCACCGCTCCCCAGCAAATTAATCTGTGGGAAAAATGCAGCGCGTGCCGCCCCGATTCTTGCGTTGGCGGCTTTTAGTGCGAATTCAGCCTGAATAATATCAGGGCGACCCAGCAATACCTCGGTCGATAAGCCATCTGGGATATCCAAATTCAGCACCTGTGTCGCTAATGATTCGGTGGGATCTAATAGGTCGTCAATTGGCTTACCAATTAATTGGGTCAGCACTGCCGATAATGCGGCTAGGTTTCTTTGTGCGTTGGCTTTTTGGCTTTTAACACTGGATTCTGCAATTTGCGCTTGTGTGACATCGAGTTGTGAGGCAAGGCCCACAGAATTTCTCGCTTCAATTAGTTTCAGTGATTCGCGGCGATTCGCCAGTGTTTTGTCGGCCAACGCCAACGTTTCTGCGGCCATCAGCCACGCGTAATACGCATTTGCTGTCTCTGCAATCACATTAATTCGCGTCGCTCTTTGTGCCGCAATCTGTGAAAAATAGTCAGCGAGCGCCGCCTCACGCAAACTCGCCACCCGTCCCCAAAAATCAATTTCATACGAAACGAGGCCAATTTGCGCGCCATATTGTCTGGTTATTTCATCCGAACCCGTTACGTTAACACTCGGTCGGCTGACCGTGCTGTCGAGATTACTCGTAAACCGTGGGTGGTTTTCACTTTGCTGGATGCGATACAACCCTTTCATTTCGGCGACATTTGCTGCCGCAATAGCTAAATCACGGTTATTGGCTAGGGCCAGCGTAATTAATTGCTGCGCGACTTCGTCATTAAAAAACTGTTGCCAACCCACTAAAGAAAAGGCCTGTGCATCTACGCTTGATACCTCGGTTTGGCTGGTGGATTTATTGATGGGCTGTCTGGTGAATTGATCGGCCACAGGCAATTCAGGACGCTGAAATTGCGGTGTTAAATTCGTACACCCTGTCATAACGCCCGCCAACAGACCGACAAAGACAGATAAAACGTGCAAATTAGGTTTCATGGGTTTCACTAAAATTAGGTTGATTCATCAGCGCTTTATTCGGTTTAGCAGGGATTAACCAACGGATAAGATAATAAAAAACAGGAACGAATAAAATCACCAGTGTGGTCGCACTCAGCATACCGCCTAAAACGCCAGTACCGATTGCGCGACGACTGGCAGCGCCTGCGCCTTCTGAAAACACAAGCGGCATCACGCCTAGTATAAACACCATCGATGTCATAATAACGGGGCGAAAACGTTGTCGACAGGCTGTAATAATCGCATCGCGGAGATGCATCCCTTCTTTTTGCAAATCAAGACAAAATTCAACAATAACAATTGCATTTTTGGTCGCAAGCCCAATAATAGAAATTAATCCAATAGTAAAATAAACATCATTTGGATAACCGCGCCAAGTCACGGCTAAAACCGCCCCCAAAACACCCAATGGCACAACCAAAATGACCGCCACAGGAATACTCCAGCTTTCATAGAGTGCAACCAACGCCAAAAATGCTACCACCAACGAAAAAACAAAAATAACTAATGCGATATTCCCTGAGGTTTTTTCTTCGAGTGACGTGCCTGACCACTCATAACTAATGCCCTGAGGTAGTTTAGCAGCAAGCGCTTCAACTAATGCCAAAACATCTCCTGAGCTTAGCCCTGGTGCGGGGCTACCTGTCACCGCTACCGAAGACAACCCATTAAATCGATTGAGTGCAGCAGGGCCTTGTACCCATTGGTAATCGGCGATTTCTTTGAGCTTGACCAGTCCGCCAGTACGATTTCGAATTTGTAATTCCATAATGTTATTGATCGATGAGCGCGTATCGCTGTCTGCCTGAACCCAAACTTGGCGAATACGCCCTTGGTCAACAAAGTCATCAACATAGGATGCCCCCAAAGCCGCCTGCAACGTGAAGTTCAACTCACCAATATCAATCCCTAACGTTTGTGCTTTGTCTCGATCGATGTCGATTTGTATTTGTGGAATTGGCGCCAGCGCATTGACCCGTGGACCAAGCACGCGACCATCGGCACTAAGTGCCTGTAGTAGCTGCCCAACGGCAGCATCCAGCAACGCTGCATCGTTTGTGCGATTTTGCAAATTGAGCGAAAAGCCATCTGTATTGCCGAGGCCGGGTATCGGGGGCAAGTTCAGCGCAAAACCAAACCCTTGTCCAGAGAATTGCCAAATCCCTTGTGGAGTATTGGCGAAATTAATCAGTTCATCGGCACTACGCCAGCCGTTGGCAATTCGTTCATCCCATGGCTTTAAGTCAATAAAGCTGATCATCACATTTTGACCGACACCAAAAAAACTAAACCCATTGACAGTAATGGTATTTTCTACCTCAGGCAAGGCCAAAAACCAGTCATCTAATTGTTTGGAAAAGGCTTGCGTTCGTTCTAGGGTTGCACCCGCTGGCAACTGTCCTAACACCACAATAAACCCCTGGTCTTCAGCGGGCAAAAAGCTCTTGGGGAGTTTTTGATACAGTATGGTTATGCTTGCAAGTACCCCTGCAAAAACCAACAGCATAAATACCATACCGACTTTAGTCAAAATGCCCCTAACCAACCAAATATACCCGTTTGTAATTTTCTCTAATACCAAATTAAATCCATTGCCCAGCAATACGAACGGCCTTAATAAGACACCTGGCGTTGTTTTTTTGGGCTTTAATAACATTTGTGCCATCGCTGGCGCTAGCGATAATGCTAAAAAACTCGAAATCGCCACCGACATCGTAATGGTTAAGGCAAATTGCTTATAAATTTCTCCAGTCGTGCCTGGGATAAATGCGCTGGGGATAAATACCGCAAATAATACGGCGGTTGTCCCAATCACGGCGCCTGTGATTTGTTTTAGCGATTTTTTAGTGGCTTGATAAGGCGTAAGCCCTTCTTGGTCGATAATTCTAACCGTGTTTTCCACCACCAATATGGCGTCATCGACAACAATACCAATGACCAAAACCATCGCAAATAGCGTAAGTAGATTAATTGAAAAATCAAAGCTATAAATAGCAAGCACCGCACCGAGCAAAGAAATTGGCACCACAATTAGTGGGATAATTGTTGAGCGCCAGCTTTGTAAAAAAACAAAAATAACCAGCGTAACCAACAGAATAGCATCGATTAGCGTCAGTTTGACTTCATTAACCGCAATGTCAACAAACAACGAGGTATCGTAGGGGACAATCCACGCCATGTCGTCTGGGAAAAATGCGGATAGTTCCGCCATTTTGGCTTTGGCTGCTTCTGCCGTTGCTAAGGCATTGCCTGAATTACTTAGCCTGACGGCAAAAGCCGATGCGGGTTGACCATTTAAAATCAATTTGGTTGCATAGCTTTCTGCCCCCAGCTCAACTCGACCAATGTCTCGGATTCTTACGGTTGCGCCGCTATCGCTTGATAGCACAACAACCTCACCAAAGGCCTCTACGTTAGCAATCTGTGACGGCACTAAAATAGTTGCGTTAATTTGTTGTCCAGGTGGCGCTGGCAATGCGCCTAATTCGCCCGTCGCTAATTGCGCATTTTGCGCACGTATGGCGCTGATAATATCATTGGGCGTCACGCCAAAGGCATACATTTTTTGTGGATCAATCCAAATACGCATGGCATAAGTTGAGCCGAAAAGCTGTGCTGACCCAACACCAGATAACCGCTGAATATCTTGCAAGATATACTCGTCAATATAATCACCCAAATCATACTGGTTGTAAGTGCCGTTGGGGGAATATAAGGCAATCACCATCAAAAAATCTCGACGCTGACTTCCAATCTGAAGCCCTTGGTTTATGACAGGGGTGGGTAGTTTTGCTTCGACACGCTTGAGGCGATTTTGGATGGCCAATGTCGCCAAATCAATATCGGTACCTGTTTCAAAGGTTAAATTGATGGTTGCTGTACCTGCTCTGCTCGAGGTGGACTCTACGTATTTTAATCCTTTAATGCCGGTCATTTCTG
Source organism: Ostreibacterium oceani (assembly GCF_009362845.1). NCBI lineage: Bacteria > Pseudomonadati > Pseudomonadota > Gammaproteobacteria > Cardiobacteriales > Ostreibacteriaceae > Ostreibacterium > Ostreibacterium oceani. The sequence continues at coordinate 321,105 of NZ_WHNW01000001.1, read as the reverse complement.
ACTCAATCACGGTGGTCACCGTGTCTTCAATCGTTTTTGCGGCAGCGCCTGGATAAACCGCCTGGATAGTTACATTGGGCGGTGCAATATTGGGATAAGCAGAAACTGCCGTATTTGTTAGCGCAATATAACCCGCGATTAAAATCAATAAAGCAATCACCCAAGCAAAGCGAGGTCTATCAATAAAAAACTGTGCCATTAGTTTGACTCGTCCGTATTTGCTGGTTCAAGCGAGTTTTCGCCTTGGCTTGGAGGCTGGTTTGTGGGCTCGCTTGGCGGCGCTGCTGATGCCTGCATTTGAGCAAACTCCTCAGCCGTCAAACCCATAACAGGCATTTGTGACCGCAACGCGCCTGTGACATCTTGTATAGCAATGCGCGCACCCGTTGCTAATCCTGATTCAATAATAAATGATGCTTCATCCATCTCACCCAACACCACAGGCGTTTGTTTTAATTTCTGATTTTCAACCTGATAGACGAAAGGGCCATTCGGACCTATCGCAACGGCCGACTGTGGCAATTTAATCACCTTCTCATCCAGTGTTTGACTGATTTGTACTCGCACAAACATATTGGGTAGCAAAACTTTATCTGGGTTTTCAAATACTGCACGCAGTCTAACCGAGCCTGTCGCTTCATCGACACGTTGACTGGCAAATTGTAATTCCCCGTTCTCGGCGATTATTTCCCCACTGGCATCAACTATATTGACCGTAATATTATCACGCTGGAATTGGCTTTGTAGGTGACTCGGGTCGCCCTTGGATTGGGTAAAATCCACATTGACTTTATCAATCTGTTCAATCGTTGCAAGCTGCGTTGTATTGGCATTAACCAATGCCCCCTCTGTAACTAATGCTTGATCAATACGCCCAGCAATCGGTGCGACAACGGTCGCATAGCCTAGGTTAATTTTTGCCAAATCTCGGTTGGCGCTGGCTTGGGCTAAGGCGGCTTTGGCTTGCTTATTTTGTGCGCTAAATTGATCAAATTCTTGGCGGCTGACTGCACCCATTTTTAGTAGCTCTTGGTAACGCTTAATCGTTTGCTGGCTTAGCTCGTAGCTGGCTTTGGCTTGTGCCACATCTGCCTCGCGAGCGCGCAAAATAGCGGATAAACTCTCGTCTTCTATGGTAAATAGCGTATCGCCCGCAGCGACTGCTGAACCTTCGATAAAATCCCGCGTTTTGACGATCCCTGTGATCTGTGCGCGGACTTCAGCCCGTCGATAGGCAGAAACACGCCCTGGAAATGTCGCTCTGGTGTGCGCAGCCGCTGGAGCAATCTCCACGACCATCACCGGTATAGCCTGAGGTTGATTGTGGGTTTCTGGTGGCTGGTTAGCCTCGGATGATTGCGAATTTTCTTGCACGGCTTCTTGCACGGTTTCCTGTGCATTTTCCTTTGTGGTTTCCTTTGTCGCTTCTTTTGTCGTTTTTGGGGATGGCTTGTCAGACGCGTTATTTTCTATCTGTTCAGTCGCCATCCCTATACCGCCACTCACAAAAACAAACAGACACAGGATAATGAGATTTTGTTTTATTGCCTTGAACTGGATTGTCATTTTATTTTGATATTTATTTAGTTAACTGATAAGAAGAAAGCAGTATAAACGATACGGCAATTCTTGGTATAGATTATTTTTGCGGCGGTTCGTCGCTGTCTGGCTGCTTAAAATGAAAAAAGGTTTCATCTTCACCAACCATACCAAACCCAGTTCTGGCTTCTTCCTCTATCATTTCATAGCTGCCTAGCTTTAGACTGTCTATTTTTTGCTTTAGGCGGTCATTAATATCGGCAATTTTTTCATTCTCTTGCTGTTGCAATGACAGCTGTTGTTGCAAATCTCGTATTTCTTGCTCGTACACTTGGTCTTGTTTCCATACATGGTAATTTGCCACCACAAGCACGCCTAAGGATAAGACGAATAAACTAAACCCTATTGACGTTTTTAGTAAGCGCTTCATTTTTTCTCCTATGCAAACAAAAGTGATGACAACCTATTGACGAAATACTGCAACTATAACCATTCACGTAGCCAAGCCCATAGCCAAGCCCATCGCTAGACACAGCGCTAGACAGAGCGCCAACTAAACGCGCTAACCAGGTATCTTGCCAAGTAACGCAGCACGACCTGGATAAACGGCATCAGCACCTAGCGCTTCTTCGATTAATAACAGCCTGTTATATTTAGCCACCCGGTCAGATCGTGACAATGAGCCTGTTTTTATTTGGGTTGCTGACGTCCCCACCGCAATATCCGCGATGGTTGCGTCCTCTGTTTCTCCTGAACGATGGGAAATAACCGCTGCATAATGATTATCGTTCGCCATGCGTATCGCTGTCAGCGTTTCGCTCAACGTGCCAATTTGGTTGGGTTTAATTAATATCGCATTGGCAATGTGTTGCTCAATGCCCTGACGGAAAATAGCTGGATTCGTCACATACAAATCATCTCCAACCAATTGAACTTTATCACCTAACGCCTCAGTCAATTGCTGCCAACCGACCCAGTCGCCTTCTGCCATACCGTCTTCTATCGACACAATCGGAAAATCCGCAACCAATTGCGCTAAATAGTCGACCATTCCCTTGGCATCAAGCGATTTTCCTTCGCCTGTTAATTCGTACTGACCATCGCGATAAAACTCAGAACTCGCCACGTCTAACGCTAAGTAAACGTCTTTCCCCGCTTCATAGCCTGCTTGGCTGATCGCCTGCATGATTGCCGCTAAAGCGGCACTCGCAGACGGTAAATTTGGCGCAAAACCACCTTCGTCTCCAACTGTGGTTATATGCCCTGCCTTATGCAATACTTGCCGCAGCGCATGAAAAATTTCCGCACCACACCGCAACGCTTCGCTAAATGATGGAGCGCCCGTTGGCATAATCATAAATTCCTGAATATCAATCGAATTATCCGCATGCGCGCCGCCATTGATTATATTCATCATCGGTACGGGTAAGGTAAAAGGTTTCGGGCTTGCATCCAAATAAGCAAACAACATTTGCCCTTTTTCGTTAGCGCACGCATGCGCATAAGCCAAAGAAACCCCTAAAATAGCATTAGCACCGAGGTGGCCTTTATTCTCTGTGCCATCTAAAGTAATCATCTTTTCGTCGAGTTGACGCTGCTGAAAAGCAGGAAACCCAATCAGCGCATCACGCAGTATCGTATTCACATTGGCGACGGCTTTTTTAACCCCTTTACCCGCGTAGCGATTCGTCTCGCCATCACGAAGCTCTAGCGCTTCACGCACGCCAGTAGACGCACCAGAGGGCACACTCGCACGACCCAGCGCACCACTCGATAACCGAACATCAACTTGCACGGTAGGATTGCCCCGTGAATCTAAAATTTCCCTTGCAACAAGGTGGGTGATCTGTGTCATGTTATTTCCTCACGATAAATAAATGGTTTCAGGAAGCGGTTGGCGCTTAATCGTCTCATCGATTGTTTTTAATGTACGCAACAGGGCGTGCATTTGGTCTAGTGGCCACGCATTGGGGCCGTCACATAGCGCTTTATCAGGGTTGGGGTGTGTTTCCATAAATAAGCCTGCAACACCCGCCGCAACCGCTGCCCGTGTCAACACAGGCACAAATTCGCGTTGGCCGCCAGAGGCTTTGCCTTGTCCGCCAGGCAGCTGAACAGAATGCGTGCCATCAAAGACAACCGGACAATTCGTTTGCCGCATAATCGCCAAACTCCGCATATCTGACACTAAATTGTTATAACCAAAACTCGTTCCTCGTTCGCAAACCATGATTTGCTTATTACCCGTTGCCTGTGCTTTTTCCGTGATATTTTGCATTTCCCACGGCGATAAAAACTGACCTTTTTTAATATTGACGGGCTTTCCGAAACTCGCGACTCGCTGGATAAAATTGGTCTGACGGCACAAAAAAGCCGGCGTTTGCAAGACATCTACCACGCTGGCAACCTCAGCGAGCGGTGTGTCGTCATGGACATCGGTGAGCACTGGTACGTTAAACGTTGATTTGACTGCTTCTAAAATCTGTAACCCTTTTTCAAGGCCCGGCCCACGATAGCTCTGTACAGAAGAACGATTCGCCTTATCAAATGACGATTTATAAATAAACGGAATGCCCAGTTCCGTTGTTATTTGTTGCAAGTAGTCTGCCGTCTCAAAAGCAAGCGCCTTTGATTCGAGAACACATGGACCCGCAATGAGAAAAAATGGCTGATCAATGCCTGCCTTAAAGTGACATAGTTGCATCAACCCTCCCCTTTTTCGGTCGTTTTATAGTCGATAGCCGCGCTGACAAAAGATTTAAACAACGGATGGCCATCGCGAGGGGTCGATGTAAATTCAGGGTGTGATTGACAAGCAATGAACCAAGGGTGTGTTGGCAATTCGATCGCTTCAACAAGACCGCTGTCAGCAGAACGCGCAGCAATCACCAAACCAGCGTCTTCTAAGGCTGCCTCGTATTGGCTGTTGACTTCGAAACGGTGTCGATGACGCTCAACCATTTCATCACCATAAATTTTATGTAGCTTGGTGCCTTTTTTAACCTCGCTTCTTAATGAACCAAGTCGCATGGTTCCACCTAAGTCAGCCTCATGGTTACGGTGCTCAATTTGTCCCTTTTCATTCACCCATTCTGTGACTAGGGCAACAATCGGGTTGGTTGTTTCACGGTTCCATTCCGTCGAATCGGCATCAGCGATACCCATGATATGTCTTGCATATTCGATAGTTGCCACTTGCAGCCCCAAGCAAATTCCTAAAAAAGGAATTTGCTTTTCACGCGCATAACGGACAGCGTTAACTTTACCCAGCACCCCTCTTTCACCAAAACCACCAGGCACAACAATCGCATCCATTGATGCCAACGCAGACACATCACCATTGCGAAAATCACTGGACTCAAAATAGTGCAAATTGACCTGATACTGATTGTGTATGCCGCCATGAAATAACGCTTCATTGAGGGATTTATAGGCGTCAGTTAATTCGACGTATTTACCGACCATTGCAATATCTACCACGCCTTTAGGGTGTCGAATTGCGGCCATAACACGCTGCCAATCGCTTAAATCGGATGGTGGGGCCTCAAGATGGAGTTTTTTTATCACAATATCATCCAAGCCCTGTTTTTGCAGGTATTCGGGCACAGCATAGATTGAGTCTGCATCTAAACACTCAAACACCGCATTCGATGCCACATTCGTAAACAACGCAATTTTGCGGGTTTCTTCTTCTGGAATAGGGCGATCAGAGCGGCAGACCAAAATGTCAGGCTGAATCCCAATCGAACGCAGCTCTTTGACGCTATGCTGCGTGGGTTTGGTTTTTAATTCTCCCGACGATTTGACATAGGGCAATAGCGTCAAATGCATAAATAGTGTGTTTTCGCGGCCAAGCTCAACCCCCATCTGACGGATGGCTTCTAAAAACGGTAATGACTCGATATCGCCAACCGTACCACCTACTTCCACCAAAGCAATATCCACGCCTTGTGCACCTTGCTTAATGCGAGATTTAATGGCATCGGTAATATGCGGAATAACTTGTACGGTCGCACCGAGGTAATCACCCCGCCGCTCTTTTTGAATCACATCCTGATAAATTCGCCCTGAGGTGCAATTATTATTTTGCGTGGATTGAAAACGAATAAACCGTTCGTAATGCCCCAAGTCTAAGTCAGTCTCTGCGCCATCATGCGTCACAAAAACCTCACCGTGCTGGAATGGGCTCATCGTGCCAGGATCCACATTGATATAGGGATCTAATTTAATCATCGTAACACGTAATTTACGAGATTCTAAAATCGCACCCAACGAGGCGGCTGCGATGCCTTTCCCCAATGAAGAAACGACACCGCCGGTAATAAAAATATATTTAGTCATTTGGTGGCCAATAGATTGAACAAGGATAGCCCCTAGGACAAGCGAGAGACAAGCGAGGGGTAAGCGAAGGCCAAACAAGAACCAGCCTAAACCCCCTACCTCCTAAACACCCTACCTAAGCGCCCTAAGTCAGGGGTTACAGTTTAACAAATTTTTCATCAACTTGCCAACTTGGCAATACCGCATCTTTAGACTGAGAGAAAAAGTCATCATGCACACCAAGACTCGGTATAGCCACTAATGTTTTATTGTCATAAAGCCCAGGTATAAACGGTCTTATCCACGGTGGTATTTGTGCCTGTGCAAGTAGTTTTTTAATGGGTTGATGGTGGCGGCGGTTATGCGGACGAAACTTATCAGAAAAATGTAGCTTATCAACGCGTAGTGGTTGGTTTGGTGATAGCCCACCTTCGCCGGCCTGCCACTGTATGGCACCAACTGGTGTAAAAAACGGCATGCCAACGGTGATTTTTTGGGCAGGAAAACCCGTTGTATCAACTGGCATTGGCAGTGTCACCACCATCTCATCATTAAATCGCCTAATTAAATAGGGCCCAACGGTAAGTGTTGGATGCTTATCTTTGGCTGCACTGAAAAAATGCGTCATCAAGTAATCGGTTTGGTTTTGGCTCAGTGCGTATCCTGTTTTTTGTTTAATGGCTGCTCTAATGGCTTGTTTTCTTTTGATGCTCGACAAGCTGGCTAGATAACTGATACGTAATTGGCTAGGAGGCGCCTCACCGTCAAGCTCTTGTAACCACTGCACACTGCGACAAATCGATTCTACTGCATGCGGAAACCGAACCGTTAAATCGGGTAATACGCAATGGCGAATATAATTGCGATTAAATCGCAAATCAGCGTTGCTGGTGTCGGTAATATAGGTTAACTGGTGCTGTTTAGCATACTGCTCAATTGCTTCGTACGCTGTGTTCAGCAGGGGGCGCAGATAAATTGCCTGGGTTTGTTGCCCTTCATCGTGCTGCATTTGGGGCAAATTGCCATCAATCGTTGCCATAGAAAACGGGCGCACTAACGGCATTGCGCACAATCCATCAAGCCCTGCACCGCGCATCAACTGTAGCAAAAACGTCTCCGCTTGATCGCGCTGGTGGTGCGCACTGACAAAAATATCGCCCGCTTTAAGGTGCGTTGCGATTAATTGATAGCGTGCTTTCCTAGCAAAACTCTCAATGCTTTCCCCTGTTTTTGGACGCGATAGTACGGTTTCGGTAATAAAAGGTAACGATAATGCCGCACAGACTTGCCGACAATGAACCACCCAAGCATCCGCATCAGGATGCAATCGATGGTTGATATGGATGGCAACAATTGGCAACGAAAAACCCGCCGTTTGGCGGAGCGCTGCTATTGCATGCAACAATACATGCGAATCTCGACCGCCACTATACGCGACAACGATACGCCTGCTAGCCGTGCTAATAAACGGCTTGATGGTTTTTGCTAGATTAAGTGTCAAAAAATCCAAACTGGCGAATACGCGTATAGCGCTTTTCAAGCATGCTATCAGTATCCATGGCTGAAATGTCAGCTAACGCGCTGGTAATCGTTTTTTTGATGGCCGCTGCCGTTTCATCAATATCTCGGTGTGCGCCGCCTAGCGGTTCTGGGATAATATCATCGATTAAATCTAGCACTTGGAGTTTTTTTGCTGTAATGTGCATCGCATCGGCAGCATCCTTGGCGTGCTCAGCGCTACGCCACAAAATAGACGCACAGCCTTCGGGAGAAATGACAGAATAAATACTATTTTCTAGCATAAAAACACGGTCGCCTACGCCGATTGCCAGCGCACCACCAGACCCACCTTCACCAATAACGGTGCAAATTATCGGCACCTTTAGAGACGCCATTGTATAAAGATTGGCGGCGATCGCTTCGCTTTGTCCACGTTCCTCTGCCCCAATACCTGGATAAGCACCGGGTGTATCGATGAATGTGATAATGGGCAATGAAAACTTCTCAGCTAAATGCATGGCACGTTTCGCTTTGCGATAGCCCTCTGGCCTCGGCATACCAAAGTTGCGATAAACTTTTTCTTTGGTGCTTCTGCCTTTATGCTGCCCAATAACCATCACGGGTTGTTGCTCGAGCATCGCAATCCCACAGACAATAGCTTTATCGTCAGCAAATGTGCGATCGCCATGTATTTCATTAAATGATGTGAAGATTTTTTCAATATAATCTAGCGCATACGGTCGCAACGGGTGCCGTGCTAGCTTGGCAGTTTGCCAAGGCGTTAATTTTGAGAAAATTTCTTTGGTAAGCGCTTGAGATTTTTTTTCTAAGCGCTGCATTTCATCCTCAATGCCAATATCAATATCGCTGTTTTCAGAGAGTTTTTTTAACTCATGGATTTTTTCTTGTAATTCAACAATCGGCTGTTCAATATCAATGTATTCGTCTGTTTGCATTATTTTAAACCATTAGTGGGTTGCCAAAATGCTAGACTCAATGTTGTCTAGCGCTGGGACATAGGCGTATTGATACGACAATTCGCTACCAAACTTTATTTTACTATAAAATAAATCAGAATGGGGTTCATCGAGCTCTTCTACCGTATTGGCGGCGATATTAAAAATTCTAGGCGGCGCAGTTGCAATCAGTGCATAACTCAAAAAAGGACTGGCTTCTGAAACAGAGGACACAATGATTAAGCGAAAGTTATTTTTCTCGCCGCTTGGGTGTTTTTTAGCACTGGGGGGATTTTCGTCATCCAATTTGGCTAAATCCATCACGGGGACTTTTCTATTTTTATAGATTAACGAGCCTACCAAGGTTGGGTGTGCGTACTCAGAGGGTAACGGCGGTGCATAAGGCAAGATATATTCAATCAAACTTTTCGGCACAATAATGGCCCGTTGACCAATAGGAATAAACAAAACTTCTAAATTTTCCACCGTATATTACCTTTTTAATTTTGTGTCTAAGACAGACTCTATCTCTTTGATTAATACATCATCGGTATAGGGCTTGCCTAAATAGCCATTTACGCCAATGTTCGCCGCGCGCCTACGGTGTTTTTCGCCGTGTCGCGAAGTAATCATAATAATTGGGATATGTTCGTAAATACTATCGTTTCTGACATGTGTCGCAAACTCAAAACCATCCATCCGTGGCATTTCTATGTCTAATAAGATGAGGTCGGGTATCCAGTCAGCAATGGCGTTAATGGCATCAACACCATCTTTGGCGGTTTGCGCTTCGATATCGTATCGCGCCAAAATTTTGGTGGTGATTTTGCGCATGGTAATCGAATCATCAACGACCAAGACTTTGAGTCGCGTTTCTAGGGCTTCTTCTTTATTCTGTTGAACTAACGATACTTGCTGCGGGGTATCCATCGCCAGATGTTGTAAGAATTGCCGACCCAGTGTTGCCATTTCAACAACAGCAACGGGTTGACCATTATCCAAAATAGCGGCGCCAACGACACCTGGAATCGTGGTTAATTGAATATTGACCGATTTTATAATGATTTCTTGGCGCGTGTAAATCTCTTCGACCTCTAACGCCAGTCGTTCAGACCCAACACGAATTAACAACACAGGAACACCGAATGCCGAATTGACTTTTTCTGCATTCGGGTCAATATAATTTAACAAGCTTTCGAGTCGATAGCGCTTTTGTCCGTAGTGGTGGTAAACCACTTCACCGTTGGCAAACTTGCCATAAGTTTCTATTGAAATTCTGGCAACCCCTTCAATCGATGCAATCGGTGTTGCATAAGTATATTCGCCGATTTTGACAATCAACGCGTCTGTGACCGACATAGTAAATGGGAGGCGAATCGAAGTAGCCATGCCTTTGTTTTCTTCGGTTTCAATCTCGATACTGCCTTGGCGCGCATGAACGACCTCACGCAAGACGTCCAAACCAATCCCTCGTCCCGATAACTGTGTGGTGGTTTCGGCCGTACTAAAACCTGGCTCAAACAACAACTGTAAAAGGTAGTTTTTGTCGTTGGCTTTATCGGCATCTAATATACCCAGTTTTTCAGCCTTATTGCGGATACGAGACAAATTAGCACCACAGCCATCATCTGCGATAACAAACCAGACTTCTGCGCCCTCTCGCCTAACTCCGATACGAATACGGCCTTTGCGGGGCTTGCCTACCGCTTCTCTGTCTTGTGGTAATTCAATACCATGCGCCAACGAATTTCTAATGGTATGCTCGAATCCAGGGAGCAAATCTTCAAGCATATTGCGCTCAATTTCAACTTGACCGCCATAAATTTGTAACTCCACTTCCTTGCCTTGCTCATTTGCGACTTGATCGACAATCCGAGCGAGCCGCGATTCCAGCGTATCAAACCTTGCCAATGTCGCTGACAAGATGCTGTCTTGTAATTCACGCTGAATATTGCCTTGCTCACGTAACGCCTGCTTGACATCGTCTAACTGATTATGCAGCGTCTCACGAATATTGCCTAAATCATCAATCGACTCAGAAAGCGAACGTGATAATTGTTGTATCTCCGAAAAACGGTCGAGCTCTAGCGGATCAAACTCCTCTTCTTTGAGCAAGTCGGTTTCATGGCGGAATAAAATCTGTGTCTCTGTTTCATTTTCTAAGCGACGTAGTTGCTCAGAAACACGAACAATCGTTTGCGTCAATTCGGATAACTGAAAACCATGCTCGGTTGTGCTACGCTCTATTCGCGCGCGAGTTATCGCGTCTTCTCCCGCTAACGCGGATAGTTTCTCAATCAAATCCGATTGCAGACGGATGTTGTAAGGCTTCTTAGTCGTTGTAGACTTGTCTTTGGTGGTTTGTGCAGGCGTTGGACGACTTTCTAAATCAACCGCAGCAATTTCTCGCGTTGGGGCTTTAATATCAAGCCCTTTGCCTGTTTCTTTCTCGATAAAGTCGCTAAGGCGCTGCAAAAAATGGGGTGAAGCATAAATATAACGCTTCGATTCTGCAGCAAACACCATGTCTTTTGAAATCTCGTGACCTTCTGACAGCAGTACATGCGCAGCGTCCTTGTTAGCAATGGTGCCTTCAACAATCAAATCCAACAAACTCTCAGTGTAGTGCGACAAATCACCCAAAACCGTCATCTCTGCCATTCGCGCACCGCCTTTTAGGGTGTGCATACCACGCTGCAGCTCTTGTACTGCGCTCAAATTATCGTGCGATGCGCCCCACTCTTGCAAGCTTATTTCATTACGCTGCAGGATTTCCTTGGCTTCATCGATGAAAATATCTAAGATGGTACTGTCTAGGTTGTTCGGGTCATTAAATGCCACGGCTCCATCGGCATCATCACCAAAGGCGTGTGAGTTTTCATCGGTAACGGAGTATGGCTGCTGGGTTGCCTCCGCCTCATCGTCTGCGCGCGCCTCTGGCGTCGCATCCTCAATGCCAACTTCAGTTGCTCTTTCGGCTGCTATTTCGGCTGCTACTTCACCCTCTGCCTCTATTTCATTCGCTATTTCATTCGCTGTTTCAGCAGACTGCGCTTCGGCATCCTCTGTTGGCATTACGCCTAATTCGTCGATCGCATCAGTCGGGTACAAATCCTTCTGCGCATTAATGCGGTCAATGAGTGCCGGATCAATGTCAATGTCGTCTGCATTATTTTGAATCGCTTTGGCGCTATAATCAAAGGCGCTTAATGAGGCTTCGATGGCTTCGGTCGTTTCAGTATTCGGTGCTTGGTCGCGCTGCGCCAATTGTCCAAGCACCCCGCCAACCGCTTCGCCAAGTTGAAACGCCGAATCAAATGCAGTTGATTTAGCGATGTGGGTTATTTTTGCCACGCTATCGTTTAGATTAATCAACGTAGACTGATCAGTAAATGCACTGGCTTCCCAGTCTTCAAACTGTTCGAATGACTGTTCGATATATGGTGGTGCTTGATCAGCAAATTCCTGATAAACTTGAGATGCCATGCTAAGCGCTGGTGCCTCAGCGGCACCTGATGTATCGGTTTCGCTGGTGTCGGTTTCGCTGGTATCGGTTTCGCTGGCATCAGTTGCGGCGGTATCGGCTTTGCCTGCTTGAGATTCAGTCTCTTGATTTTGTTGCGCCGCAATCGCAATGGCTTGATTTCTAACGCTATCAATTAATGCATCATCGATTTCAACCCCTTCTGATGCTTGGGCTTGAATCGCTTGGCTACTTTGCTGGAATGCTTCTAGTGATGATTTAATATAGTCTGTCGTAATTTCATCGGGTGTAAGTCCGTCTCTCGCAATTTGGCTCAGGACCTCACTGACTGCTTCTCCTAAACGCGTGCCTGACTGAAACTCACTTGATTTAGCAATATCAGTAATCGTATCTACGCTACTATGTAGTCCTTGCAAAGGTGCTTGGTCTACAAAGTCACTGGCTTGCCAATCTTCAAATTGTTCAAATGAACGCTCGATGTGCTGCGGTGCTTGTCTAGCGAAAGCCTCATAAACCGTGGATGCCATATCCAAATCCAACGAATTCGTTGCGTCTATAGCCGACGATGTACCAAGCGCTCCATCAGCATTCCCATCAGTATTCCCATCAGCATTCCCATCAGCATTTCCATCAGGACTTGCGGCAGGTTTTTGGTCAGGAACTAGGCTAGCATGCGCGTCAGAAAGGGCCGTTTTTATATTGTCATCGACTTGGTCTAATTTAATTTCAGGACGGCTTGCATCAAAAGTCGCCTTCTCCACTGGTGCTGATGCAGTGCTTGCGCCTGATGTGGTACTTGCGTCTAGCGTATTTAGCGCCGCTTCGGATAGCGCTGACTCAGATAGCGCTGACTCAGATAAACTCGTGTAAATCGGCTCGCCTAGTACTTCAGTTTGTGCTTGTTTTTGTGTCTGCTGGACAACGGTTTGACTAACCGTTGCCACTTTACCCTGCCCAGTTGATTCTTGAATTCCCGAAAATTCATTCAACGCTGATTCAATCGTTTGCGCCGTCGCTGTCGAAGGAACAACCTGCTCTTGCGCTAGCCGAGATAATATATCCGTCACATGCTGGCTTAAATCTTCTGCATCTTGATACGCGGCGACTTGTGCCGCTTCGTTGATGCCCTGTACGTCAGTGGTCAGCGCTTGTAGCGGCTCGCTTGCGTTATAATTTTCCGCTTGCCATGCACTATAATGCTGCTTCGAACTCGAAATGGGCTGCTCTGCCCTTTCAGAAAATGCGACTTGTGCCGCTGGCAATTCGGGCGCAACAAGCGCTTCATGGCTGCTTTGGTCTTTACTGCTTTGGTCTTTACTGCTTTCGTAGTCTTGCGCTGCTGCTTGCGTTGATTTCTGTACTGTGTTTTTCGCTGAGAGTGCCAAGTCTGCTGTATTGGCGTCACTCGCATGGCCCGAACTCGCATGGTCTTGTGAATCGTCTTGTGAATCTTGTGAATCCGCTTGTCCTACTAATGCAGCGCCTTGATTCAACCCTGAGATTGGCTCTCCTATTTGCTCAGCCTTCGCATGGCTGTCTAAGTCGGAAAGTAGCTCAGGGTATTTTTCACTACGGCTACCTGTGTCGACACGCGCTTTCGCGCTGGCAATTTCCTCCAGCGCTTCGCTTACGCTATCCGAAACGGGGGTAAACGGCTTAACTTGCTCAGATTTAATCCGATTTAGCACCGAATCGACCAGGCTGGATAGCTCTGCCGCTTCACCGTAGTCTACCTCGTTTGCCACTTGATTAATGGCACCAACTTGATCAATGAGGCTATCCAACGACTCAACATCAGGGGTAAATCCAGCAGAAGCCCAATCAGCATAAGCCGTATCGGTCGATTCAATAATGTCCTCAGCGCGCTCATTGAATTTCTCAAGGGTATCGCTGTATTGTCTTCGCCCAGGAAGCCCTGCGCGAAGCCCCATGAGATCATTGATGATATTTTTCGCCATCTTAGGCGTCACTCGGCTTGAATCTGCCAGTGCGTCTAGCGCTTTTTCGACTTTTTGCAGGTCTGCATTAGCGGGAGACAAAGCCTTGCCTTGCATACCAATTAATGTATCTTCTATGCTGGCTAGCATATCCCAAGTCCATGATGGCGCATTTTTTTCGTCAATGGACGCTTCAATATCATAAACCGAATCAATTGCTTCAGAAAAATCAAACGGTAGCGATGATGCTTGGTCAGCAGACTGGCCTGAAGACAAATCTGAAGATTCAAGCGCATTTTTTGACTCACTTGGCGCGTTTGACGATAAGGCTTTTTTAAATTTTTCTAACTGCTGGGTTAGCTCGCCCGGCTGACCCAAGTAGCTTGACACAGGTGCCTGTGGTATAGGCACTTGCTGAGAGGGCACCTGCTGCGAGGGCACTTGCGGCGGGGACATTGTTTGTGGCGCGGTTTGTGCAAGCGTTTGTCCAAATGACGCTGCATGACTTACCGCATCGTAGTTTGCTTCATTTCCCGTACCCAAATCGTCAATAATTTGCTGTGCAACCTGTTTAATATCAAACCCAGCCGTATCTGAATGTGGCTGCTGGGCTGCGCTTGATTGTGGTTGCATTGACAAATTTGCTTGCATTAACGCATCTAGAATCTCTGGTCGCGCTTCTCCTGACTTGCCACTCGCCAAATCTTCGTGCATACGGTCTAAATCATCAATCGCCCACTTTACTGGCTCAGTCACTATTGGCTGAGGGGGTTCAGGGTGGTCTGCGACTTGATCTAACGTGTCAGTTAGCGACTGGGTAACTAATTGATTGTCAATGTATTCTATTTGATTGCCTGCGCGCTTGACCTCATCGATGTTATCGCGCAATTTATTGAGCGGAACGCGTGCCTGAAATGCGGACGCTTCCCATTCAGAAAAATTGGACTTGGAAGCTTGGACCTTTGGTCTTGCTGTTTCCAAGAACGTGGCGACTTGTTCACTACCCTTTTGCCGACCTTGAGGCAGCGGCTGCTCTTCGTCTGTAACGCTTGTATCAACGGCTGCTGTGCTAGGCGTTTGATTAAATGGCGAAGTCGTCGGCTGATCGGGTAATTGGTTTTCGCTGTTTGTTCCCGCAGTGTCTATCTCCGACGCGCTTGCTTCACCCGTCGCAGCCTCACTATCCGCTGCTGACAACGCAGATCGGACTTGCTGATAGTTTTTATTCAGCTCATCAACCGCCGTATCTAGCGCCTGCAAGGTCTGTGGGTTAATGCGCGCGCCAGTTTTCCCAGATTGAATGCTTTGCAGCAACTGGCTGATTTCTGTAATGGCATTGGCGATGGGTTGCGTAACCGATTGCGTTAGCGGCTTATCTTTATCTGCTCTGGTTTCAACTTGGTCGAGTGTTTCTCTGGTCTTTTCAGCTAACGGTGCAACATTATCTAGCTGGGCTGACTTGACAAGGTGTTCAGTCTCAATCACATTGCCTTTTAAGCGCGTAAATGCATCACCAAAGTCAAATCCGTTTTGCGCCCAAGCGTCAAACAGCGATTGTGCTTGAGTCGCATTTGATGTTGCGCTTGATAAATGATCGATTGCAGTCTCAGTCGAGTCAATCTTGGGTTGCGCCAACGCAGATTTTATCTCATCAATATCGGCTAATGTGTCGTCTAATTGTGCGGCTAAATTGTCTCTGGCCATTGCGCTCAGCGCGCCTGCGATTTTTTCTGCGCTTTGCTGTGAGGGCAGATTATTCCAAGAATCGCTCAACCTATTTTCAATGTCGGTTAACCCATCATAAATCTGCGATTGTTCACTATTGAGATTCGAGGTGTCGATTTGTTCCAATGCTTTTAGCATCGCACTCATATCGCGACTATCAACATCACCAGATTGCGCGACTAACTGCGCTGTCTGGGCAATTTTGTCAATATTTTCATCAACCACGTTACCAGCCGTCGATTTTTTCTCATGGTGGTTTTCCCCACCATCCGCCGAATCAGCGAGTGCAGGGTGCTGGGCTAACGTCGCAATCGCCTGTTCATCGCTACTCTGCCGTGCCTTTGACTGGCCGACCTTGTCCGCTAGCCTCTCTAAATCAGACTCGCTGAGTGAACTAATGTCTTGCGCATTTTTGTCTTTACCCAATAGCTCATTTCTTAGGGCTTCGACTCTCGCTGCCGCCATGAGCAGCGCAGCACGGTCTTCAGCAAATGGATTTGTATTAAGGGTCTGGTTGATTAATTCATTTGATTTGATTAACAAATCATAAGCATCATCGTTTAATGCGAACTCGCCTGCCAGCGATCGGTTAAATAGCTCTTCATGCTGCCAAGCAAACTCACCAAAAACATTCAGACCGACCATTCGACCAGAGCCTTTTAGGGTATGGTAGGCACGGCGTATCTCGCCCGCTAGTGTCTCGTCAAAATAATTGTCTTTCAATTTCGGGACAAGCACTGCTAATTTTTTGGCAATATCCATCCCTTCTTCAAGGAAAATGTCGAGGATTTCCTCATCAACTTCGTCCGTTGCAAGTGAATGAATATTTTCATTTATCACCGCTCGACTGGCATAACCCGAGCCACTTGAATCGGAATGGCTTGAACCAGCACTGCTGTCGCCCAGCCCACCTTCGCCAGCGGGCACCCCTTGGTCGGCGGCTTTTGCATCGCCACTTGCATCGCCATTTGTTTGTGCAGTACTGCCTTTTTCTAAAGCCGATTGCGCGGTGTTGAAACCTTCCCCGTGCAAGCTATCTATCGCCCCTTGCTGCCCGTCCGTTAATAGCGCATCATCGGTCATTCCATCAAACGGTTCGTCTGCTTGACTCGATGCGCTGGTGTGACTCACGTAAGGCGCGTCGACGGCCTGATCAGCGCTAAATTTAATCACTGAAGCAAATCTTTTTTGTGTGTTTTCAAGTAATTTTAACGCGCGACGATCGACTGCCATGGCAGAATGTAGCTGGTCAAAAGCGACTTCGTAGCTAACGAGCAAGTCCAGATAAGCATTAGCAATGGGTTTTTGCTGCATAAGCTCTGGCTGTGCGCTAACGAACAAATGGGCTTGCTCAGTTTTCGCCAGCAATTTAGATAATTTATCTTCTCCCAATAATAGACTAGCTGCCATAAATTGATGTACTTGGCTCGCAATCTGAATAAAATCTAAATGCTGGGGCGAATCAAATCGTTCCAGTAACTGATCGCGGGTACCTTTAAAAAAGTGATATCCCATATCAGCAACGATGACTTTTGCCGCATTTGCAACCATAAACAAAGCGTGTGCTTGTTGCCTCTCAAGGTTTTCTTGGGCATTGATAACGCCGTCTTTATCAAGGTATTTCAACCCCCAAAGCGCATCTTCAATTAGCACTAAATTTCTTGCATATTCAGCAATTTGCTCAGCATTAAATTGGCCGTTATCCAAAATCGTTTCTGTATCATAGATTAGCGCATTACCCGGATAAAACGCCAATAAATGAAACGCTGCTTTTGGCAGGTGCATTCCTGCTTTTAAACTGGCACGCACTGATTTATCGGATAATTTATCCTCAGCAAGCGCATTTTCGAATGCATTTTTACAAACCGCCAATTCCTTTTTAATTAAAAAAGCGATGGTTTCTATGGTTTCTGCTGAAATGGGAAAAACGATACTAATGTCGCTATCCTCTGCCAGTAAACTATACGCAGGCGGTGAAAAATCATTTTTCAGCGCCTTGCTTGTATTGCTTGTAAGCGCTTGCAATTGATCGATGACAGGCTGCGCTGGTTCGTAATAACCTAAGGCTTCGCCGTGCGCTGAAATCTGTAATAGATAGTTTGCAAAGGTTGTAAGGTAGCGTGTTTTATCTGCTGCCTCAGTACTAATCTCTTGTTTGATATTCAAAATACTTAGCTGCTGTGTTAGCCAAATAAACTCATACGACTCTAGCGTTTTAACTAACCCAATGATTGCCTTGGTTATCTTGTAAACAGATTGCCATAATGCCTCATCATCAGATTCGCCTAATTCATGCAATTTGTCGGCAGCCTTTTTTAGCATAGCACGCTCGTCTTCGCCAAAATGATGTGCGTTGTTTTGCGTAGCAAGCCCCGTTTGCGCCTTAATTAATGACGAGGTGTCGTTTTTACTCGCGGAAAGCGAGATAACGTATTGCTTTAGACTTAAAAAAGCCGCCGCCAATTCGTCGTTTTCAAACGCCGCATGGTGGATGGCATCTTTAATACTCTGTAAAATACTGTCACATAAGCTGGCGGCTTCTTTTTCCGCAAGCATTAATAGTGCGCCACGAACACTATGAATCTGCTGAATCACTTCCTCTGAGCCGTGCGTCTCGCCAAACTCAAAAATATCGGCAACCCGATTCTCAGTTTTATCTAGCGTGGTCAGCATCTCCGACTTGACGCTAGTCAATAAGTTTTCGCTAATATAGGTCAGCATTCGTTTTCTCGTCGCCGTTTACTTAAATTGCCTAGTTCGGCAATTTAAACCCAGAAACCGAATCGCGCAACGAACTCGATAACTCAAGCAGATTATCAACCGATTTTACCGCACTTTTCACATCGTCTCGCGTTTTGCTGTTAAGCGAAGTTAGCACATCCATGCTTTGCGCGACGCCGGCAGACATTCCCGCTGCGTTTCGAGTGGCTTTAGACACATTGACAATCAAATTTGCCAAATTCTGGGAAACATTTTCGATTTTATCTAGTGATTGTCCTGCTTCTTCTGCAACACTGGTTCCTGTCACCACTTGTTTGGTTGAGCTTTCCATAGAAGCAACGGCTTCGTTAGCATCTGCTTGGATGGTCTTAACCAACACTTCGATACGTTTTGTTGCGTTCGCCGAGCGCTCAGCCAAGCGTTGCACTTCGTCTGCAACCACAGCAAAGCCTCGCCCAGCCTCGCCTGCTGAGGTAGCCTGGATTGCCGCATTGAGTGCGAGAACGTTTGTTTGATCAGCAATTCCTTTGATAATCTCAACGATATCGCCAATTTCTTGTGAACTCTCCCCGAGGCGTTTAATTCGTTTCGCCGTGTCTTGGATATTCTCTCGAATATCGTTCATGCTTTTAATCGTTGATCTAACACGATTTCTTCCGTCTTGGGCAAAGTCCACCGATGAACGAGCGATTTCTACTGACGAATCCGTGTTCTTTGCGATCTCATTCAGCGAGTCAGACATAAGCCTTGAGACTTCACTAACTTGTGAAATTTGTTGACTTTGTTGCTTGGACGAGTCTTCTAACAAGCGTGAAACCCCCTGCGTTGATTCTGTGGCGGTATCAATCTGTTTGGATGTATGGGTAATCGTACCAACCATGCCACGCATCGATTCAACGGTGTAATTAACCGAATCCGCTATCGCGCCTGTGAAGTCTTCGGTTACTTGCGCTTCGACAGTCAGATCACCATCAGATAGGTTCGCTAACTCATCCATTAGACGCAAAATCGCTTCTTGGTTTTTTTTGTTTTGTTCTTCTTCGGCCTTACGTAATCGATCCGCCTCTTTTCTAAGCCGCTCTCCGTTTTTGTATTGTAGCCAAGCCCATAACGCAAAAAAGGCCAGCGCCAACAGCGCAGTAATTGCAATGAGATATTCGTAGCTCAGAGGTAATGGGCTAAGCGGTGATACATTTTGATTGGTATAAGTCTCTTTTAACTCACGTAGCGAGCTAGTTAGCCGAGTCGCTTGGCTATCAATGTCATTCGCCGCACTGTTAACCTGAATAAACTGCGGCATGTAGCTTGTCAAATCTGCCAATGCAATCTGAAACGCCGTAGTCTTGGCTGTCAGCACATCAATCTCATCTAGGTCTTTGGGGGTGTTAAAAACAATACTGCCTTGTCGTTTTACCTCTTGATCTACTTCGTTTATCACCGCAAAAAACTCACCCAAATTTTCACCAATCTTAACTGAGGCATCTCTCGCTTCGTTACCACCGAGTAACACTTTTTGGGCTTGGCTATCAATGTTATTAACGACGCTAGAGAGTGCCGTTAAGTTTGCCGACAGCTTGGCAATATTTTGAAATTGATCGAGTGAATTACGAATCTTGGTTGCTGATAAATTGATTTCTGAAGCCAAAGTAGACAGCTCAGGGGTCACTTCGTGTACGACTGAAATGGCCGATTTGGCATTAACGACATTATCTAAATAATTGCGCATCGTATACCAATCTTTATCGACTTGTGTCAAAATGCTTTGTTGCGCGGCATCAATCCCCAAGCCTAACTCATCAGCCTGCAGCCTCTGCAAAATACCGCCAAATTTTTGACTATTTCGATTGATTTGATCGGCTTGGTTTGCATTACCTTTGACGGCCTGCAAGTACCCCAAAGAAAACCCGCTGGACAGCGAAATTTGCTCATCGACAGCCTGCTTGGCTTCTTCAACTGTGTCCAGCGATTTTTTATAAAACCAACCAAGGCTAATACTTGCTAATAAGCTGATGACAGCGAGCAAAAAAACTAAGGTTCGAATAGAACCCCCTTGTTTGTTGTTATTTCCCTGATTGCTTTTATTTACTTTATTTTTGCTCTTCATGATAATGCTCTTACTGTTGCGTTAAAACACAGAGACATGCGTAAACTCTGTTGATTCAATTAATTGTTGGATAGGTAAAATATCTATTTCTTGTGCATCAGTGGTCTGATAAGTGTCTAGATACTCTGACGTGCTAATTTTTTCTAGGCTGCCCGTCTGAATGATGCCCAAAACATTATGCACCAAAAGCGCATAGTTCCCATCGCGTTGCGATAAGGCAACGGCGAAGGTGTTTTTTTCGGTTGTCGTTGACTGATAAATCAGCTTGCCGATATTTACCGCGCTATAAATATCGCCCTGTACTTTAATCAACCCTTCAAACCACTGTTTCGTGTGACCTATCTTGACTGGCTTGGGTTTTGGGATGATTTCTTTGACTTCATGGATGGGGATGTGTAGCTTTTTCCCCTGAACCAACGTACAAAGAAACGTCTGCTGACCCACGCCATCGACTAGACGCTCATCTCTTTTTTTATGTGCCGCCAGTCGCGCTAGATACTGAAACGATTGTTTTGTTTTTGGCATAGTGTGTCGCGTCTTTTTCTAAGATTGTGGGCCAATCAGCGCATCAATTTTTGCTAACAACTCTTTTGCTTCTGCTGGCTTAACAATATAGTCTTTTGCGCCTTGGCGAATACCCCATATCTTGTCCGTCTCTTGATCTTTGGTTGTCAGCATAATAATTGGTATGTGCTTTGTTTGTTCGCTACGTGCAATCTTTCGTGTCGCTTGAAAGCCATTCATGCCTGGCATAACAACATCCATTAATATTAAATCAGGCAGCAACGCGGCACTCAGTTCTATGCCTTTGGTTGCGTTATTTGCCCACTTAACTGCGTGCCCTGCTTTTTCTAAAATTTTAGTGACTGTCTGTACTTCCGTTGGCGAGTCATCAATTACTAATATTGTTGCC
Source organism: Ostreibacterium oceani (assembly GCF_009362845.1). Lineage (NCBI taxonomy): Bacteria > Pseudomonadati > Pseudomonadota > Gammaproteobacteria > Cardiobacteriales > Ostreibacteriaceae > Ostreibacterium > Ostreibacterium oceani. Next base: position 299,906 of record NZ_WHNW01000001.1, on the reverse strand, counting down.
ATAACTGTTTTAATCTCTTATGCTGTGTTTTTTATTTAAGTCGGATAGCGGCGTTCAATAGTCGCTACTTCAAATGCTGATTAATCACATTGATTAGCTCTTCTTTGGAGAACGGTTTGCTCATAAAAAACTCCGAACCCGAAACCCGACCTCTGGCTTTGTCAAAAATATTATCTTTGCTAGACAGCATGATGACAGGAATATGCTCATACTCTGGATTGTTTTTTATCACAGAACAGACCTGATAACCATCTAAGCGCGGCATCATGATATCTAAAAATATAATACTGGGGCTAAAATCCACAATTGCTGCAAACGCCTGAAAGCCGTCTTCGGCAACACCGACTTCGTACCCCTCTTTTTTGAGTAGCGCTTCTGCTGTCCGCCTAATCGTCTCAGAATCATCAACGACGAGCACTTTTTTATTATTAGTTTGTTGCGTCACCTACATTCTCCACTCTGTATCTGGCATCGTCGATTAAGCATGGTTGGCGCGCATCCAACTTTCCAAAATAATGGCTGCGGCGTGTGCATCAACGGGCTTATTGTAATTAGCTCCCGTGTGATATTGGCTGGCTTCAAACGATGTAAATGCCTCATTTTCTCGATATATCTTAACATTATACCTTTTTTTTAACTCAAAGATAAAGCTTTCTATCAATTTTTCTAGCGGGTGAGGGGTATCATCGGCTAACTTAGGCTCGCCAATAACGACTGCAGCTGGCTGCCACTCTTTGAATATCTTGTTAATTTTTAACCAAAAATCTCCCTTTATAAAAATAACATCTAGTGGCTGTGCGGTCTGGGTAATCATTTGCCCCACAGCCAATCCAATTTTTTTTTGCCCATAATCAATCGCTAAAATTGTGGTCATTATGTTGCCCATGCCGCATTAATTAATCTAGTATTCGGTTGCATTGTCGCCAAAATTGATAGCAAGGTTTCTCTTGGCACATTTTTTGCACCCATACGCGTCAAATGGGCCGTCGGCAGCTGACAATCAATATAGCAACACCCGTGCTTTGCTAGAAACCGACCTAGCCAAATTAGTGCCAGCTTAGAGGCATTAGCAACTTGGCTAAACATCGATTCGCCACAAAACAAATTTTTCACAAATACACCGTAAAGCCCGCCACACAGCTGACCTTTGCCGTCCCAAACTTCAACACTATGCGCCATACCATGCGCGTGCAACCTGCAATAAGCGACACGCATATCCTCGGTAATCCACGTTGATGTGCGGGTGTCAGTTGACTTGGCACAGGCGGCAACAACGGCTGCAAACGCCTGATCTACGGTTACTGTAAAGCGTTCTTGCTGGATCAGTTTTTGCATCGTTTTGCTCACATGCACCGCTTTTGTTGGCAATAGGGCGCGCACCGAAGGCGACCACCATAAGATAGGCTGATTACCCTCAAACCAAGGAAAAATACCCTGTTCATAAGCCGATTTTAGGGTAATCACCGATAAGTTTGCGCCAGCAGCAAGCAACCCGTCGGGTTCACGCATTGCCTGCCTAGCATCAGGAAATGCCAACACATCATATGGCGCCAACCAAATGGGTTCATGCATGCGGCTTGCCCAATAAATACGCACCACTGACTATCGTGCGGAGCTGATAACTATATTGTAAAGACACGTAACCCCCCGCCGACATTAGAGGGCAGGGTATTTATAACAAGCCGCTAGCTGCCTGCGATACATGCTCGCACGCGTATTGACCTTTTGTGCCACGTTAAGTAACCAGGCTTTTTCTTTGTGTGTTCCTTTTAAAAAACCTGTTGTGCCATCGTGATAAGCGAAATATTGATTTGCTGCGTCCCACTTGGATATACCCGTTCGCCGATGGTTTTCATTAATATACCAACCGACAAAGTCAACGGCATCGGGGAGATGGTCTCGCTTGGCGCCTCGGTAACCTGTCTTGTCTCGGTACCAATCCCAAGTGCTATCCAACGCCTGTGCATAACCATAGGCCGTTGATGGTCGCTGCGTTGGAATACCCAGAATTTTTTTCTTAGGTGGGCGAGCGTCATGGACAAATCGAGATTCTTGGTGCATAAATGCCATCACGACATGTGGTGGTACACCGTATTTTTTAAAGGTTTGGTCAAACGCACTGCGCCATTTTTTGTGTGTATCTAAAATACTGCACGCATTGTCTAGGCTTTCGGCTTGTTTTGGAATGCTGCTGCAACCACCTAACAAGCTAACTAAAAAAAGAAAAATGAGTTTTTGTGTGTGGGTAATTTGTATTTTCATAGTGCGTTATTATTTTTATTTAGCATGACGATGACGAAAGGGCATCGCCCTTTTACAACAAAAATTATATAATAAGCCTTCTGATTTGAAAATACTTAAATAATATGACCGACGAAACCATCCACAACTTTATCCAAGAAATTATCGATACCGATTTGGCTAACGGCAAGCACCAAGCCATTCAGACGCGTTTTCCGCCTGAGCCAAATGGCTATTTACATATCGGTCATGCTAAGTCAATTTGTCTTAATTTTGGATTAGCCGCGCAGTTTGGCGGCAAATGCAATCTCCGTTTTGATGATACGAACCCAGAAAAAGAAGAAGAAACCTACATGCACGCCATTAAAGAAGACATTTCATGGCTAGGTTATCAATGGGACGCGCTTTGTTTTGCTTCGGACTATTTTGAGACGCTTTACCAGCTTGCCGTACAATTAATTGAAGCGGGGCTTGCTTACGTTGATAACCAAACAACCGAAGCCATCAGACTAGGGCGGGGCTCACTAACTGAGCCTGGCGCCGAGAGCCCTTACCGTGAGCGCAGTGTGGATGAAAACTTAGCCCATTTTAAAAAAATGCGTGATGGTGAATACGCGGATGGAGACGCTGTGCTTCGTGCCAAAATTGACATGCAGTCTCCAAACATGAATATGCGCGATCCTGTTATTTATCGTGTCCGTCGCGCGCATCACTTCAGAACGGGTAACCACTGGTGCATTTATCCGCTTTATGATTTTACACACGGCCTATCTGATATGATAGAAGGGGTTACGCACTCATTGTGTACGTTAGAATTCGAAGACCACCGACCGCTTTATGACTGGTTTATTCGGGTACTAAATACCCCGTGTCAGCCACGCCAGATTGAGTTTGCCAGACTACAATTAGAGTACACGGTATTATCTAAACGCCGCCTCATCCAACTCGTAGAAAAAGGCCATGTTGACGGCTGGGATGACCCACGCATGCCAACGATTGCAGGTATGCGCCGACGCGGTGTTCCACCCCAGGTTATCCGTGATTTTTGCCATAAAATTGGCATCACCAAAAAAGACGCAACCATCGAAATGGAGTTTTTTGATGGCTTGCTTCGCGATACACTAAATAGCCATGCCCCCAGACGTATGGCGGTGATCAATCCAATCACCGTCACTTTGATTAACTACCCCGAAGAGACCGTAGAGAATCTAACCATCGCTAATCACCCTCAAAATGCTGAAATGGGCACGAGGCAAATTCCATTTAGCAAACATCTCTATATTGAGCGTGAAGACTTCAAAGAAACGGCCAACAACAAATTCAAACGCCTTGTATTAGGCGGCGAAGTCAGACTGCGGGGCGCCTATGTCATTCGCTGCGAACAGATTATTTTTGATGAAAAAACAGGGGAGCCCATCGAGCTATTATGCCACTATGACTCAGACACGCTAGGCAAAAATCCCGCCGATGGTCGGAAAGTAAAAGGGGTTATCCATTGGGTCTCAAAACCGCACGCGATAGATGCCTGCGTGATTGAATACGACCGCCTGTTTACAGAGCCTAACCCAATGAAATCTGAGCATTTTACTGATGTAATCAATGCCAATTCAAAGCGTATTATCGATACCGCTAAACTAGAGCCTGCACTGGCCGATGCACCCATTGGTTTGACTTATCAATTTGAACGCATTGGGTACTTTACCTATGATGCGGAAAAACTCAATGGTCAACGACGATTTAACCAAACCATTTCATTGCGAGAAGGGGGTTAGCGGCAAAGGGGACTAAGCGACAAAGGGGGCAACCACACTTTTGGATGCATGGTTTACACGCTTAACTGCGCTTAACCGCCTCCTTAACGTAACGACACCTCAACTGCGACTTAAGCGTTGCGATTCGCTTTGATTGTTGCCGCTAACTGCGTCAACAGCTGCTTAATTATTGGTTGGTTTGACTTTTTTATCGCCTCAAATGGCAAATAGGTCAGGATACGATGCTGGATTTCACCTAACGGTTGTTGCTGCAGCTGCTGCCATCGCTTCCAACACGGACTGTTAATCAATACGGGTAAAAAATACGACGCTGGCCGATGACTTTTTTCTAATTTATTAATTTCATTTAATAAATCCATTTCATCCAATGATGTTTCTGCTATTTTTTGTTGTGATGCCTGTCTATTGGCAGTCATCGTACTGCGCCTGTTAGCTACCATATCGGCTGCAATATTGGCTGCAATACTCGTTTCCATATTAGCTTTAATGGCGACGTCTAAATCCATTAATGTCTGTAGTGTCCGCTGCGCCGCCTGACTGGTCTGATAAAAGGCTTGATAACAAGCGACATGGTGCTGGAAAAAATTATACAATTGCTTGATTTCTTGTGTATGAATTGTCTGTGTATGGACTGTCTGTGCGTGGATTGCCTGTTTATGGGCTACCTGTTTGTGAATTGACTGTGTTTTAGTTACCGCTGGATAGCACGCATGTTGATCTACCGCGCGTAACATCAATATCGCAGGTAAATTGTCCCATTTATTCAATGATAAGGATAACTTAACGGGCGTAAACCCGACCGAACACCAAAAACGCAAACTCGATTCACGCGCACTGAATGATGCGCTCATCATCGTAATTGACTTTTCCAGCAAGTGCTTTTCAATTTCATTGACGAGCATTGTTGCATACCCACAACGACGTTGCTCATGTGCAGTAACGATTCTAACAATTCTTGCGATGGGATATCGTACGACAGTATCCATTTGGGCGCCAATATGACCATAAGCAGCCAATACCGACTGTTGCGTAAACGCGGATTTCACACGTCGCCGACCTGCTATCAACTCGTCAAGCTGAACCTCCGCTGGTAAGGATTCTATCAATACATAAGCAACCGCACAAATCCAATTATTTTTAACAGCAATTGCAAACCATGCAGGGCGATTATAAAGCGCCATTGCATCATTTGGTGTGCTTTTGTAATGCGCTTTTTGCAATAATGCATGGCAACCTTGCATGATACCTGCATCAATAACCGATTGGGTATCCATCATGTGCACACCGTCTGGTAACGCAACAGCAGAGACCGACTCTGTGGGGATAAATTGCTGCGTTAGCAAAAATAAGGGGTCGTCACACGCAAAACGCTGTATTTGCTGTAGTTGAAAAATCCTGACTGCTTTTGATGGGGTTTCAAGATAATGCTCTCGATAACTTTGCCCCGTTGTTTCGTAACCATCGGTTGTGGTTGCGGCAATCAACTGGCCTGCGTTATTTTTACACGCTGCTATAGCGTAATCCATAAACGCCTTAGGCAGTGTAGCTGCTTCGTCTATTATTAGCACATCAAAGCGTATTTTGCTTTTCGTGAGTGTTGTTATTTTATCAGGCACGAGAAATTGCCATGTTTCACGTGAAACATTTGCTAGCTGACTCAGTAAATTTTTTGCCGAACCTCGACTCGGTGCGACAATTACCACCTGTTGTCCGTTGCGGCAATATAACTCGGCCAACTGACCCAGCAGTGTTGATTTGCCTGTCCCGCGCTTGCCGATGATTTGGCACATTTCATAGCCATCAAGGTTACGGTGACTGCAAAAAAACTGTAATATTTCGGCTTGCTCATCGCGCAAGCCATTGTTATTTGATGCTTTTGGTATTATTTCGTTTGCTTTTAGCGCTGTCTTTGGTGTTATCTTTGCTATTACTTTGGGTACCAATGCTATTTGCCGCAACTGGGGTAGCAATACCTGATGGACAAATGGATTGACCACCTGCTGTACATCGGCTAGCTGTACATCGGCTAATCGTGGAAGCGTAGTTTGCACCGTCAAGCAATTTTGCGCCTTCGTTAGCGTATGATGCACATAAACAAGGTATACCGTATGTCCGCCACGAATACAGTTTAGTATGCACAGCCAGTTATTCAGGTTCAAATTATAGTTAAAAATAACCACCGTGTCGCCTAGTTCTTGGCCTAGCCACCGTGTTTGATTACCATCCGATATTAAGTCGATGACTGTGGTTTCTGCTATATTGAGCCTTTTATCCTGTTTTTTCAGGTATGCTTGCAACTGTTCTAGTGGGCAGCCTGCCTCAGTCGCTTCATGTAAGATAACACACCGAGCAAGTCGCGAAGGCACCACTGTTGTTTCACGTGAATCCATTGCCGTACGCGCCGCTAAAACTGCTAAAACTGCTAAAACTGATGCAGATGGTAGTAAACATTTGACCAGCTGGGATTGCGTCAACCGTAGTTTAGTGCGTGCTAATCAGCACATCACCGCCGCCATCATTGATAATGATTCCTGTGGGTAGAATTCTCACCACACGCGTCTGCGTGCTAGGAATTTGCCCGCCTTCAAAAACCTTCGCGCCTGAAATTAGAACAAACCGTTTTGCCTGATTATCATCATAGACTAATGCGCTAATTTGTATCGACTTTTTCCACGCCGGCGTTGCCTGCGGGTTGTTTTTGGCGCTGGCGCTAGTCACCGCAACTGGCTGATTGGCATTTGCCGCGTTTGGTCGATAATTATTTTTCGACGCTACCTCATTAACCCGTGGGTTAGTGGTGGACTTCGACGTATTGTCTAATTTCTTTGTACTGGTGGTTTTATTTTTAGCCTGCGACTGAGCGGAAGACGTTAATGCGGTCAAGGCAATCAACTCTGTTACAACACCTTTTTTATCAACGCCATTAGTGTCTCTTGAATTAGAGGCGTCTGAAATAGGCGTTAACTCTACTAATGCTTCACCGAGGGCTTCGCGATTGGGCCTTGTTTCGTCTGTTGCCATCTCCAAGCTGGCAAGCTGGCTTCGATCGCTAGCATTCTTACTAATTTGGCTGCTGACTTCACTGCTAATTTCATTCGGAGTAGGGGCAGGGGGCTGAGCAGCGGGCTGAGCAGCGGGTTGAGTAGCGGGCTGGGTAGCGGGCTGGGTAGCGGGCTGGGTAGCGAGCTGGGTAGCGGCTTCGTCAGCCAATATATTCTGATTTACTCCTGATTCTGCTACGAGCGACTCTGCTGCGAGTGGCTCTGCTGTGTCTGCCAAGCCCTTTGTAGCGTTATCTTTGTGCTGATTCGCTGTTGGTATCGCTGGCTGCTCACTGTTATCTGGTGCTTGCTTTGTTGGTGCTTGGCTTGTTGGTGCTTGGCTTACAGACACGTCAACCTGATTATTTGATGTCAAACCACCTACACCAACCTGAGCCGCTCGTTTGTTATTTGCCCCGCTCACATAGTACGCGCCTGTTGCGCCCACGCCCAAGGCGATAAAAATCAATATCGGTAACTTGAGCGCTTTCAATCGTGATTGCCGCGATTTTGCCTGTGAAAGCAAGTGATACTTGCCTTCATCGTCTAGTGTTCTGTTTGCCAGCGCGTCTTGGCGTAACTTTTCGGCTTTATCGATGGCATCTAAAATTTGTGACATGCTACTGCTCGACTTCGGTAGCTTTTATTGCCGTAGCCGAACGAATGGTACGACTTAAAAGTGGCGTATTCTCGTCTGCCACGACATTAAACAAGTATTGTAGGGTTTCGTTACCAACAATGCCATCGACCAACAATTGTCGCTGATCTTGAAACTGTTTTACTTTATCAACCAGCGCGTTGTCATAACGCAAAGATTCATTGATATCACGAAAATCACGGCCTTCTGCAATGGCAATCCGCTGGCGCAACCAACGAACCTGCTCACCCTCAAAGCCAGGCGGTATCTGTAACGAAACATTTGGCGCTTCCAGCAGCACAACAAATCGACCAGTCACATAAGGCGCTATCTCATTAAACCCAACCTCGGTGGGCTGGCCATCGATTGTCGCAGTCAAATGGGTTTTGCTGAGCGCGAGAACGGGCAACCATTGTTTATTGTCTGCGTCGGTTAACTCCAGTAGTGCAGGCCGATTGATTTGCCTTAGTACAGGAAAGCCACCGCGACCATTGACGCATCGCATGTTGTGTGTTTCTGCGAACTGGCATGCCGTTTGGTTAGCGGGTATCGCGGTAGGCAACTGCCAGTCTCTTAGTAGCGTAACAACGCCATCGGTTTGCCCCAATTTGGCTGTTCGCCAGGTCGGTGCAATGGGTGGCTTTGCATTAGATGAATTTGAAGTGGGCGGATTTGAAACAGATAGCTCTTGCGCCTGCGCGTTTTCATCTGCCGTTTTTGTGGCAGATACTCTTGCGGTGGGCGCTGCTTTATTTGTCGCTTTATTTGTCGATTTATTTACTGCACTATCATCGATATTTATCGTGCTTGGTTCGGTACTTATCACGGCTACATCGGTAGGCGTTGCCACTTCTGACGTGCCGTCGGGCGTTGCTGTTGCTGAGCTTGTTTCGCTACGGTCGGCTTTAAGGGCTTCGTCGGCTTCGATAGCAAGGCGGCTAGCAGGCGATTCATCAGCATTGGCAATGTCTGTTGGCGGATTGTCTGTTGGCGGATTGTCTGTTGGCGCATCGTTTACTGGCGTATTGTTTGTTGGATTTTTGGGCGCCTCCGATAAGTTGGTTTCACGTGAAACCACATTGTCAGAGCTGGCATTGTCAGATGCAATATCAGCAACCGCTTTCGGTTCGCCACTCCTTTCATCGCCGCTGTCATTGCCGCTGTCATTGCCAGCGACATCAGTGTTACTTGGCGCTTCTTGCGTTGAACTGTCTGCCAAACCCACCGATGAAATACCGATTGCGCTAAGGTCAGGCTGCGCCTCTGGCTGAGGCGCTCTTGCTGGGCCTACCTGTGAATCTGCCTGTGAATCTGCCACCAACGCGGTTTTTTGCAAAGTTGTTTGCGCGTCCGTTAGCGCTGCCGATGGTTTGTCGCTTCCGTTTGCTGCGTCCGTACGGTCACCTGCATTAGACACATCGGTCGTATCGAGCGCTTGGCTTGGCGTATCTTGCCAAATCGCTAACACCGAGAGCGGCCAACGACTCGTTATCGTATCGACAAACTGATCACCCTCTTGCGAGTAGCGATAAGCACCATAACTGCCACCAGCAACCAGTAGTAACGCAATAGCATGCCCCAAACCAAACCCCGCGCCCGTTCGGCGCTTTGCTGGTGTTGTTTGCGTTTTTAACGGCAAGGTTTCTTCAGCAGCGCTTTGAATGTGTTTACTCGAGACGCGATAAACGCCTTCATTATAAGCAGTCAACAAAGCCCTGTCGCATAGGACATTGATTAGTCTAGGTATTCCACCAGTTAGTTTGTAAATTTGTCGCGTAGCGGATGCGGCAAATACACTGGGGTTGCCCTTGGCGACTTTGATGCGGTGCGCGACGTATTCGTTTACTTCGCTCGGGTTGAGTGCGGTCAAGTGATAACGCATGGTAATACGCTGGGACAACTGACGCAAATCATCGCGATTAATGAGTGCTTGCAGCTCTTCTTGCCCCACCAAAATAATGCGCAGTAATTTTTGGCTATCTGTTTCTAGGTTTGTTAGCAGGCGAACTTGCTCTAGTATTTCACGGCTTAAATTTTGTGCTTCATCGACAATCAATACGGTTTGACGGCCATTCGCGTGCGCGCTTAGCAAATAACGATTGAGCGCATCAACCAGCGGTTTGAGCGATGACGGATTGGGAACATAGTCGATGCCAAGCTCGTCCAAAACCGATGCAACAAAGTCAATCACCGACAACCCAGAATGCAGGCACATTGCAATATCGGTGTTTTCAAGCTTTTGTGACAGTAGCGAGCGAATCAACGTGGTTTTCCCTGTGCCGACCTGACCAGTCAACAGCACAAATCCACCGTTTTCGCCAGCACCATAAATTAAGTGCGCCAGCGCATCACGATGACGCTCGCTCATATAGAGAAAACGAGGGTCAGGAGAAATTGAAAAAGGGGCTTCATTAAAGCCAAAATGCTCGTTATACATCAATCTCGTCTAGTTTAAGAATAGCGACCTCAGATAAGGAATTATTCCGTTTATGTTGATTACCGTCATGTTGACATCATGCATGATTTCATGCTGACTAAATGGCGTCATTATACCGAAAAACATAAAAAAAAGCAGAACAGATTGATAAAACGAATATTAAGGTTAATTAATCTCACGCGCTGCGTCAGCACAACACGCTTCAATCGCGTCGATTGATTTTGGTGTGGCGCCCGTCAAATTAAGGTGGCCATCAGGCGTAATAATGACATCATCCTCAATACGAATGCCAATACCCCGTAAGGCTTCGGGGGCAGATTCATCGTCAGCGCGGATATAAAGTCCTGGCTCGATGGTCAGTGCCATTCCAGGCTGTAGCTGGACATCTTCGTCAGATTGCGTTTTATAGTCTCCAACATCGTGCACATCAATACCTAACCAATGGCTGGTGCCATGCATAAAATAGCGCTGATAGGTTTTATCCGCGTATACTTGTTCGGCAGTCCCTGAGACAAGCCCTAGCGCCAACATACCCTCTATCAACACGTGTGTTGCCGCTTCGTGTGGTGAGCGAATCGAATTCCCTGGCTTTGCCGCAGCAAGTGCCGCCTCCATCGCTGTCAGCACCCATTGATACACGGCGGCTTGTGATTGGGTAAATCGACCGTTAACGGGAAACGTTCTTGTAATATCAGCGGCATAACCATGGTACTCACAGCCTGCATCCACCAGTAACAAATCACCATCACGCAGCAAGGCATTATTTTTTCGATAGTGCAGGGTGCAGGCGTTATTGCCTGAGGCAACAATATGGCCATACGCCTCTACACCAAAATGGTGTCTGAATTGATAGTCTAGTCGTGCGGCTAATTGGTATTCATATTGCCCTGGCTGTGTTTGTTGCATCAGGGCTTTGTGCGCCTCGATTGAGATATCAGCGGCATGCTGCATGGCGGCTATTTCGTATTCATCTTTAATCAACCGCATCGGGTGAATAAACTGATCGCTGTGCAATAACTGCTGAGGTGCACGCGCGCGGCGCGTTGCTTTCGCTTGCTCGATAATAGTCAACACCCGGCTGTCAAAATCAGCATAGCGACTAAACGGCATAATCAGGGTGTCATGCAAATAACACTGCTCAAGTAAAAATGCATCAAACCGTGCTATCTCATCGCTAGCATCGAATAAATAATCGCGCTGTGCGCGTTGCTGACCAATAATATCGCCCTCCCAAATCGCGTGTAATTCATCTAAGGGACGGCTGAATAACGTCGATTGTTGCGTCTTGCCATCCAGCACCAGCACCGCATTGGGCTCTAAAAAATAACTGAGATACAAAAAATCACTATCTTGGCGAAACGCATGATATACATCTCGGTTACGTATTGCTTCGCTGGCTACGGGCAAGACCAAAATTGCTTCACCGATTGCCTTTAATAGCCGGTCGCGACGCGATTTAAATACCGTCATTGGGGTAGTTGGATGAAGGGAGCTGAGAGAGGGCGAATGGGCATGTGTCATAAAAACTCGGCAAGATTGTTAATTGTTAGTTAACACTAGGGTATCGGATGGCAAAAGCAAGGTCAATACCGCACTAAAAAAGCCCGACGAATCGGGCTGTTAACGATTACTCAACGATTACTCAACCATTAGCGTGGGATACCAAGGTTATTCACCACCAGTAAACGCCATGACAAACTGAATAACATACCAAAATAGCAAGCCAACGCTCGCAAATAGCGCCAAAGACGCACCGACGTGCTGGCTTTCGTGATAGTGGTGCTGGATTTTAGAGGTTTCGTATAAAATGGCTGCTGACGCAAAAATAATCATTGCGCCTGAAAAGACCAAACCTAAAGTAAAGCCAAATAAGGCACTGGCGATAATAAGACCAATGGCAACAAAAAAACCAATCGTTAAGGCAGGGCGCAGGAAAGAAAAGTCTTTGCCAGTAAATAGCACAACAGCCGTCAGACCGACGACCATCGCGATGGTAATAACCGCGGCGTGGCTTAGCACATTCGCATCAGCTGGGGTGTAATAAAGCGCCATTGCAATGATGGGTAAAAATATAATGGCCTCGGCAAAAATTCCGATTCCCCACCAAATATATTGCTGCTGACCTGTCACTGATTCGTGGGCTTTTTTGTGAACAATATGCGAAATAAAGCCATAAGCAAGTAGTACACCCAGCCAGCCAAAAACGCCTATCGTCGAAAGCACGCTAACGGCAAGATGACCTAGCCCCATCTGCAACATAATGGTCTCAAGCATGGCAAACAACGCAATCGCCAATGCTAAATGAAAGTAGGTTTTTTTGATAAACTTCTGGCGGGTATCGGCATCGGCATAGGCGATGACTTTATCCGAGCTGAGGTCCATATAATTCATATTACTCATGGTATTGACTCCAAAATTAAAATTCAAACGGGTTAATAAAAATTGATAGCACTTATTCTAGCACAAGGGTGGTGACATGCAATAAACTAACGGTGAATTACACATTAAATCCATGCCATACAGGGATGACATCTTTGGGTAGCGGTGCAATTTTCCCTAACATCGGGTGGTAACGCCGCTGGCGATGAAAGTCACTACCGATACTCGCATATAACCCGTATTGCTTTGCAATCAAAGCGAATTTTTCGATTTGATCCGCTGGCTGCCCTGCCGTAGCGACTTCGATAGCGCCACCACCAAACCCAACAAAATCGCGCACAAAGCGGTGCATTTTGCTGCGCGTCATGCGATATTGCGCCGGATGAGCAATCGTCGCAATACCACCTGCCTGATTAATGGTGTCGATTATTTGTGGCAATGGCGCCCAGTATTGGTGCATATCACCTAGTTTTCCGCGGCCAAGGTATTTTTTAAAGGCTTTGGCAGGACTATCCACATACCCTTTGGCTACCATACACTGTGCAATATGAGGACGACCGATATTTTGGTGTGCGGCAAAAGCACTCACTTCCTCAACGGTCATTGGCATCTGCAAGGCAGCCAGTTGCTTGAGTTGTTTTGCCAAACGGCTGGCTCTCGCCGCCTGTTGATAGTGAATTAAATCAGTCACCCGAGGATGGTTGGCATCAAAATTTAGCCCAACAATATGCACACCAACCCCTTGCCAAGCGCTAGAAAATTCGCACCCACAGACAAGATGTAATGCGGTATTTTGCGGCGATTGTGTGATTAACGCCTGTAACTCGTTATAACCAGCAAGCGTATCGTGATCGGTGATAGCTAACAGGCGAATACCGACCGATTTTGCCAGTAACAATAATTCGCGGGGTGTTAATTCACCATCAGAAGCCGTTGTATGGCAGTGCAAATCGACAACACTGGCGACAGCGCTGGTACAATTATCTGCGCCTGTGTCTGTGTCTGTGTCTGCGCTTTCGCTTATCTTTTCGCTTGTCTTTTCGCTAATCTGAGAGCCATCCCCTTGACTATCAATATGGCTATCGATGCGGCTACCAATTTGGCTACCATCAGGAAAGGCGGAAAAGGCGTGATTCAGCAAATCAGTCGATAAATGGGTGGGCTGCATAGCACGGCAGTGTAAAGCAACCCTGCTTAATTGGCAATTAAAATCACCTGTGCGTCAATTTGTCTGTAGCTTTACTGCGTGGTTTTACTGCATAGTGCTACTGTGTGTTGCTACTGTATGGTTTTTGCTATGCGGCGATGCTTTTTGTCTTTCGCGCCAAGACGTACCGCACCGTACCACGCTGTTTGTCACAAAGACGTTTTGTTTTTTGTGAAAATTAACGATAATAAGCAACGGCAACCGACATCGGCAAACATCATTAAGCAACATAGGAAATCGTGTGGATTTACTGCAAACTATTTTTCTCGCTATTATTCAGGGCATTACTGAATTTTTACCTATTTCAAGTTCAGCCCATTTGATTTTGGCTTCAGACTTTTTTGGCTGGCCAGACCAAGGCACTGCCTTTGATTTGGCGTTACACGTTGGGACCTTGTGCGCGGTCGTGATTTATTTTAGGCATGATTTATGGGTCATTTCGCGCGACACGACACATTCTCTCCTCAAGCGCCAATCTGTTGGGCAAAGCCGCATGGGGTGGTTTTTGGTTATAAGCACAATCCCTGCCGCGCTGTTCGGGCTATTTTTGCTGGATATCGTGGATAGTCATTTGCGTAGCCCCGAAATTATTGTCGCAACCACCATCGGATTTGCCGTATTACTCTGGCTATCGGCGAAAGTAGGACGAGAGGACAAAGACATGACCCAATTAACCTTAAAAAATATCCTGCTCATCGGTATCGCCCAAGCGCTTGCCCTCATCCCAGGCACATCGCGAAGCGGTGCGACCATTACGATGGCATTATTTCTTGGTTATGATAGACAAACGGCTTCACGGTTTTCGTTTTTGCTCGCCGTGCCTATTACGTTTTTGGCAACGCTTGCGAAAATCAGCAATGATGCGCTAACGGTATCGTCGATTCCTTGGCTGCATTTTTTGCTAGGCGCCGTCTTGTCTTTTCTGACCGCCATCGCTGCGATTCATTATTTCTTGCGGTTTTTAAACCGTTTTGGCATGATGCCTTATGTCATTTACCGCTTGGTGCTTGCTGGCGTAATTGTGTTATTTTTGCTCTGATTCGAGGTAATAAAAAAATGTTAATCAATGGGTTATTTGTGGTTGTCGGGTTAGTTGTCCTCATTTGGAGTGCGGATCGATTTATTGACGGCGCATCAGCAACGGCACGCCACTTTGGCATGCCAGCGCTACTGGTCGGCATGCTAATTGTCGGATTTGGCACATCAGCACCAGAACTGGCGGTCTCTGCACTGGCCTCTTTGGGTGGGAATTCAGGAATTGCAGTCGGTAATGCCTATGGTTCGAATATCGCCAATATTGGCTTGGTGCTTGCGATTACCGCCTTAATTTATCCGCTGTCAGTCAGTTCGCGTATTGTCCGCCGAGAGATTCCGTGGTTATTGGTGATTTTGCTGCTGAGTTTTGCTTTTTTTTACGACCGAGAAATTAATCGGATAGAGGCAGCGGCGATGTTTTTTGGCATGTTTATTATTCTAATTTTCTCTGCCTATTACGGCAATGAAGACGATGCATTAACACAAGAAATCACTCAGGAAATCAATGAAAAAGAAAGTACATCCGCCCAACAACCACTCTCAAAAGCCATACTGTCCTTAGGTATTGGCTTATTATTATTGCTGATTAGTTCGCATTTTTTGGTCAAAGGCGCCGTCGCTATTGCCCAGTTTTTTGGCTTAAGTGATTTAATCATCGGTTTGACGATTATCGCCATTGGTACGTCTCTGCCTGAGCTGGCTTCTGCCATTGCGGCGGCCAAAAAAAACGAGCCCGATATTGTCCTCGGTAACATTATTGGGTCTTGTCTTTTTAATTCAATGGCTGTTGTTGGCTTGGCGGGTATGATTAAACCTATGACGGTCAGCCCCATCTTTTTACAGCGCGATTTTGTTGCCTGTGTTGTGTTGACCATCATGTTATGGGTATTTGCCTTTGGCATTAAAGGCGTGGCGAAAATCACCCGAAAAGAAGGCGGCATGCTGCTCGCTGGCTACATCGGCTATAGCGTTTATTTATTAATGACATTGCAGCATCCATAGCATCAGCTCAATCAACCGCTAAGCCAACCGCTAAATCACAACGCAGCAGCTTAGTCGCGTGGTGTTATTTTTCGCTGTGTTTTTCGCTGTTATTTTTTGGCGCGTTGCCGTCTTTGTTCCATCGGGTCAATCACCAATGGTCGATAAATTTCGATACGATCGCCTGCCTGAACGATTTGGTTCGGTTCGCAAACCTTGCTCCAAATCCCAACCGTCGCTGTTTCTAGTACAATATCAGGGAAAAATCCAAGTATCCCTGACTGCTGAATCGCAGCCCTCACCGATGTTTGTGGCGATACTTGTAGCGGAATAATCATTTGGCGTGCAGGCGTTGCATAGGCAACTTCAATCGCGATTAATGTATCAGATGCGGATAGTTTTGCTGTCATCGTTATGGGCTTAATCGGTTTTTTCTTGGGCGTGACGCCGATGTGCCTCTTGGCAAAAAGCATCCACCATTGATTTGGCAATCCAATCAAATACCCCACTCAACGCTTGGTTAAAAAAACCAGTCGCCATTTGATACTGCAAGTCTAGCGTCACTTCACTACCACTTGCCGTATCAACAAACCGCCATTCGCCTGTTAACTGGCTAAAAGGCCCATTGACCAACGCGATGGCGATTTTTTTAGGTGTCTCGTCGGGGTACATGGTGTTATGTGTGGTAAATGACTTGGTGAACGGGCCTTTGTGAATCGACAAAGTGCCATGCACTTCGTTGGGTGCGACTGGCTCGCCGTGCGCTGCGGTGCAGAACGGCAAAAAGTCAGGATATGCTTGAAAATTGGCGACCAATTCAAACATTTTTTCAGCACTATACGGACTGTTTTGTGTTTTTATGATGTGTGGCATGTGTTTTCACGTTATAATTAGCGCAATTAATTCGCGTATCATAATAGCATCATGTCAAAAAAGAAACCAACCAGTCCCAATCAAATCGCTAAAAACAAAAAAGCGCGTTTTGATTACCATATCGAAGAAACCTTCGAAGCAGGCTTGCAGCTGCTCGGTTGGGAGGTTAAATCATTACGCGAAGGGCGAGTTCAGATGACAGAAAGTTACGTAACCGTCAAAAACGATGAAGTCTATTTATTTGGCTGCCATATCATCCCGCTGACTTCGGCATCAACACACGTCAATGCTGATTATTTACGTACACGAAAACTCTTATTAAATCGGCGTGAAATTAGCAAACTGATTGGACTAAAAGAACGAGACGGCTATACCATTATTCCGTTATCGCTTTATTGGAAACGCGGCAAGGTCAAATGCGAAATCGGCATTGCAAAAGGTAAAAAATCCTACGATAAACGCGCCGATCAAAAACAAAAAGACTGGCAACGCGATAAAGCGCGAATGATGAAAACCCATAAAGTATAATCATCTCGTGGCTAAATCAGCAGAGACGTTGTTGCCTAGCCCACCTGCCTAACCCACGCATTCAATGACATTTAACGCACTAAAAACACACTAAACTAACTGGAGGAAATATGAGCCTAAGCAAAGTCACCCGAGGAGACACCCCGAACCGCTTTAACGTCATTATCGAGATCCCTGCCTATGCAGGCACCGTCAAATACGAAGTTGACAAAGACACACAGTGCTTAACCGTTGACCGCTTTATGAAAACCGCGCTGCAATACCCCGCTAATTATGGCTATGTGCCTGATACCCTATGCGGCGACGGTGATCCATTAGACGTGTTGGTACTCACACCTGAGCCGTTGGTGCCTGGCTGCGTGATTGAAGCACGACCGATTGGCGTACTGCATATGTCCGATGAAGCAGGCGAAGATGCCAAACTACTCGCACTGCCGACTGAAAAAGCCTGCCCAATGTATGCCAATATGCAAGATATCACGGACATCCCTGAATTGGTATTAGACCAAATCAAACATTTTTTCGAACATTACAAAGATTTAGACCAAGGCAAATGGGTCAAACTCGACGGTTACGGTAACAAAGCCGAGGCCCTAACGGCCGTTGAAGATGCCGTCGCATTGTACAAACCTTAAATGTAACGAAAAAATAAGCGATATTCGTAAGATAGAGGTCTATTCTGCTGTGTTGTTTTTGATTTAGTTAGCTGTTACTCTGTTGATTGATTAATTTCTTAATCTAGTATTTTAATCTAGTATTTTTTCGGTTAACTAGCTTAATGAATAGCTTAATGAACCGTTATTCAATTGGCTTTAAATAATAGATTTACAACAATGAGGAAAGAATAACATGAACAAAAAATGGGGCTTATCGGTCGTCATGACCACACTAGCGCTAGGCGCACTAACGGTTGCAAAAGCGCAAACTGTTGCTTGCGCTAGCGTTGGGACGCTTGCAGGCGACAAATGCACATTAAATGGTGCTAATATAGCAGGTGTTAATATTAATTCCTTGACTGATAATGCTGTAGATTCAATTGTTGTAACTGAATCAGGTGCAGGCGTAAGGATTCAGGCAGCCCCTCTAGACATCACGATTACTGATGCCATTCACCTTGAGCTGATTACATCAACGTTGGGTGCCACTGGTTTAGATTTACAAGGTGGCGATGACACGCTTACCAATAATGAATCGGGGACAGGGCGAGAATTAACCATCAGTGGAAATATGACTGGCGGTGATGGTAATGATACCGCTGATGTGGTTGGCATTAATGTCAATGGCGATGTTTTCGGTAATGCGGGCGATGATACGCTGACATTTACGCAAAGCATGGGCCCACCCGTTAGGCGTTCAGTTGTTACGGGTAATATTGATGGTGGCGATGACAATGACACGCTGTCAGTTAGCTTTACGGATGTGACAGGCGATTTGATTGGTGGTTTAGGTGATGATTCTCTGACCGTGTCTGGTGATGCGACCGTTGTTGGATTAATTGACGGCGGTGATGGCAATGATGCAATGACAGTCGGTGATTCTGCTAGTGTTGATGACATTAATGCTGGCGCTGGCGATGATACGGTTTTAGTCAACAGTACTTTTTCAGGTCCACTCACGACACATGTGGCACTAAACGCGCCGATTGATGGTGGTGATGGCGTTGACACCTTTACCTTTGAAAATTGGGAAGGCACGCCACCTGATTTGCTCAATTGGGAGACACTAAACTTGACTGCTAGCATCGTCACATTAGGATTAACGACCGCGGTAACCGATTTAGTTGATATTGACCCTGATTCCATATTAGAAATTGGTACGACGCTGGGCATGACAACCGCATTGTTGACCAACGCAGGCGAGCTCAGATTATTCGACCAAGCCGTTGTCACGGTCAGTAATGAATTAGCAAATAGCAACCGCGTCACACTAGTCGATGGGGCAACCGATGACACGCCAACCGTAACGGGTAATTTTAATAACACAGGCACTGTTGCTTTGGATATAAATACAGCTGATCATAGCGCTGACTTACTCACCATTACAGGCGATAATACCGCACAATTAACGCTAGCGCTTAGCAATCTAGACCCAGCGAATTCTGACAATACCAATATACCTCTGGTTACGGTTAATGGCGCGCCGGGTACCGCCGTTTTAGAAGGCGGTGGAACCACCCTAACCGCAGGTGGTGTTACGTATGAATTACAGTTACTAACTGATACTTGGACGCTTGTGCCGTTAGCGGGCGGTGCTGGTGGCGCAGTTAGCATTCCTTCGACTGGCTTAACCAGTTTAGTCTTAGCACTATCGGGATTGGCGGGCATAGCGTTTACCGTAATGCGCCGCGAGAGCAAGCGCCGCGAGATTACAACACACGCCTAACCAGCAAACCTTTCACTCGTTATTATAACGACGAATAGAAAAGACGCACAGCCCACTTTGGGCTGTGCGTCTTTTTGTTTTATCAGCATTCTGATTTTTAAGCATCCGACTAGGCAATTTTCAGGCAACGACAACTAAAGCAATACCCTATCGTTGAATTATTTCATCAATGTTGTGTCATCAGTGTTTTGTCTCAATGTTACGTCATCAATCTTGTCGCATCAAAGCGGCTTTCATTGCCTGTAGGGTTTCTGCGCTAACATGGTGTTCGATGCCTTCTGCATCGCGTTCAGCAACGGCTTTACTAATCCCAAGTGACAACAAGAAGTCGCGCACAATCACGTGGCGTGATTTGCATTTTTCGGCCAATTCTCGCCCTGCGGTGGTTAAAAAAATCGAACGATAGGGTTGTTTGTCGATCAGTCCTTCTTTGACTAAACGTGCCAGCGCTTTGTTTACTGTTGGGCCTGTTACGCCCATCCGTTTTGCAATATCAACCGCACGCGCTTCGCCTTGGCTATCCAACAAATCTGCAATCAGTTCAACATAATCCTCTGTCACTTCGCTGTCATTGGCGTTGCGAACGTGGCTAAAAATGCGGGCTTGGTCTGTTTCTGTCGGCAGTGTTTGTGCCATGTCTTTAGGGCGTTTCATGGCCTTATTATTGGCGATTTGCCATTTTTTTTCAACCAATAATTGCAAAGTCACCCTAAATATCGTAGTCTATACGTTGTTTATTAGCCTAGGCTAATTTTATAAGCGTGCGCTACTTATTTTAGGAGGGGTCATTGTCAATGAATTCTGCAAAGCGAAGCCTATCCTGCGCTTGTTTTGCCCTGTTGTTATTGCTTTTTTCATTCGCTCAGGCTGATGATGCGCGCAATCAACCGCAAAAATTATCAGCGACACCCCATGCAGCCTCCCATGCAAAGCCCAGCAAGTCCAAAATAACCGTCCTAACCACCACCACAATGATTACCGACTTAGTCAAACAACTAGGCGGGCAACACGTTACTGTCAATGGGCTAATGGCGCCTGGTGTGGACCCGCATTTATATAAAGCCAGCGCCAGAGATGTGAATAAATTTCAACAAGCCGATATGATTATTTATAACGGCTGGCATTTAGAAGG
Source organism: Ostreibacterium oceani (assembly GCF_009362845.1). Classification (NCBI taxonomy): domain Bacteria; kingdom Pseudomonadati; phylum Pseudomonadota; class Gammaproteobacteria; order Cardiobacteriales; family Ostreibacteriaceae; genus Ostreibacterium; species Ostreibacterium oceani. The sequence goes on along the minus strand of NZ_WHNW01000001.1, from coordinate 279,261 downwards.
CAAACTCACTGAATTACTCGCCAATATGCAGCGCTCAGGCAAAACTGTCGTGGCCATTGTTGATGCGATTCCCCCCAAAGACCGCATTGACTCTGTTGATTACCCAGGCAACTATGACCCGCATATTTGGTTATCGATAGATAACTGGATGGCTGTAACCCGTTTTGTCAGCGACCAATTAATTGCTTATGATACGGTTAACGAAGCCGAATACGTACGATTACGCGACCGTTATTTAGGCGAACTGAACCAATTAAAAATACGAATACAACAACAAATCGACACCTTGCCCATCGAAAAGCGTATTTTAGTAACAGCGCACGATGCATTTCAATACTTTGGCCGCGCGCATCAATTTCAGGTCGTTGGTTTGCAAGGCATCAATACAGCCAGCGAAGCCAGCATCAAAGATGTCCAGCGCTTAGCTGATTTTATTGTCGCGCAAAATATCCCTGCCATTTTTATCGAGTCTGCGATTCCTGTCAGAAATATCAAAGCCTTACAAGCCGCTGTTCATGCCAGAGGTGGCGCAGTAAAAATAGGCGGGGAACTCTACGCTGATTCGCTGGGGCAGCCAACTGCAACCGATATAAACCACAACGACAACGATAACAGCAATAATAATAGCAACAATGCCAATAAAGCCAATAAAGCCAACGAAACTAACGCAACCCCGCCTGATGTTGGCACCTATGTCGGCATGTACCTGCACAATGTCAACACAATCGTCCAGGCACTATCCATGCAACTGTCAATGCACTGAGGTAACGCTAACCAAATGACAGCAAATAAAAACATCTCAGAAACGACCTCAGAAATGATCTCAGAGACGCACCCAGCGCCCGCCATTCGCGTGACCAATTTGACGGTTGCTTATGGCGACACACCCGTGCTCTGGGATATTCACCTCTCCATTCCGTGCGGTGTTTTAATGGGTGTTGTTGGGCCTAATGGCGCGGGTAAGACTACCTTGATTAAGTCACTGCTCGGGCTGGTTAAACCGTTGTGTGGCCAAGTGCATTTTTTGAACCAACCGTATCAACGGCAACGCCAACAGGTTGCTTATATTCCACAAAAAGGGAGCATTGATTGGGATTTCCCTACCACCGTGCTTGATGTGGTTATGATGGGCACCTATGGGAAACTTGGTTGGTTTAAGCGACCAGATAGCAAAGCAAAAAAACAAGCCATGGACGCGCTCGCAGCCGTTGATATGACAGGGTTATCGATGCGCCCTATCGGCCAGCTATCGGGTGGGCAGCAGCAGCGCGTCCTGTTAGCCCGCGCTATTGTTCAAGACGCACAAATTTATTTACTAGACGAGCCTTTTCAAGGCGTTGACGCGGTGACGGAAAAAACCATGATGGCTAATTTGCAACAATGGACAGATGCAGGCAAAACCGTCATTGTTGTGCACCATGATTTACAGACGGTGCCGCATTATTTTAATTGGGTAACGCTGCTGAATGTGCAATGCATTGCCTGTGGTCCAGTTGATGCCGTATTTACAGATGAAAATATCCACCAAACTTATGCAAGCCCTCATGTTACAGCGCGCGGCTTTTCAGCGGTGTTTGCTTCAACTGGCGCTCAGTGTGACAACGTATAATCCAATCGTATTAACGGGTTAACGCATGCTCGAGGCCCTATTTTTATTATTGACCGACTATAGCCTGCGGGTCATCCTCTTGGGTGTGCTGATGATGGGGTTACTGAGCGGTGCGCTGGGGTGTTTTACCCTGCTCAAAAGTGAAAGCCTGTTGGGCGATGCGATTTCGCATGCGGCGCTCCCCGGCATTGTCCTTGCGTTTATCATAACAGGCGACAAATCAGCGAATATCCTGTTCGTCGGCGCACTGGCAAGCGGTGTGGTAGCAAGCTTATGGATACTTTCTATTGTGCAAACCCGCCGATTAAAAACTGATGCCGCGCTCGGTATTGCGCTGTCGGTGTTTTTTGGTTTGGGCATTGTCTTGCTATCTTTGGTACAAAAACAGGGCAACGCAGGACAGTCTGGGCTTGAGCGTTATTTGTTTGGTCAGGCTGCTACGCTGCTGGCGCAGGATGTCCTGTTTATGGCACTGTGGTGTGGCTTAGCGATATTGGTTTTATTGCTGATTTGGAAAGAAGCTAAACTCGTCGTGTTTGACCCCGATTATGCCCAAACATTGGGGTTTCATAGTCATTGGTTACGCCTACTGCTGACCAGTTTAACCGTCATTGCAATTGTCATTGGTTTACAGAGTGTTGGCGTTGTACTGATGAGTGCGATGCTAATTGCCCCAGCAGCAACCGCTAGACAGTGGACGAACCGATTGGGCACCATGGTAATGCTAAGCGCCGTTTTTGGTGGATTAGCCGGTATTTTGGGCGTTGCATTTAGTGTCACCATCGATAACACACCAACGGGGCCTGCCATTGTACTCGTGGCAACGCTTTTTGCGCTAATCACGTTTATTATCGCTCCTAACCGTGGTATCGCGGCAAGGTATTGGCAACGGCGAAAAAACCAACGGCAAATTCTCGCCTCACAATTATTATTTACCCTTTATCAGCAAATGCAACCTAACCAACCCGCTACCAGCGTATTTATCCAACATTTTTCTAAAAGCACCTACCAGCACCTAGAAAAAACAGGCGCCATCGCCCAACAAGCAGACGGCTGGCAGCTCACCGCCTACGGAAAATCAATCATTGACGAATGGATAAATGCCGAACAAGCTAACTGTGCAGCACCAAAACCGCTAATCATAGGAAACCATCAGTCATGACCGCTGCACAGATCGAAATTCAGTTATTAGCCATTTTGGTCGCCTTAGCCTGTGTCATCCCAGGTTGTTTTTTGGTGCTCAGAAAAATGGCGATGATATCGGATGCCATATCACACGCGATTTTGCCTGGTATTGTGATCGGCTTTTTCCTGCATCAGGATTTGGGCTCACCTTTATTAATGATCACAGCAACCGCCAGCGGGCTATTGGCAGTGGTCTTAATCGAATGGTTAAGACAAAGCGAGTTGGTCAAAGCCGATGCAGCGATTGGGTTAGTCTTCCCTGCGCTGTTTAGCTTAGGGGTAGTGTTGATTAGTCGCTATGCCGAGACGGTTCACTTGGATATCGATGCGGTTTTGGTCGGTGAAATGACTTTTGCGCCATTTAATCGCTGGTATATAAATGGCGTAGATTTAGGGCCCAAAGCCATCTGGGTCATGGGCACGATATTGTTGATTAATTTGCTGTTGCTTGGTTTGTTTTATAACGCACTCAAACTAACCACGATTGATGCAAGTTTCGCGCTGACACTGGGGTTGTCTCCTCAGATAATCCATTATGGCTTGATGGCGGTCACGTCGCTAACAACCGTCGGTGCCTTTGACGCAGTAGGCGCCGTTTTGGTTATTGCCTTTGTTATTGTACCCGCAGCGACGGCTTATTTAATCACCCATCGGCTGTCTCACCTATTGATTGTCGCGAGTTTTATTGCAATTATTGCTTCCATTTCAGGTTATTGGCTTGCGTATGCTGCTGATTTATCTATCGCAGGATGCATCACCGTTGTTTTGGGTGGGGTGTTTTTATTCACTCAACGCCTTACCAAGCCCCTCAACCGATTGATGCAAAAACACGTGACGACAAACTGATGAAGCCGTATAGCAGCCATCTAATAGCCGTCCAATAAAATCACCCAATAAAATCACCCAATAAAATCACCCAATAAAGCCGCGCAATAAATACCCGCAGCAAACATAATGCCTGATGTAAATAATACACTTTTTAGGCGTTTTGATGCTAAAATAGCATAATGAAAAAATACACGCTCAACCAACTACTTATTTTCAAAGAAATCATCAAAGAAGGGTCGATGAATAAGGCCGCACAGCATTTTGATATGAATCAATCCGCCGTGAGCCGAGCCATTCAAATGCTCGAAAAGCACTTAGATTTTAAACTATTTTATCGACAAAAAAAACAATTGCTGCTGACACAAGAAGGGCACAAATTCCTTACCGAGCTCGATAAATTAATTGCAGCACTGTCTGTCTTTGATGAAAGTATTTCAACCATTAAGCAAGGCATCAAAGAACTGCGGTTTGGTGTCCCTACGGGGCTTTCTCTGCGTTTTGCGCCAGAGATTATCCAGCATTATCGACAGGTCCAACCCGATTGCAGCATCCGCTTGGATATTCGCTCTAGCCAAGCATTATGCGAAGATGTCAATGCGGGCAACCTCGATATGGCGTTGGTCGCGCGGCTCACTGAAATTACGCCGGCAGTCCATCATTTTCCTATTATGCAAACACCGTTGGTTTGTGTGGTTAACAATAATCACCCGTTAGCCAGTCGGACAACCTTATCAATCAACGACATCATCAAAACACAAGTCATTTTTCCTAGCAAACTAGAAATAGCTGGCGTTTGGGTCGACAAAATTGACCCCGATTTATTCAAACAAGCCAAAATCATTGCCAATGTCGGGGCAATTGTTGGGCTGGTCGAACAAGGGCTAGGGATTGCAGTGCTTAATCTACTTACGGCAAGCGATATGAGCGACTTATCCAAAGTTAGTATTATTCCGCTAACACCCTTAATGCCGCTGGATATTCATCTGATTTGCCGCCTAGACTGGCTAGACAACCATGATATTAATCAATTGCTACACAGCATTGAAAAAAGCCTTACCGCGCGCAAAATAACACTGCCTTCTACACTGTCACCAGCGTTGTTGTTTCATAGTGAAATTTAACCGCTGACAAACACTAACAAACACGAAATCAAGTGATATCAAGCAGACAGAAAAATGGGTATTGACTCCTTAAAAAGCGTAATTTAGAGCAAACTCAATTTGTCTTGAGCTCAAGCAGCGCCTTCATTTTCCTTCCAAAAGGTATTATGAAGAAAGCAATCACCATGGCTGATTCTTTATTCATCTGCTTCTATCCGATCTTACCACTCCCTATAATCATGGTAGTCAGTCTGTGGGTCAATTTTTCGCGATTTTAGATTATGACCCAAATACATATTAAATAGTTTTTATATACACTATTGACATAATATATGGGTTGTTGCTATAGTGTGGATAATGCCTGTTATGGGTTAACTGACACACGATAGACAAATGAATGCGTTAAAAAATACAACTCAAAAATCACCAACGTTTTATATTAGCCATGGGCATAAGCCCATCGCTGCTCACGCGAATGGCATATACATTACCGCAAACGATGGTAAGCGTTATTTAGATGGTTGTAGCGGTGCAGCAGTCGTTCAAGTGGGGCATTCGCATCCAGCGGTACTTGCTGCAATGCATGAACAAATTGACCAGCTCCAGTTTAGCTACCGCACCCAGTTTGAAAACCAACCAGCGATTGATTTAGGCTATAAAATTGTGGCGCATATGCCGCCAGGGCTTGATCGTGTGTTTTTTGTATCAGGCGGTTCTGAGGCGGTTGAATCGGCGATGAAATTGGTACGTCAATACCACTTTCACCGTGGTGAACACGAGCGCACGATTTTCATTAGTCGTTTGCCGTCTTATCATGGCTCTACATTGGGCGCGTTGAGTTTGACGGGCTATCAGCCACTGCAAAAACCTTTTGAAGGCACGTATCAGCTTTACCCAAAAATCCCATCACCAACGCAGTACCGCATTCCAGAGGGGCACACGGCCGAATCACACGCAATTGCGTGTGCAAACGAACTAGAGACCAACATATTAGCCATCGGTGCGCATCGCATTGCAGGTTTCGTTGTTGAACCCATTGGGGGGGCGAGTACAGGCGCCGAAGTCCCTCATAACAGTTATTTCCCACGCATTCAAGCGATATGTAAACAGTACGGCATTCCTTTGATACTAGACGAAGTCCTATGTGGCGTTGGACGCACGGGCCGCTGGTTGGCGGCTGACTATTGGCAAATCGATGCCGACGTGATTTGTCTTGCCAAAGGACTGGGCGCTGGCTATGCCCCACTCGCCGCCATTGTTGCCAAAGACGAAATGGTCGAGACTGTGCTTTCAAACGGTGGCTTTATGCATGGATTTACCTATGCAGGCAACCCACTCGCCTGTGCAGCAGGCTGTGCGGTGCTCGATGTTATCGATAATGAAGGCTTAGTAGAAAATGCTGCCAAGCAAGGTGAATACTTGTTGGCACAATTACAGCAATTAAGCGAACGCTTTGATTGGATTGGTGATGTGCGCGGGCGCGGATTATTGCTTGCCATCGAATTCGCAGACAAAGCCAGCAAAACACCGCTTCCAAATGACTGGAAAGTTAGCCAGACAATTACTGATATGGCTTACGATGAGGGGCTGTTGGTTTATCCCCGTAAAAGCCTCAATGGCATTGCAGGCGATCATATTTTAATTGCCCCACCATTAATTATTACACACGCACAGTGCGATGAGCTATTGGGCTTGCTGACGAAAGCGCTGACGACTTTTGACACACATTATCAGAAAATAGCACAAAATAACCCAAAATAACCCAAAATAAACAATAAAACATGATGATGGATAAAACAACGGCACTGTCGACGATGGTGGAACAAATTCCTAATGGGGCGACGATAATGGTCAGTGGGTTTGGCTCATCAGGCACGCCGTTTACGTTAATTGATGAATTACTCAATCAAGGACAAAGCCAGCTCACGCTGATTAAAAACGATGCCAATGAAACCAGCATCGGAATTGATAAACTCATTGCCAAAGGCCGCGTCAAAAAACTCATCGCAACCCATATCGGGCTAAATCCATTGGCGATGGAGTTAGCCGAGTCGAATCAGTTAGCCGTTGAGCTCGTACCTCAGGGTATTCTTGCTGAGAGAATTCGTGCTGCAGGTATTGGTGTTAAGGGATTTTTAAGCACCATAGGACTGGGTACCGATTATGAACAATTGCGCGAAAAAATAACGATAGGCGATGAAACCGTTTTGTTTGAGCCGGCAATTTTTGCTGATGTGGCGCTTATCCATGCTGAAAAAGCCGATACCTTTGGCAATGCACAGTTTAATACCGCTGGGGTAAATTTTGCACCGCTAATGGCAATGGCGGCAAAGTTGACCTTATTAGAGTGCAAGTCACTGGTTGGCATCGGTCAGATAGCACCACCACAAGTACACATGTCGGGCGTGGTGGTCAACCACGTGGCTAAAATCAATCACCTGAGTCAGGATTATGAGCCAATTAAACGCTAATGAAGTCATTTTAAATCGCGCGGCACAAGAGGTCACGCAAGATTTGCTGGTTAATTTAGGCATTGGCTTGCCGCAACAGTTAACCCAACACTTAGCGGCAGCGCAAACACCGATGATTCTTTCGGAGAATGGCCTAATTGGTGTTGGTAAAGCGCTACCCCACGAACAAGCGAATGCCTATTGTATGGATGCTGGTGGGGCGTATGTCGACGTGGTGCCAGGCGCCTCGTTTGTTGATAGTGCCCTGTCTTTTGGTTTAATTCGCGGCGGCTATGTCGATTTGGCGTTTTTGGGCGCATTCCAAGTCTCACAATTTGGCGATTTGGCGAATTGGCATGTCCCTGGGGCAAAAAAAACGGGCATGGGCGGGGCGCTTGAAATTGCAAGCTGTGCCAAAAAACTCGTCGTCTTAATGCGTCACCAAGACAAACAAGGCCGTGCCAAAATTTTGTCACACTGCACCTTTCCACTAACCAGTCACCGCTGTGTTAATCGCATTATCACCGAGCAAGCGGTTTTTGATATTGATAAAGACGGATTGATATTACGTGAAACGCTCGCTGGCTATTGCGTTGAAGCAATCAAAGCCAACACTGAAGCACCCTTTCGATTGGCACCTGATTTAACCTAGTAGGAGGTTTTAATGAATTTAGATCAATGGGTTGATGATTTATTTGAAGCGCAAACTACCTTTTTATCAAGCTTGGTGGCGACAAAGTCAACGCGTGGCCTCGAAGAGACTGCACAAAAAATGATGCACGAGGCAATGCAAAAAGATGCCCAACAAGTCGATGTACTTCCCATTGAATTAAATAACATTTCACACTTACGTGGCTTTTCACCAGCGACCGTATCCTATGACGGTATGTTTAATCGTATTGGACATTATGGCAACCAAACAGGAAAAGGTCGCTCATTAATTTTTAATGGGCATATTGATGTAGTGCCTGAAGGTCCGCTTGCCGGCTGGTCGGTCGATCCGTATGGCGGTGAAGTAAAGCAAGGGAAATTATATGGGCGCGGCAGCTCTGATATGAAAGCAGGCTTAGTGGCGTCGCTTTACGCGCTACGGGCTATCCATGCCGCAGGCATGCAACCCGATGCACCCGTCTACCTACAATCCGTTGTCGAGGAAGAATGCACTGGTAATGGCGCATTAGCGTGTTTGGCCGCGGGTTATCAAGCCGACGCGGTGATTATTGGTGAACCATTTAATGAGGTGTTAGTCACAGAACAACTGGGCGTCATTTGGTTCCAGATTAAATTAAAAGGATTGCCTGTTCATGCCGAGCAAGCAACCGCTGGTGTCAATGCCATCGAGGCCATGTTGCCAGTCATTGCCGCTTATCGACAGCTTGAAGAAAAATGGAATGCACAAAAACACAGCCACGCAGCTTATGCCAAGCATTCGCATCCGATTAACCTCAATGTGGCACAATTTAACGCAGGTGACTGGACCTCTTCGGTGCCTTCATGGGCGGTGTTAAATCTGCGCATCGCAATGTATCCAGGCGATGACTTATCAGCAAGACAAACCGAAATTGCTGCGGTCTTACAGCAATTAGAAAAAGACAACGACTTGGTAGGGCGTGCCCAACCAGAATTGAGTTATCATGGTTTTTTAGCCGAAGGTTATCGTTTGCCACGACACACTGATGCCGAAAAAGTGCTCGCAGCAGCACACCAGCTGGTCTTTAATGACTCACTGAAAAAAGGCCCCATCACTGCGACAACGGACGCCCGTTTTTATGGGCTTTATCAGCAAACACCAACGTTAGTTTATGGTCCCAAAGGCCAAGGCTATCATGGCTTTGATGAATATGTTGAACTGGCGTCTCTGCGCAACATTACCAAAGTATACGCACGATTTATCGAAAACTGGTGCGGTTTAACGCCAAGGAGTCAATAATGTCATCACCTGCCTACATTGTCGCTTATGCGCGAACCCCGATGGGACGCGCTTACAAAGGCAGATTACAACATATTACCGCGCCCAGCCTTTTTGGTCATGCCATTACACATGCGGTGTCGCGTAGTGGCTTACAAGCCGAATCCATTGATGATGTCATTATGGGCTGCGCCCTGCCAGAGGGCACTCAGTATTACAATATTGGGCGATTATCCGCGATGGCCGCTGGATTACCCGTCCAAGTACCTGGTATGACCGTTGATAGGCAGTGTGCCTCTGGCCTCATGGCACAAGCGATTGCCGCCATGCAAGTTCAAACTGGGCAAAGCCATACCGTCGTTGCTGGCGGTGGTGAACAATTATCGCTAGTACAAAATGCCCACATGAACCAGAGCCACCGCGAAGACAATATCTTAAAAAAAAGATTGCCTGCCAGTTATTTATCTATGCTAGAAACCGCAGAAATTGTGGCAAAGCGCTACGGCATTAGTCGACATGCCCAAGATGAATTGGCATTGCTTAGCCAGCAGCGTGCCGCTAGCGCGCAATCAAAAGCTATTCGCCAACAAGAAATCGCGCCAATAAGCGCCGCATTTTTAAGTCAGTTTAGCCCCAGCGCACCCGCCGATGAAGGGCTCAGCGTGAATGAAGGGCTCTGCGTAGATGAAAACCCGAGACCAACCACCACGCTTGACGGATTGGCGCAATTAACGCCAGTGATGGACACCGCTAATAGCAGTGTCACGGCGGGTAATGCCTGCGGATTTGCCGATGGCGCTGCCGCTTTGGTTTTCGCTAGCGAACAAGCGGTGGCCAAGCACCAACTCAAACCATTGGCCATCTTTCATGGTGTCAGCGTGGCAGGCTGTGAGCCCGATGAAATGGGCGTTGGTCCAATCTATGCCGTCCCCAAATTACTCAATCGTTTTGGGCTTGGGATTGGTGATATTGGTCTTTGGGAACTAAATGAAGCCTTTGCGTCACAAGCCTTATACTGTATCAATCAACTCGGACTCGACAAAAACAAAGTCAACATTAATGGTGGTGCGATTGCGTTGGGGCATCCATACGGCATGACTGGCGCGCGCCTAAGCGGCACTGCCATTTTAACCGCGCAGGAAAAAGGCGCCAAATATGCCGTCGTCACGATGTGTATCGGTGGCGGACAAGGCGCTGCAGGCTTAATTGAAATTCTGTAACGAGACGCTTACCGCTATCAACAATACGCTATCAACAATAAAAAACCGGCTAGCTTGCAAACGGGATAGACGAGTGGTGTAAAATAATCCTAACTTGACCTGCGGTGTCTTTTTTAAACCCCCAGGTTTTTTCGACCAGCGTCGCTTCGCCTTGTTGGTTAAAAAATTTGGCATGCGCCATCGTCAATGCCATATCACCATTAATATAAACACCCGCATTGTTAAATTCATAGCGTTCCCAGCCCATCAGCGCAAAGCCATTATCCTGATAGTTTGGATTGTTACCGACGAAATAGGATAGTGCGCCCTCGTGAGTCAAACGAAAAGTGGATTCGCCATTCGCTAGCGTCGGTTTAAATAAGACAGGGCCTAGGTTATACCCATAAACTTGCTGAATCAACGCATCGGCGGTCGCAGTCGCCTGTGTTATCCCACCTGCCGAGTAATCTCGACCAACTTGCAATAAGCCTTCGGCCCAGGATTGTTGGGTTGCGAGTATTTCTTGTTCTGTGATAGCGCTACCATGGTCTGTATTAGCATGAACGGGACCAACTACACGAATTGAGTTTGCTGTCATTGATGAATACCTCTTTGTTGCAATTAATTAGACGAAATAAGGCGACACCTTAAAATTTGCAAAATTATACCGAAAACCAACCCAATAATGGTAATTAAATCGAATTAATTACAGGGCGATACTTTATCGGCATCAATAAATAACGTATAATACGGGCTAAGTACTGGTCGCAGCCTACCCAGCGCCTATTTTTCGGCATAAAAAACAAGGATACCTTATGAATAAAACACTCGTTGTCTGCTCAGGCGGACTAGATTCGGTGACGCTCGCGCACCACATCGCACACCAAAGCACCCAGCAACAGGCCCAAAAACAGGCCCAGGAACTAATGGGACTGTTGACGTTTAACTACGGGCAACGCCACCGCAAAGAAATTGATTGCGCTATCGCTTGTGCCCAGCGCCTCAATGTGCCCCACCATCTCATTGATATCTCAACGCTAGGTCAATCGCTACAATCAGCCCTGACGAGTCACGATGAAGCCATCCCCGAGGGGCATTATGCTGCTGACAACATGGCAAGCACCGTCGTCCCTAATCGCAACGCCATTATGCTGACAATTGCCTTTGGGTTTGCCGATAGCATCGGCGCAACCCAAGTCGCCATTGCCGTACACGGTGGCGACCACTTTATTTATCCCGATTGTCGCCCTGAATTCATTGAGGCTTTTGCCACCATGCAGCAATACGCGCTAGGGAAAACACCCGCAATAACCCTCTTTGCACCTTACTTGACTATCAACAAAGGCGATATTGCGGCTATTGCAGGTGAGCTGTCTGTACCCATTCACGAAACTTGGTCGTGCTACAACGGTGGCGACATCCATTGTGGTCGTTGCGGCACTTGCGTTGAACGACTAGAAGCCGTCCACCACGCGGGGATTACGGATCAAACCACCTATGCCGACACGACGTTTTGGCACCAAGCAACACAAAAAAACCAACCCTTAGCTGACCAATAGCCTTATGTTTACTATTAAAAAAGCGTTTCATTTTTCCGCCTCGCATCAGTTAAAACAAGTAGCTGAAACTCATCCCTGCCGTCGATTACACGGACATAACTATGAAGTCTGCATTGAGCTACAAAGCGAAACACTAGACGACAAAGGGTTTGTCAAAGACTACCTAGCGCTTAGTGATTTCAAAGCCTATATTGATAACTCACTAGACCACCGTCACTTGAATGACGTGCTTGGAGATGATTGCGTGACCGCAGAATTAATCGCAAAGCACTTATACGAATGGTGTCATGCTCGTTGGCCAGAGGTCGTTGCCGTTAGTGTCATGGAAACACCCAAAACGTTTGCCGAATATCGCCCCAAACAACCCACCCAGTAACAACCCACCCAATAACAACCAATGACCGACATCTACATCAGTGAAATTTTTGGCCCAACGATTCAAGGCGAAGGGCATCTGATTGGTAAACCCACCGTCTTTGTCCGTGTCGGTGGCTGTGATTTTCGTTGTCAGTGGTGCGATAGCCTCTATGCGGTCGATGCGGTTCATCGACCCAGCTGGGAACGCCTAGATAGCGAGACGATTTTTGCCCGCATCAACGCCCTGACCAATAACCAACCCATTTTGGTGACTTTATCTGGGGGAAATCCTGCGATTTTTGATTTTTCCACCTTAATCGACCTTGGTCAAAAGGCAGGGTTTCATTTTGCCATGGAAACACAAGGCAGCATCGTCAAAGATTATTTTCGCCTGCTCGATTATTTAATTGTCAGCCCCAAACCGCCATCCGCAAAGGTTAATATAGATGCTGAAAAAGCCTCTCAACTACTTGAAAAAACATTGGCTTCGCACCCCAGTCCGCAATTAAAAATTGTCGTGGCCGATGCTGCGGATTATGCGTTTGCAAAATCAATACACCAACAATACCCACACATTGCGATGACGCTCCAGCCTTGTAATCCATTTGCACATGAGCCGACGGTCAACCTTGAGCAGTTAAATGAACGCCTCAAGTGGCTACTGGCAAAAACCATCGCCGATGAATGGTATAATGTAAAACTACTACCCCAATTACACGTTATGCTTTGGCAAAACGAGCGGGGCGTGTGAGTACATCGATTACTCAACCATAACCCATAACCCATAAACCATAACATTTAACGCAAACCGCTATGAATATTTACGAATCATTAACACAGCTGGGTGGAGAAACCCAATTACCGCAATCGCCAGAAACTGCGGTGCTAGAAGCCGTACCAAACCCACAGGCAACAATGGATTACGTTGTCCGCTTTACCGCTCCTGAATTTACCTCATTATGCCCCATCACTGGACAGCCCGACTTTGCGCATATTGTCATCGACTACGTGCCCGATCAAAAACTGGTAGAAAGCAAATCGCTTAAATTATTTTTGGGTAGTTTTCGCAATCATGGTGCCTTTCACGAAGACTGTACTGTATCGATTGCTAAGCGCTTAATTGATGAGATTCAGCCAAAATGGTTACGCATCGGTGGTTATTGGTATCCGCGTGGCGGCATCCCGATTGATGTCTTTTATCAAACTGGCGAGCCGCCCAAAGGCGTTTTTATTCCTGATCAAGGCGTACCGACTTATCGTGGTCGCGGGTAATCACGAGTAGTGGTCGCTACAATAACGGCAAGTAATGCTGGCGGGTAATACTGGCGGGTAATGCTGACTAAAGGCACCTAAAACTGCTTTCAAGCCAGCTCATCTTGCCCAGATTACCCAGATTGACTACATTGACTATATTAGTTTTGAATTAACCCATAATGAATTAACCCGTAAATATTCATGCCCCAACCCTTTCAAAAAGACAACCTTTACCAAAACGGTGTCGATACCGTTACCGATTTTGCATTCGATGAGAACGTTGCGCGCGTTTTCCCCGATATGGTGCATCGGTCTATCCCAGGTTATGCCACGCTATTAACCGTCATGCAAGCAGTTTTTCGGCATTATTTTAAAAACACACCCCAACCCCTTGTTTATGATTTGGGATGCTCTGTGGGGGGCGTCACGCTCGCCTTGGCGCATGTTTTGCCTGCAGATAGCCGCTTTATTGGCGTTGATAATGCTGCGCAAATGCTAATTCGCTATCGCGATGCAATACGCCAAGCAAATCTAAACGAGCGCGTCGAGCCGATACAGGCCGATATCACACAAATGAACCTACTAGACTGTGATGCCATTTGTTTGAACTTTATATTGCAGTTTTTACCGCCTGAATCACGCCAGTTAATGCTTCAACGCTGTTTTGATGCGCTAAAACCCCACGGCATCTGCTTTGTTGCTGAAAAAACAAGACAGTCTGAAAACACCCAGGCATTTCACGAACAATTTAAACGCAACAATGGGTACTCTGAATTAGAAATCGCAAAAAAACGTCTCGCGGTAGAGAAAATCATGCAAATAGATGACGATACAACCATCGTGTCACGCGCTAAAAGTGTCGGGTTTTGTCAAATAACGCCTGTTTTTAACGCCCTTGGTTTTCAAGGTTGGGTGATGCAAAAAAAGACCACAGCCGCATAGTCGTATTAACTCAATGGCGAATCAACCCAATGACGAATCAACTTATGTCACCATCAAACCCTATTGACTTTACTTACTTAAGCGATTTTTTTAATCGCCACCGATTAAACCATGCCAGTCGTTTGATTTTAGCTGCGCTACACGAAAAATGCCAACGCCAACACGGTGATTTACCACGCTGGCAACAGGCCTTAAATGACCTACCCTCAATCAATCAGGCATGGCTTAAAGTCACCGATAACGCCATCAATTTAACAGGCGCGTCGCAAACCAGCACCACCGAGTTACGCGAGAAATTGATGGCCTTTAAACCTTGGCGCAAGGGACCGTTTCGCTTTTTAGAGATTGACATCGACACCGAATGGGATAGTCTGGCAAAGTGGCAACGAATCCTTGATTTAGATATTGATTTTAATAATAAAACAGTTTTGGATATTGGCTGCGGTAATGGTGCTTTTTTGTGGCCAATTGCCGAAAAAAAAGCCAAATGCGTTGTCGGCATTGATCCAATGTGGTTGTTTTATCATCAATTCATGGTGTTTCAGCGTTATGCTAAATGCCCATCTATTGCTTTTTTACCGCTAGGCATAGAGCAAATACCCACCCTTGCGCTATTTGATACCGTGCTATCTATGGGGGTGCTTTATCATCGAAAATCACCGCTTGATCATTTGTTACACATCAAACAATTACTCAAGCCCAATGGCGAATTGATTTTAGAAACCATTGTCTTGCCCGACCGACAAAATACCTTATTAACGCCCAAAGACCGCTATGCAGGCATGCGTAATGTGTGGATGATACCCAGCGTATCGGTATTAATCGATTGGCTCTTAAAGACTGGCTTTTCAGTCATCCAGCATAGTCCACTCTGTAAAACAACACTGGATGAACAACGCCAAACGCCGTGGATGGATTTTTATTCTTTGAATCAATTTTTAGACAAACATAATGACGCATTGACTGTCGAAGGTCATCCTGCGCCTTATCGTGTTATTATTCATGCTAAAATTGATTAGTTTTTTAACATAGGGTTAATTTATGAAGTATCAATACGGTGCGGTTGCATCAGGGCATAAAACTGTCACGGAAGTCGGTCTAGAAATCCTGCGCGCTGGTGGAAATGCCTTTGATGCGATTATTGCCTGCGGTTTTGCTAGTAGCGTATGCGAACCGATGTTAAGCAGTCTTGGTGGCGGTGGTTTTTTACTCACACATCAGCAAAATAAAACCCAGCTTTTTGATTTTTTTACGAATCACTCAGGGTTACATTTTCCTGGTTCCATTAACCCGAAATTTTTATCGGTTGCTGTCAATTTCCCAGGTTCAACGCAACATTTTGAATCGGGCGCCGCGTCTATTGCAACGCCAGGCTGTTTACATGGTTATTTTTATGCGCATAAAAAACTCGGTCGATTGCCGATTCGTGATGTTATTCAACCGACAATTGAGCTGGCTAAAAATGGCGTCAGCGTGACAGAATTCCAATACTATGTCCATCAATTACTCACTCAT
The DNA here is from genome assembly GCF_009362845.1 of Ostreibacterium oceani. Lineage (NCBI taxonomy): Bacteria > Pseudomonadati > Pseudomonadota > Gammaproteobacteria > Cardiobacteriales > Ostreibacteriaceae > Ostreibacterium > Ostreibacterium oceani. The sequence continues at coordinate 263,354 of NZ_WHNW01000001.1, read as the reverse complement.
ATTATTTTTAGCGATAAAAATAGCCGCAAAATATTTACCCAAAACGACCAGCTCATCCCTGTTGGGGAAAAAATAACCAATCCCGCCTTAGCCGATTTTTTAGACGCTATTGCCATCGAAGGGCCTGACTTATTCTATCGCGGTGAAGTTGCACAAACGCTAGTCAATGACGTACAAAATCAAGGCGGATTTTTAACGACTCAAGATTTAGAAAATTATCAAACTATTATCAGAAAACCTACCACACATTCCTTTGAAGACTGGACTATATTTACCAATCCACCACCGGCCTCAGGTGGGCAGTTAATTGCCAAGCTTCTCTCTGAAATCGAAAAAAAACCGCCCTCAGGTGACACCGACAAAGACAGCCAAAACTGTTGGTTAAGTCATTTTAAAAGCACGGAAGCGTGGCGTAAATCGATAGAAAAACAGCGGCTTTTTTCTCGCGGTACAACCCATGTCAGCGTCATTGATCGGTTGGGTAATTGCGCATCCATGACAACCTCTAATGGTGAAGGCGCAGGCTATACAATTGCCGATGCTGGGATTATGCTCAATAATATGATGGGCGAGGATGATTTGCATCCCCATGGTTATTATGCCGAACCCGCTGGTTCGCGAATATCCTCAATGATGAGTCCAACGCTTGCCTTTCATCAAGATGGTCGTCGGTTTGCACTCGGCAGCGGCGGTAGTAAACGTATTCGCGATGTGATGACACAAATTTTATGGCAATTAATGAAAGAAAAGCAGCCGTTGCATGCTATTATTAACCAGCCAAGACTACACTTTGACGGAGAGCGTCTACAGTGCGAACCTGGGTTTGATCCAGTATTACCAGATGCTACTTATTGGGATACAAGAGACATGTACTTTGGTGGTGTTCATATTGTCAGTAACACAGAACCCCCTGTAGGAGACCACCGTAGAGCTGGCTTTGCGGATTTCCAATAATAAAAAGAAACGCCTGTTAATAAATTCGGTATAGCGTGATAATAACCTGTGTATAACCATAATTCTATTTTTGTCCTCAAGTTAACCACAAAGTTATCCTATTGTATAACACTAACTAACCCTAACTAAAATAATGTGATATGTATTTTAATCACAAAATAAGCGCACTAATAATAAATCTTTTAATAAATAGAAAAAGAAAAGAAATAAAGTTAGACTACCGATGGTTTCTATTCATCGTCTTTGCGTTGCCTTGTTACCTACAAGCCCAAACAAAAATAACCCAACATAAAACATACCAACAAGAAGGCACTATTTATGTTGATGTTGACAGCGATATTGCGCTTAATGAAACGGTATTAGAAGCACTAAAAAACGGTATTACCCTAAAATTTTCGTATGAATTTGTGATAAAAACAGACAGGTGGTATCGAATAAAACCGTTAGCAACCTTAAAAAAATCGTACTGGTTGTTTTATCATAACGTAACAAAACAATACCATGTTAAAAATCCACTTACTTATGAGGTCGCTATTTATAACAATGCAAAAGACGCCATCGAACAAATAGCATCAGTAAAACAATTTCCTTTAATTCATGCCAATTTATTAAAAGATACGCCCTATGAATTATCAGTACGGTTTATTATTGACGAAACAGATTTACCGAATCATATGAAATTAAAAACGTTATTTTCTGATTATTGGAAAATCAATAGCGAATGGGAAAAATGGTCTTTTCCTTAAAGTCTAAAAATAGAATTTTAGGACTGGGTTATCTCGTCGCCATTATTACGCTGGTATCGATTTATTTATTAGCGCAATCGACCGAAGGTAGCCAACAGTTCGAAAAAAATTACTATGCCTTATTGATTACGATTGGCATGGGAATTTTTTGTTTATTTATCATCGTTAGCATTTATTCGGTTAAATTACTCAGTAATTATAAAAAATCCATACCAGGTGCGTCGTTATCGCTAACGATTTTATGGCGGACCTTATTACTTGCAATTATTCCTTTATTATTTTTGGCTTTTTTTGCTTTTAAATTTTTAAGCTATGATTTTCAAACCAGTTTTGATGAGGGGATTGATAGTGCATTAAATAATTCGTTAATTCTTAGCCAAAAAGCGTTAGACAATCGTGCATTGCAAGCATTGAGAGATACGAATGCCGCTGCCATTATTATTGCGCCTTTTGAATATATTCGACTACAATCCGAACTCGAAGGAATACGCAATAATATTGGGGCATACGAATTAACCGTGTTTGATGAAAAAGGATTTATTCAAGCGTTTTCTGGCGAAAACAGGCAAGTCATAGTGCCTAATATTCCCAATCATGATAATTTTTTGCGGGTAGAAAATGAGGGCGGATTGTTTAGTATTGAAACCCAAAATTTACAGTTTCAAATACGGACACTAACCATTATTAACAAACCCGGTGCGCCAAACTATTATTTGCAAGCGATTTTTCATATCCCTGATACGATATCAGATTTAACTGATCAAGTCAGTCAAACCATTGCAGAGCGTGATAAATTTAATTATTTAAAACCTAAAATAAGCAGTAGTTTTATTTATGTACTTGGTCTTGTTTTATCATTAGCGTCACTCTTTTTGATTTTATCTGCGATTAATTTTGCCAATCATATGGCGCGACCTATTCGGGATTTAATCCGTGGCACTAAAAAAGTGTCACAAGGCGATTTTTCTCAGCAACTCGCCTTGGATAGAAAGGATGATTTTGGTACATTAGTTAATTCATTTAATTTAATGACCAGTTCGTTAAAAAAAGCCACCAATGAGGCAGAAATGAATCGCCTCAAAGTTGAAAATGAGCGGGCTTATTTAGCGACGGTTATTAATAATATGACATCGGCAGTGATTACTTTGGACGATGAAAAAAAACTGCTTACTTACAATGAATACGCGGAAAAATTATTAGACAGTGATTTATCATCTATTGTATTTACTCCATTACTCGCATTAACTGACACATTTGCGGTTTATTTTCAGTTTATATCACAATTAAACATCGAATCGATGACGACAAAAACCCAAGAAAGCGAAATCACATTAACTATCAACAAAAACCAACAACAATTTATAGCGCGAATTACGGCGTTGCCTGCCAATCACCATCGTCAAGGCGGATTTGTTGTCATATTTGATGATTTAACCAAGTATTGGGAAAAACAAAAACAAGCAGCCTGGGAAGAGGTTGCCAAACGCCTTGCACACGAAATAAAAAATCCGCTAACGCCGATTTTATTAGCCGCTGAACGGTTACAATATAAATTACAGGATAAGCTTGATGAAAACGAGGTTGCGGTTCTAAATCGATCGATAGAAGTGATTACCAATCAAGTTAAATCGTTAAAAAACATGGTGAACGATTTTAGTGATTTTGCCAAACCCGTCAAAACACAAAAAACACCAGTTATAATTCATTCATTGATTCAAGAAATCAACGAATTATACAAAGATTATTATAAAAATATTCAATTAACTTGCGCGTTAAATGCGGCGTGCGATACCGTATTAGGCAATGAAAGTGCATTACGCCAAGTCTTTCATAACCTAATTAAAAATGCGATAGAATCCTGTGACAAACAAAGTAATGGAGAAATAACAATAACAACCAGTAACACAGATAATCAGCTAAATGTAGAAGTCTCTGACAACGGTAAAGGCCTGCCTGAAGACTTTCAAAAATTATTTGACCCCTATATCACGACCAAAGAAAAAGGCACAGGGTTGGGACTCGCGATAGTGAAAAAAATCATTGATGAGCATCATGGTAACATTCAGCTACGCAATCGGACAACCCAATCAGGCGCAGTTGCGATTTTAACTTTACCAATACCCCAAGAACCAACACCATGAATTTACAACCAACGACCATTTTAATTATAGATGATGAACCAGATATCTGCGAATTACTCAAAGATATTCTAGAAGACGAAGGCTATGCAGTGATAACGGCAGCCAATGCGAATCAAGCGGATGAAATCTATCAAAATATCAACCAACCCATTGATATTGCACTGCTAGATATATGGATGCCTGATGAAGACGGTATTTCTTTATTAAAACGATGGCAAGAAAAAACCCTGCGCTGTGAAATCATTATGATGTCTGGACACGGGACGATTGAAACAGCGGTACAAGCAACAAAACACGGCGCATTTGATTTTGTTGAAAAACCGATTTCTACCGCAAAATTATTGATTACGTTAGAGAATGCCGCTAAAAAAATCAAGTTAGAGAAAAAAAACGCCGCCTTGTTGAGCACCATTAACCCACCGATTAAAATTGTTGGTAAAAGTGATTCAATAAAAGAAATAAAAAATCAATTAGAATTATTAAAAACCAACGAGTTACCAGTTAGTTTTTGGGGAAAATCAGGCACAGGTAAGCAGTTTTATAGCCGTTACTTACACCAAATAACGCCAGATAAAGCATCAGAGCCTTTTATCTCAGTCAATGCTGCAGCACTTTCACGGACAAATCAACTGGTTGAAATTTTTGGCAGTGGCGAAACACAAGGGCTAATTCAACAAGCGGGCAGTGGGACATTATATATCGATGAAATGATGGATTTAACGCCAGAGACACAGGCGCTTTTTACCCAGCTAATCGAAGAAAAAACAGTCAAACGCCCACAGTCAAAGGTTAATGAACCTATCACCGCTAGATTGTGTTTTGGTAGTCAATACCACCCTGACACACTAATAGAACAAGGGTCAATAAAACCTGATTTTTATTATCAAATCAAATCAATTGCTATTTTTTTACCGAATTTACAAACATACCAAGACGATATTCCAGAGCTCATTAATCACTTTATTTATGAGTTTGTTGATCAGGAAGACTTACCCTTTCGACAGTTTACGATGCAAGCGCTTAATTTTCTGCGCCAATGCCCTTGGACGGGTAACGTAAGAGAGTTAAAAAACTTTGTTCAGCGTGCGTTGGTTTTGGCTGAATCGGACGAAATTGACGTAGAGACGGTGCAAAGTCTGATGCAAATCAACCATCAAGCCAGTCTTGACAGTGACGATTCTATTCCGATAGATCTCCCTATCCGTGAGGCGAGAGAGCAATTTGAAAGAGCCTATTTTATCAAACAATTAGCACATTGTGAGGGCAATGTCGCCAAGTTGGCTGAACGGTCAGGATTAGAACGAACGAACCTTTACCGTAAACTTAAATCGCTAGATATTCAATATAAATAGTCGCATAAGTATTACTTATAAATAGTTCCTGTAAGTAAATCGCCACAATGTCTTATGGTTATAGGTAGACCTTGACGAATGTCCCTTAAAGTATGATACTAAGCAAACACATCAAGCCAAAACCTGTAAACGGCAGAGCGCTGATGGAAAAAAGTGTTACAGGGAAACAAATTTAGCAGGAGAAATGCTTAGGTTAGGCTTAGGCTCATCTCAGGCTGAGCTCAGGTTGGGCTTTCCCTAGTCGCGCTAGCAGACACCTTGATTACATTCAAAAAAATCAGAGACTTAACGCCTAGATCAAAACGCCGACATATCATGAATCAAAACCAAATAACAAGCAACTTATCAGATGGTGTAAAGGCCATTCGTCCGGTATTAATACTCTAATCACAATAGCACATTTGCCGATATTTAGTAGCAGCTCATTGATTATTAGCGCCAACGAATGGCAGCTAAATGGTTTTTTGATGATTTTTTTAAAAGACACCTTTGCTAGAGGGGCTGTTCCTTTTTTGAGTCTTATTTCAGGCTATTTGGCACTTACTAGCTACCTAAAACATGGATATTGTAGAATGATTGTCAATAAAGCTAAGCGGCTTTTAATACCACTTGCGTTGTTTAATCTGTTATTTATTCTAGTATTTAGTTATCATGCGCAAGTATCAAACCCGAGTTATCGTGCGGATTTAAGCCTTTATCCTTTCAATTTAGTCGGTTGGCTCCAAGCCATGTTTGCAATTAATGTGTTGCCAGCAAATCCGCCGCTATATTTTTTGAAAGACCTTTTCTTGTGTTTTTTGCTGCTACCCTTATTGTTTGGATTGGCGAAGTTACGCTATATAAATATTTTATTTGCAGCATGGTTACTCTACAAGGTCATTTATGTAAAAACGACGCTTATCGTACCATTTGCTCCCTTGGAGTTTTTCCGTATAGACATTTTATTCGCGTTCTATGTGGGAATGATGCTATATCATCATGGAAAAGATATAACATTAAATAACAATAAGTTGAATGTAAAAATAATTATCTCATATTTGTTTTTTTGTTTGATAATGGCATATCCTTTATTAATTTTAAATCAATCAGAATATCCACATTTATTTTTATGGTTGAAATTTTTAATTAAGTTAGGTGGGGGAATTAGTGCCCTTTGCCTTATGAGCATGTTATGCCAGCCTAAACTATTGGCTGATATGTTAAGATTGTTATCGAAATACTCGTTTACGCTTTTTTTAACGCATAATTTTACCTTTTTGTTTATTCCTCGCCTTTTTTTGGCGTACTTCGATAGACCTTATTTAACTAATTTGTCAGGATGGTTTTATGTTTTTGTATCACTGACTGGCGCATTTGTTGCCGCTATCATCATCTATGAGATTTGGCGTTATTCAAAGGTAGGGTTACGCAACCTTTTCTCAGCGATTTATAGAAAGGTATAAAAGATAAAAACGTTAATATGCTGTAACTGTCTGTTTTTGTAAAAAACTGACAAATCACCCAAGGCTATTGAGTAGCTGATGGCGTGATTGCATAAAGCCGTACACTAATTCTGAGACTTCGCGCATGACGTCGCCTCGGCTACGAATCCACTGGGAATAATTTTGTGTTCGACGATTTTTTTCAATAATCCCAATAAATGTATAGGCTTGTCCAGTTTGTGTTTGGATAATGCCAACATCACCACATAGCATAGCCGTTGATCCCGTTTTATTATAGATTGTTAATTGGTCTGGCATTTGGCTTGTCAGCATTCGGTTACCACTAGGTAATGACATAATGCGCTTTATTTCTCGGCTGCTGGGTAGGCGGTCATGCCATAACGCATAAAGCAATTTACTATAGTCATGGGCAGAAGCACGATTGCGATACGTGCGCCCGTTAGCAGGGATATATTCGACGAGACTTAATTGGTTAAATAGACTACCTGTGGCTTTTTGACACAGGCGCTTTACATTGGTAGGCCCACCGCAGCGTTTCATTAAGGTATTGGTTGCCGTATTAGAGCTATTCACAATCATTTTTGTCATGAGGTCTTTGGTCTCAGCATAGTACGTATATTTATTGGGTGCTTGCTGATGCAGATAAAAGTAAGCCAAAGCAACAAACAGCTTCATCATGCTCGCGGCTTGCAAAGGGGTTTGCTCATTGATAGAAACGAATTTATTTTGCGTTTGAAAATCATAGACAGACCAGGCGGTGCGTTCATTGCTACTGACGCGCCCTGCCCGCCGGTGACTTTTGACTAGGGCGTTGACTTGCTGTTGCAGCTCGTTGCTCGTCGAAGCCGACGCAGTAATCGATTGCGCGAATACTGGCGAGGTACTCGCAAGGCTTAACGTAGCATATTGAATGAATTTTCTTCGATTGATTGGCATAAAAAGTATTTTACCAAAATTTTAGTTTGCGATAAATGTGTTTAATTGTCGGGTGTTAGTACGGTAGTTTTGGTGCTTCCTAACGAATTTGGTTTTTACACATAATGTTTTTATTATTAAGCGCGATAATAACATTTCTACTCGTTGATAATCCAGTATTATCTGTTTTAATTGTTTTTTATCGAGTTTGTATCAACTTTATACCACGCAGGATAATACCCAGTGAGTTATTAGCGTGAATGACTAAAATCTACCGAGGCTGTGAACGCTATGAAGGGTGAGTGTATATCGATAGCTTTTCTGTTAGAATAGCAACTTATTTTACGTAGGAATACTCACGCGTGGGAAAAGTCTATCAACGCCAATTTGACCCAAAAGATAAAAATAGCTCGTTGGCTTTAATTGCTAAGCACATTCCTAAAGGCAGCCGTGTACTGGATATTGGCTGCGGCGTAGGTGAGCTTGGGCGCTATCTAAAAGAGGTTAAAGACTGTTATGTGGTAGGCATCGAGTATAGCCAAGAAAGTATCCAGATAGCCACGCAAAAACTCGATAAAGCCGTCATGCTAGACCTAAATAAGGATAGGTTAGAATCAAATTTATTTGATGTTCAGGCAACAGAGTTTGATGTTATCGTTATCGCCGATGTGTTAGAACATATTTATTCGCCAGAGCGGGTGTTAGAGTCGGCGAAGTCGCTGCTAAGTGACAGTGGTAAGCTGCTAATATCCATACCTAATGCTGGCTACGTAGGCGCATTAATTGGTTTGTATGATGATAGCTGGCACTACCGAGAGGAGGGGATTTTAGACCGTACGCACATTCGATTTTATACCCAGAAAACGATTGCTGCCTTGTTAGACGAAACGGGTTTTCAGCAACAAATCTGTGATCGAGTGAGCAGAGATTTATTAGATAGCGAGTTTACGCAGCGCATTGACTCTCAGGCGGATGCGGTACGTAATTGGCTATTAGCAAAACCAGAAGGCTCAACTTACCAATTCATTATAGAAGCTAGGCCGAATACACAGACGGTGAATTGGACGAAAGCAGAACCTGCTCCACCAATGAGCATTCAGCACATCGTCAAACTCTATTGGCAACCTAACAATGAGTCTGAGTTCACTGAATCAAACACCCAGCTACAACGTGGGATGATGGGAGAAATCAATCGTTTGTCTTTTGATTTGCCGACTGACCAGTTAGCGAAGTGGCGAATTGATTTTGCTGATAGAAAAGGAGTTTATTTCATAAAAAACCTTCGTGTTTACCAAACTGATGGTGAGTTACTGTGGTCATGCACACAATCACCATACACTACTGCGCTTCATGAGGCAGTTACAGATAGTCAGGATTCATTACCCATGCGGGTGTTAGCCAACAGTGCACAAGCTTTTTTGCTGATGAAGCCAGAGCACCCTATTGCGACAGTACAAGACCACTTACGCATTGTTATAGAAATATCTTCGCCTATCAGCGAATTAAATACGGCATTTTATGATGCTGTGCCGATTTCTGCCTACCGAGAAATGTGCGAGCAATACGCATCCACAAAAAACCAGTTAGAGAATAATTGTCAGCGAATTCAGTCGCTAGAGAAAAAAATCATAGCCATGCAGCAACAGGTTAACGCTCATCAACGGCAGGAAAAACAATGGGATGTTGAAAGACAACAGTATAAGACAGACATTAATCGCATACATCAGTCAGCTAGCTGGCGTTATACCGTACCTATCAGAAACTTTATTCGTTATATTCGCAGGTCCTCATGAACGGCTTTCCTCAAAAAGCACTTTGCATTGATGTGCTAGATATTACAGATAAAAAAGTGTGGCAGCCCCTTAGTGTGTTGGTTGAATGACAGATAATATGAGTATTCATCAAGCAGTACTGCACATTGTTAATCCAGTCAGGGGAGGCACCCAGCGCTATATTGATGATCTAGTCAATAGCAAAGCGAGCCGCTATCGTCCGTATGTACTAACGGTTACAAAGTGCCAGTGTGTTTTCTATGATGCACAAAATAAACAATATCATGGCATTAAACTCTACCAAGATAAGCAGTGGCGATTTGCTATTTTGCGGTCACTGATTGATGCGTCAGTGCAGTCCTTGGCTATACATGGGCATAGTTTCGTTGGTGATGCCTTTGATTGCTTACTTGCACTAATAGGCGATCATACTTTTGTGATGACAGCGCATGATCATTGTTGCTTGGGGCAGCAGCCATTTGAGGCAGACTATTATCTTCATCCAGATGAGGCACATATTCAGCGGCTAAAAAAACGCATCCATCGCTGCCAAACGATTATTACGCCATCAAATTATTTACAGCAAGTTTTTCAGCAATATATTCCTAATATAAAAACAGAGGTACTACCACACGCCGTCGAATTACCGCAAATACAGTTAGATGACGAGACACTGGCATTTATCCAAAAACTAAAACAGGATGCACAGTGGAAAGACAATAAACGGACTATCGCTGCCGTGGGGGCAATTGGCACTGACAAAGGTGCACAGTATTTACAAACATGGCTACAGACACTGAATACAGAGACTGAACAATTTGTTTGTATTGGATTTACGCCTGAAACCTACAAGGCAAAAGCAGAGTTGGCAAAGATTCAACATGGGTGCTATCATCACGATGAGGTGCTTGCATTATTGGACGGTTATCATGTCGATATTGTGATATTTTTTCCTGGTGTACCTGAGTCTTTTTGTTATGCCTTATCAGATATTCATGCGCATGTTCCTGTGTTGGTCCCAGACATAGGTGCATTGGCAGAGCGCGTTAAAAAACAACATCTTGGGGCGACTTACCCCGTAAAAACGGTAGCTAACGAATTACAGCACCATGTTTACAATACATTGCAAACCCCGTTCATACCGCAATATGAATCAATAGGAATCGAAGAAATGACAATAAAAACAGAATCTTTCTACCATGAGCACCCTATCGAATCAATTATTGAAACGACGCTATCCGCCGAAGAAATGCAGGCGCATTTATCTGACCATATCGATGAGAGACTGGTCAAGTGGGAAATGGCAACGCTAGTAAGACAAAATTATGTGCTTTCACAAGGCGTTGAACAGCTTAAGCACCAGCGAGAAGTCGATATTGCAGAGCTAAAACAGCAACAAGGCCAACTACAAGAACAATATCAATATATTAAAACATTAATCCAAGACGTTAAAGATTGGAAAACGCATCATGAAGAAGCGATTCAAATGATCCAAGCTTACGAAAATTCATTGAGTTGGCGTGTCACCAAGCCATTAAGGTGGCTAAAAAAATGGATTCGCTAATTTACTTTTTTATTTTTCATCTTATCTAACCTATTTATGACTGACGCTATAACATTTAAGCCTTATCCCACACGTCCCACTATCAGTGTTGTTTTGCCCATTTACACAGATACAGCAATGACGATTGCTTGTATTGAATCGGCCTTGCCAAATATCATCGCACATCCGCATGCGATATTGGTGTTGGTTAATGATGCGAGTCCAGAAGCCGATATGGCAACGACACTTGCACAAATAGTAGCGCGTTACCCTGAACATGTGGTTTTATTAACGAATGAACAAAATTTGGGGTTTGTCGGCAGTGTTAACCGTGGTATGCAATATCAAGTGACACATGATGTTGTTTTATTGAATAGTGACGTGATAGTAGCTAATGATTGGTTGGAGCGCTTGCAGCGCGAAATATACCGATATGAAAATGCAGCAACAATGACACCGCTAAGTAATAATACGACAATCTGTACTTTTCCGGATTTTTTACAAGATAATGTTATTCCGTTTGATTTGTCTGTCGCGCAAATTGACGCGGTTTTCGCCACAAGCACCTATGCTTGCGTTGATGCACCAACAGGTGTTGGTTTTTGTATGTACATAAAACGTAGCGCGTTAAATGCTGTAGGCTATTTTGATGAAGCGGCTTTTGGTAGAGGCTATGGCGAGGAAAATGATTTTTGCCAACGCGCCATTGCGCAAGGGCTTGTAAATTACATCACACCGAACTTGTATGTTTACCATCAAGGAGGCGTTAGTTTTGGTGAGGAAAAGCAACAGTTAATAGAAAATGCCTGCAAGATAATTGATCAGCGATATCCCAGCTATCATGCCGATGTGCAAAAATTTATTGCAGCAGACCCATTACGTCCAGCGCGACTTTATCAAATGGCCAAATTAATCGCGTCATTCGATCTACCCAAAGTTTTACATATCTCTCATGGCATGGGCGGCGGTGTCGATCAGCATATAGAAGAGCTTTCAGCAATATTATCAACTGACGCTGCCCATTTGTTATTAGTCCCCCATGACGATAAGGGCGGCGCTACTCTGAGTTTATCAACCTCTCGACAAGCTGATCGTCTATATTTTCAGCTGCCCGAACAAATAGACAACCTGCACGAAATTTTACGTCAGTTGGGTATTACTTTGATTCACTATCATCATACGTTTCAATGTAGTTCAGATTTATTTGTTTTACCTAAAATATTGGATTTACCGTATCAAATTACGATACACGATTATTATTTATTAGGGGGTAACCCAACGCTTTCTGATGAAACAGGTGTTTATCCTGGCTATTTTGATGAAACCCTTGAAAACCCCTTGTATCCATACCCTAAAAATATGACGCGCGAATCATTTCGTGCAACCCACCGTGAATTACTTGAGCAGGCTGATCGGGTGATTTTTCCGTCACAAGCGGCACGACAAATTTTTGGAGACATCTATCATCTACCCCACGTAATAATTGCTTATCACGCTGAACCAGAAAGAAAAGTTACGCAATCGGTGAAGCCTATCATGAAAAAAACTCGCTACCAAGTGGGTATTTTAGGCGCGGTTAGCCGTGAGAAAGGAGCGGATTTCCTAGAAGCGGTGGCAGTATACGCTAAGAAATCACAGTACCCGATAGACTTTATTATCTTAGGGTATGGGTATAAAACGTTGAAAAATGTCAATACAACAGGTCCTTATGTGCGAGATGAACTGTTGCAATTGATGCAGCACCATGATATTGATATGATTTTCTTTCCTGCGCGCTGGCCTGAAACTTATAGCTACACCTTGAGCTACGCGCTACATGCACAACTACCTATTTTTGCGCCAAACGTAGGGGCCTTTCCTGAAAGACTATCGGGTCGCGATTGGACACAATTATTTAATTATTTGGGCGCACCAGAAAATACAGCAGATGCTTTATGGCACTTTATTCAGTCAGGGGGGCAGGTAGATACAATAGATACGTCTACTGTCCAAGCTAATTTTTATCAAACAAACTATTTATCGCTGTCTCTTTCGCCTAAATCTAGTTTGAATATTATTCCTGAGCAATTATTTAATATTGATGCTAAACCTAAATTTATATTGAAATCAGGAGAAAAATCTGCCGTATGGCTTTGGAAAATATATACACACCCTAAGATGCGATGGGTTAACTATGTTATTCCTTTTAGTGTGAGGCGTGCGGTAAAACGATTACTATCAAGGCAGCCAATACATGACTTAGTTAAAAAACATGATAAGTAGTCAAATTTATGTCGTTGTTAGTGCGATGAAAGCGTGATGGGAATTAAGATTTAGAAGGAAAAATTTATTCAAAACCCACTGACTCTGTAAAGGTCTTTGCGATAATTCCTATCAAATAGATTCTTTGATTGTTGCGATGACTTGTTTAATTTCGGTTTGGTATAGCGGATCTCTTAGCGCGTAGATTAGGTTGGTTTTTAGGTAGCCTATTTTTGAACCACAATCATGGCTTTGCCCATGAATCAATGTCGCCTCTACCGTCTCATCTTTTATTAAAATATCAATAGCGTCAGTTAGCTGAACCTCTCCACCAACACCAGGCAATGTTTTTTTTAGGCATTGCCAAATGTGCGGAGAAAATACATATCGTCCTACAATGGCCAGCTGTGAGGGGGCTTGGCTAATCATAGGTTTTTCAATGACACTATGAATTGCTACGGACTGACTGGGTAACAGTGTTGCTTGTTTTAAGTCAACGATTCCATATTGACTAACTTTAGACTCAGGCACTGCTTCAACCATAATTTGACTATGCTGATTTTTTTTATAGGCATTTAGCATATACCCTAAGTTATCAGTCGTTAGGTCACTGGCTTTGTGGTCAATTAATACATCGGGTAACACGACGGCAAATGGCTCATCTCCAATGAGTGGATAAGCGCACAAAATGGCATGCCCTAACCCTTTGGCGTGACCTTGCCGGACGTGCATTATTGTCACGCCAGGTGGGGTGATACTCTGCACTTCAGTCAGTTGTTGGCGTTTAACACGTTTTTCTAACATAGACTCTAGTTCATAGCTAGTGTCAAAATGATTTTCAATGGCGTTCTTACTGGAATGAGTCACCAAAATAATTTCATTTAGCCCGGCTGCTGCGCATTCCTCGACAATGTATTGAATCATGGGCTTATCGACGACTGGTAGCATTTCTTTGGGAATCGCTTTAGTTGCTGGTAACATTCTTGTGCCTAAACCAGCAACAGGTATTACCGCTTTTCGGATGATTTTCATGTTAGGCCTGTGCTAATAATTGCTTTTCATTGCGCAAATAGGCACCCAAATCACCCGCGCCACAGCCAACATCAAGCACGCGAACATTGGATTCAATCGCATGGGCTATGTAGGCAAGCGAGTCATTGGCACTAAGATTAAAATTGCGTTGATAGATTTTCATAGTCGTTAATCGTAAAATTGTGTAGTATTCTAACTGAAAATTGCAACAAAACTAAGCGACAAAAGGATTTTATCCGTATTTGTCATTAAATTGAAAATAAATATGACTTGCCGTATGATGCGATTTGGTTTTGATGGCGTGTTGCGCGACAGACGAAAGTGCAATCAAATGTTGCCATAAATTTAACCATAAACGTAGCTTTAGTGGTTGATTTATAGCAACAAAAATATAACAGGAGAAAAATTATGTGCCGTTGGTTAGCGTATGCAGGGGATCCTATTTTTTTAGAGGACGTTTTGGTTAAGCCAGTTCATTCACTACTGCGGCAAAGCCGATTTGCCGAAGAGAACATCGTGGTGGGTAATCCAGTGATTCCTGATGGACCGTTTCCCAGTAATGATGATGGCTTTGGTATGGGGTGGTATGGAGAACGCCCTTTCCCTGGTGTTTATCGAGATTTGCGTCCAGCATGGAATGATTACAATTATTTATCACTCGCTGGGCAAGTCAAATCGGGGTTGTTTATGGCGCACATGCGTGCGGCTTACCAAGGACTGGTGCAACGCACCAACTGTCACCCCTTTCGATACCAAAATTGGTTATTTCAACACAATGGCGAAATCAATGATTTTTTGCGTATAAAGCGCGATATTGCGTTGGCGATTGCGCCAGATTTGTTTCCCTTGATCCAAGGCACAACCGATACCGAGTATTTTTTCTATTTGTTGCTCAGTTTTGGGCTAACCGAACACCCCAAAACCGCAGTAGAAAAAGGCATTCAATTTGTCGAAAATTTACGTGCGCAACATCACATTAGCGCACCTTTTACGCTGACGGCGTGTTTGTCTGATGGACAGCAGCTTTATGCGATCCGCTATGCCAGCCACGGGCATCAAAAATCACTTTACATTAACAACGAGCAGCTATTATTAGCCGATGCCGATGCGGGTATCAAGCTACCGAGTAACGCGTTGGTGGTGGTGTCAGAGCCATTATCCAAAAATCGTGCGGCGTGGGATGCGATTGCTGACAATAGCTTTTTGACGGTCACGCAGACGGGTGGGGTGAAAGTGGAACGTCTTTATGGCGTATCTTTATGACGTATTTTTTGACGTATAATACACGGTGAGCGCCTTGTGCGAGTAAGGTGGTCAACACAATTGATTAGTGTAATTAACTGGTTTTGAATCGATGAGACGCCATTGGCTTACTGCGTTTTGGTACTATATTAGCGGGAAAAAAAGACCTCGTGAAGTGATTTTGCTGACGTGTCAAATCCATGGCAGCCGCTACTACCGTGCCTTAGCATTAATCCAGTCGGAGCAGCTATTTGTTGGGCAAGCACTCAGGCTAAGGCGTGAACCCAGCAATGAATTTGACACGCATGCCATCGAAGTGCTGACAGCCAATCGGCAAAAACTTGGTTATATACCTAAAAAACACAACCGTGTGATTGCGGCCTTGATGGATCAACGCGTGCCTGTTTTTGCGCACATTGATTATATACTAACGACCGCTTATGAACCGATTACGGTGACGATTTATATGGCGCGGCCATCGTTTTGAACGACATTGACTTAACGAGCGAATGGACTGCGTTGAATGGACTGCGTTGAATGAATTGTGGCGAATGAACTGCGTTTACCTCAAGCGAGCCGCCAACCATCAAACACAGCGGGCAGCGTCGTTGTCGCCAAATACGATGCCCTCTGCCCTCTGTGTGCTTTTGCGCATAAAACGTAAACTAAGCGTAAATTAAGCGTAAATTAAGCGTAAATTAAACAGCCGCTAATGCTTGGCTTAAATCTGCAATCAAGTCATCAATGGCCTCGATACCGATTGAGAGACGCACGGTTTCTTCTTTGACGCCTGCTTTGGCGAGCTCATCGGCATTGAGTTGACGATGGGTCGTTGATGCGGGATGCGTGGCCAGTGATTTGGCATCACCAATGTTGACGAGGCGTGTAAAAAGCTGCAAGGCATCAAGGAAACGCTCACCCGCCGCGCGGCCACCGTTGACCCCGAATGTCATGACCCCTGACGCGGTGCCATTTAGATAACGTTTGGCAAGCGCATGGTGCGGATGGTCGGCAAGCCCTGCATAACTGACCCATTCGACTTTGGCGTGTTGCTGTAAAAACTGGGCGACAGCTAAGGTGTTTTGGTTGATGCGATCCATTCTAAGGCCTAGCGTTTCAATGCCTTGTAGAATTAAAAAGGCATTGAATGGCGACAAGGCAGCGCCTGTATTTCTCAGTGGGACAACCCGTGCGCGGCCAATATAGGCGGCTTCGCCCAATGCTTCGGTATAGACGACACCGTGATAGCTGACATCGGGTTCGTTTAGGCGTTTAAAGCGTGCTTTGTGCTTTGCCCAGGGGAATTTGCCCGAATCCACGATAACGCCAGCGACACTATTACCGTGACCGCCTAAGTATTTTGTTGCAGAATGCACGACGATATCAGCACCGTGCTCAATCGGGCGTAGTAAATACGGTGTGGCAACTGTATTATCGACAATCAACGGAATACCGTGTTGATGCGCAATATCTGCAATCGCGGCAATATCGACAATATTTCCGAGTGGGTTACCAATAGACTCGACAAAAATACACTTGGTTTTGTCATCAATTAAATCGGCAAAAGTATGCGGCTGGTCAGCATCGGCAAAACGTGCCTCGATACCAAACTGTGGAAACGTATGTGCAAACAGATTATAGGTGCCGCCGTATAGTGTTGCCGCTGAAATAATGTTGTCGCCAGTCTCTGCAATGGTTTGGATGGCATAAGTAATTGCCGCCTGCCCTGAGGCGAGCGCTAATCCAGCAATACCGCCTTCAAGCGCCGCCACGCGGTTTTCAAGCACGTCATTGGTGGGGTTCATGATGCGCGAATAAATATTGCCTGTGACTTTTAGGTCAAACAAATCCGCGCCGTGCTGGGCGCTATCAAAGGAATAGGCAACCGTTTGATAAATTGGCACCGCAACCGCGTTGGTGGTTGGATCTGGCGAGTAGCCAGCGTGGACGGCGAGTGTATCGAGTTTCCATTGGTTATTCATTGTGTTTCCTCATGGCGATTAGTTAGTTGGCTGTTAGTTTAATTGACTATTTGGTCGGCACAACGCCGTCAACTCGTTTGCTGTAGCGAGTCAGTCTTTATCGAGTTGGTATTTATCGAGCGCCCCAATCTTTATTGAGCGACTTAATTTTCTGCTTATCCATTATTCGCGTTGCGCACCAAAGTGCAAATAAGTTTTGGTTATTTGATAGTGTTTTTCATTATATAGGACGCGGGTGTATTTTGGTTGTGCTTTGTTAGAAAAAACCATACTATATGACTATATTCGGTAAATAAGCAGCTAATTATGCTTCATTTTATATTGATTAAAAGGACATAGCGAGGGTATTCATGCAACTAAACCATTCGGACTTATTTAGACAGCAGGCGTATATTGGCGGGCAGTGGCTTGATGCCAATGATAAATCGGTTGTTGAAATCACCAATCCTGCAACGGGTGAGGTCATCGGCTGTGTTCCGCAAATGGGTGAGGCCGAGACCTTATCTGCAATAACCCACGCGCATCATGCTTGGGATGCATGGAAAAAACAGTCGGCCAAAAGTCGTGCAGTGATTTTGCGGAAATGGTATGAATTAATCATGGCCAATCAAGACGACTTGGCAACGCTGCTCACATGTGAGCAGGGCAAACCATTCGACGAAGCAAAGGGCGAAGTGGCCTATGGTGCGAGTTATATTGAGTGGTTCGCCGAAGAAACTAAGCGTATTTATGGCGATGTCATCCCAGGGCATTTGCCAGACAAGCGAGTGGTTGTGATTAAGCAAGGCATCGGTGTTGTTGGCGCAATCACGCCGTGGAATTTTCCGAATGCAATGATTACACGCAAAGCGGCACCTGCGATGGGGGCGGGTTGTCCGTTTATCGTCAAACCAGCACCAGACACGCCGTTCTCTGCGCTTGCGCTCGCGGTATTGGCAGAAGAAGCGGGCATTCCCGCTGGAATTTTTAGCGTTATCACGGGCGATGCAAAGGCTATTGGTGGGGTGTTGACTGGCCATGAAAAGGTAAGAAAAATTTCCTTTACTGGCTCAACGGCAGTTGGCAAGCAATTAATGCGCCAGTGCGCGGACAGCGTTAAAAAAGTGTCTTTAGAATTAGGCGGAAATGCGCCGTTTATCGTGTTTGATGATGCCGACGTTGATGCGGCGGTTGCAGGCGCAATAATAAGCAAGTTTCGCAATGCCGGTCAAACCTGTGTTTGTGCAAACCGCATCTACGTACAAGCAGGTATACACGATGCGTTTGTCGAAAAATTTGCGCAAAAAATTCAGTCGTTGAATGTTGGCAATGGCTTGGATTCAGGGGTGCAAATTGGACCACTGATTAACCAAGCGGCCGTTGATAAAGTAAAACAACATCTCGATGATGCCTTAGATAAAGGCGCAAAACTGGTGACAGGGGGCACGGTTAACGAATTAGGCGGGACGTTTTTGACCCCGACCTTACTCACGCAAGTCAACGCGTCGATGCAGGTTGCACAAGAGGAGACGTTTGGACCGCTTGCCCCGATTTTTCAGTTTACCAGCGAAGCCGAAGTGATTGAAATGGCCAACGACACGCCATTTGGATTGGCAGCGTACTTTTATGCACGTGATTTAGGGCGTGTATGGCGGGTTGCGGAAGCCATAGAGGCAGGCATGGTTGGCGTTAACACCGGGTTGATTTCAACAGAAGTCGCCCCATTTGGCGGTATCAAAGAATCAGGGATTGGCCGTGAAGGCTCTAAATATGGCATGGACGATTTTGTTGAAATAAAATACATTTGTATGGATATTAATTAACGCAATTACGCTAACAGTAATAACAGGTAATCATGATGACGAATAACGAATTACTAAAACGACGCGAGCAGGCTGTACCCAGAGGCGTTGCGACGGCTTACCCAATTTTTGCGGAACACGCCAAAAACAGTGAATTGTGGGATGTTGAGGGTAATCGCTATATTGATTTTGTCGGTGGAATTTCAGTGCTTAACACCGGACATAGCCATCCAGCGATTAACCAAGCGGTGTCTCAGCAAATAGAAAAATTTTCGCATACAGCGTTTCAGGTGGTTGCTTATGAAGCGTATATTGAGTTGGCTGAAAAGCTCAATAAGCTCGCACCAGGCCCCACACCTAAAAAAACCATTTTTTTATCGACGGGTGCTGAAGCCTTAGAGAATGCGGTCAAAATCAGTCGAGCGCACACGCAGCGCCCTAATGTGATTAGCTTTATCGGCGGTTTTCATGGACGGACAATTTTCACCTCGGGGATGACGGGCAAAAATGAACCTTATAAAACAGGCTTTGGTCCGTTTCCTGGTGAGATTTTTCACGTTCCTTTTCCTGCAGCAACCTATGGCGTGAGCGAGTCAGACAGCCTAAAGGCGCTGTCGCAGCTATTTAAAGCGAGCATTAGCCCAGAGAGTGTTGCGGCGATTGTTATCGAACCCGTTCAGGGAGAAGGCGGTTTTCATGCCGCTAGTCGTGAATTTTTTCAATCACTGCGGACGCTTTGTGATGACCACGGGATTTGTTTGGTTTGCGATGAAGTGCAAACGTGTTTTGGTCGTACCGGCACGTTATTTGCGAGTGAGCAGATTGGTATTGAACCAGATTTGATTACGGCTGCTAAAAGTCTTGCGGGGGGTTATCCGTTATCTGCAGTCATCGGCAAAGCAGCGATTATGGATGCGCCAAACCCCGGCGGTCTAGGTGGGACTTATAGCGGCAGTCCTGTGGCTTGCGCTGCCGCCTTGGCGGTTATTGAAGTTATTGAGCAATCTCAGTTATTGGCACGAAGCCAAGCGATTGGAGAGGAATTGGCGTGCGCCTTGATTGAGTTAAAATCAACGCTCCCAGCACTGGGGATTGGCGATATTCGTCACAAAGGCGCGATGTTCGCGTTTGACTTGCTTGACAGCCAAGGCAGCCCTGATGCACAAAAAACCAAATCATTGCTTTGGCATGCACAACAGAATGGGCTATTACTATTGTCGTGCGGACTGTATGGTAATACGATTCGAATTATGGTGCCGTTGACTGTGAGTGACGCGATACTACAAGAGGGCATTACCCTGCTAGCCAATTCGCTAAAGGCGGTCACGGGTACTGCATAAGCGGGGCTTAGGTTGGGCTATTTATCACAGTAAATACCCAAAAGCGAACAATGACACTTGACATTCACCAATACCTAGGTAAAGTAACTTCTTAAGCGTGTTTTTAATGGTGGATTCTACTTGCAAGTGCAACGATACACATCTTACTTTTTTATGCAACATCTATATCGTTGCACTTACAAATAGAATTCAAGAATTATTTTATTTCGAATATAGAGGGTTTCTAATGTACAAAAAAATCGTGTTTAGTGCTATCTCATTTCTGATAATTGGGGTATCTCAAAGTAGGGTGGATACAGTCTTTTTGTCTACTAATGATTGTGGTAATCGCACCTACCATGAGAGTAAAATTATAAAAGGATTTAATGAAACTCCCGGTAAGGTAGGTTTGCGTGTGAGGATGTATGAGACAAGTGGGACCTTATATGATCTGCTTAGCACCCAGTCTCATAGTACTTATTCTCAAGGTACAGGTATGCTGCTCTCTCGTAATTCAGCAACCAAAAAAACTGGTGGCTATCCTTGGTTGCCTGATTCAATAAACAATTATTCTGCATTTCAGGTTGATTGTGGTAAATTCGGTTCATTTATAAACCGCTACGCACTCGATAATGAAGCAAATGACGTGAATGGAGGAGGCCATAACACGGTATATTCGTATGTTCTGTCAACTCCGAAAACAGTATTTGATAATGTCTATGATGAATTATGGTTGCAAATCAATAATCTCAAGATGAATCAAATTTATACGGCGGGTGGCTCTGGTGTTGGACAGGTTGTAATGTATGCTTACTTTAAAGACATTGTGACAAACCAAACCTTCGCTACCCTATTTTTAATATATGATAACAGGATGCGGACGGATATTAAGTATACTCGGGTAATGCATGATGGGGGTAATATTCCGACCAGCAGAGGTATTCCCTTTACAAGCGCAAGCATTAATTCTGATAATAAATACATGAATTCTCCTTTGCATTTTGGTTTTTCACCTACTCAAGGGGGGCTTTCAACTTTTAGTAAAAGCTTTAGGGTACAAATTACTAGGCAAAAATTTATTAACATGCTGAAAGATATAAATAGTTTTTGTGCCGCGCGTCCAACTTATAATAATTGCTCTAAGAAAATATCAATTCCCTCTTTAAGTGCCAGCGACCCAAGGTGGACGAACTTCAAATTAACTGATGTTGCAATTTTGCATGAAGTTTTCGATCAATTTGATGGGTTTGATGCTATGTCAATGGGAATTAGTGGCTCTGGTTTGGGCATATATCGGTACAACAGAAATTAGAGTGATTCATTATTTGGATTATCCTTTGTAAAAGTAGGCAAGTGCAACGACACGCATACTAACCAATTAAATTCAACTAAAACTGAGGGCTGTACACATGAAGAGATTTGCTGTTTTAATTTTTGGAATTTTGCCATTCTTTTCTTTTGCTGGAAAAGACTATGAGTTTAAGTATTATGACAATTTTGATACCTCAGTCAGCTCTCATCAAGCTACAAATTATGGTTTAAATACTGAGTTACGCCAAAGACAGCTTTATTTAGATGGCATAAATGGTGGCGATTGGTCTAGGGTTAGCGGGAAATGGTACACATCTGTGGCACCTAATGTTTCATATTCACAAGTCAACCACCCCTACAACAGAAACAGTCTATCTTTTTTTGTAGAGCCTAATGCAGTAAGGCTTAATAAACCAATTTCGTCAGGGTATAATAGAAATTATAATATTTCTTTTACAGTAGATCCTATAAAAAGAGATAGATTTAGTTCCAATTGGGCATCTTTCATGCTTGATGATAATAGATTTGGGAAAGGGTGGGTTGCAGACTCAACTGTAGAGTTTGGTTTTTTAATTACCTCAGATGGCGGAATTCAAATTTTGGAGCGAGGCAATTATCACCCAAACTGTAGGGTGCCATCGAGTAATACATATAAAGTTAACATTGATATTACAAATAGGCTTTATAACATTACAGTTAATGGTCGTCGAGCTTGCTCAGGCTATTTAAGCCGATCGATTCCATCGGCAACCTATGCTTATTTAGGTTCTTATATAACTTCTGCTAGTCACGTTACCAGTTTCGATGATTTTATTATTAAAACAGCTGCAAGCTCAAACAAAAAATTAAAACACTACGGATATTATTTCGCGGAAGGCAATCCTTTTGGCTCTGGCACAATAGGAGGTGCATTAATTACAAAAAATTTCACAAATTTTAATCATGTTAAAGATATATACTCTTTGGGTTCAGGTTATGATGCGTATAGAAAATGCTACCCTAAAAAATGTATTCTTAGTACCGAATGGGGACATGGCCAGCAGGCAGGCATTAGTATAAATGATCAATTAAATCAAAATATCCCTGGCTACAGTATAAAATATAAAGCTTTATTTATCGCTTTGTATGCTTTTGATGAACCCTATTGGCGTGACAGAGATAATACAGAAATCAAAGCTCGTCTTAAGGACTTAAAAGAAGCGACGGGAATGCCTACGATGATTGTTCTTTCACATCCTGGGTTAGACAGCGCGCCAGTTAATTCAAATGCAATCTTGTCACCATACTTGGATTACATTGGTGTCAATGAATACTTCTCAGTTGGCACACCCAATACCTCTACGCATTATTCGTACCGCTTGAAGAAGATGACTGGGAAGTTAAAAGCTAAATTTCCAGATATTGACAATTATTATGTCGTACCAGCAGCAACAAAATGTCTATATGCAGGCGCAGCAAATTCAGACCCTGAACTTGCTGAAATAACCTGGGGATTTCATAACTATGCTGCAAAAAATGATATTTCTGCTGTATTAGCTTTTACTCCATGGTATAAATGGCCCCAAGGTTCTGGGGAGCTCAATGGATCATATTGTCACAATAATGCAATCAACAATAATGATCCAAGATTAAATCCTATAACTTATAGAGTGATGCGTATTCTAGGCAAATCAATAATAGAAGATTAAATGTAATAAACCCTCGCTTTGTTTACAGTTAGGTTAACCCAAAGTGCTGACTAAGTATCTCATAAGGTGTTGCGTTGTTCAAACTTTTGTGCGGTTTGACGGAATTGTAAAAATTGATGAATCGAGTTAATTCTAATCGTCTATTCGCATCACCTTTAAACAATTGTTTTGCGTGCTACATTTTCATAATAGTGCGGATAACGCGTTCTGCTTTGCCGTTGAAGCGGTGAGCGCAATGCGCTTATTGCGAAGCAAGTCGGCGCTTGATAACGGCTTGCTACGATTCGCTTGATCGTCAATCCCTAAACGCGCTAACGTCTCTCGGGTTTCGTTAGAGGCGTATGCCGCATCCGCGTACAAGGCAACTTCATCACCTAACAATAAAACATCGCGGGCTTGTGAATTATGTAAATTGCTGGGCGTAACCGTTTGGGCTATTTAGTTGATGCGTTTTTGATGTGCTTTTGATGTATTTTTCTTGTATCGTCAGTGTGTTGCGAATGGATGACGAATGGGTGGCTGGATGGATGAGCGAATGCCTGTTATGGGCATTGCCATCATGAAGTTAACCAAATTCATTCATCGTTAATGGTCTAACGTTTTGTGAAGACTGAAAGTTGTCATATACTAATGCCATCATTAATAGACGTTAGCCATGAATCTAGCCAAACGAAAGCAACTATTTGCGCGCCTACAGGCAGCCAACCCGCACCCGAAAACAGAGCTGAATTATCAGTCCACGTTTGAGCTGTTGATTGCCGTTGTGTTGTCTGCACAGGCGACTGACAAAGGGGTGAATAAGGCCACCGAAAAATTATTTGCCGTGGCAAATACGCCTGCACAAATTAAAGCACTGGGTGTCGATGGGCTTAAAACGTATATTAAAACCATTGGGTTGTATCATACCAAAGCAGAAAATATCATTCGGTTATGCCAGCAACTGTTAACCGAGCACCAAGGACAAGTGCCTGACAACCGTGTTGCACTCGAAAAATTACCCGGTGTCGGCCGTAAAACAGCAAATGTCGTATTGAATACGGCGTTTCGCCAACCCGTGATGGCGGTTGACACCCATATTTTTCGCGTGAGTAATCGCACCAAAATTGCACCAGGCAAGACGGTTCGCGAGGTTGAAGACCAGCTAATGAAAAAAATACCCACACCTTTTTTGCTAGATGCCCACCATTGGTTAATTTTATTAGGTCGATATACCTGTGTTGCCCGTAAACCACGTTGCGGTAGTTGTATTATCGAAGACCTTTGTGAATATCAGGATAAACAATATGAGTAAGGATAATACGAGTAAGGACAGTGCGTATTTAGCCGCTTTGCTGGGTCGGGTTTCATTATCTGATCAACAGGCCTTTCGAGAGACATACGAATTAACCTCCGCGAA
Organism: Ostreibacterium oceani; assembly: GCF_009362845.1. Classification (NCBI taxonomy): domain Bacteria; kingdom Pseudomonadati; phylum Pseudomonadota; class Gammaproteobacteria; order Cardiobacteriales; family Ostreibacteriaceae; genus Ostreibacterium; species Ostreibacterium oceani. The sequence continues at coordinate 238,497 of NZ_WHNW01000001.1, read as the reverse complement.
ACTATTTGCGATTTCATTGCGTATAACTAAACAAGCGCGACTATCAGAAGAAGCCTTACAAGAAGGTTTCGTTAAAATTTGGGAAAATGCCAGATATTATGACCCTGATAAATCGCAAGCAATGACTTGGATGGGTGCAATTATTCGCAATAAGTCGATTGATATTGTTCGTAAAAATGCAAGACACGTTGAGAGTCATGACGAATATGACGATGGGGTGGCTGATATTGAGACCGTATACGACAACGACAATCCAGAGGTACTGGCCTTAAATGATGATCAGATGGCCTCGGTACATGACTGCTTAGCATCAATTGGAGACAATTACCGTGATGTGATTTTATTAGCTTATTTAGAAGGTTATACGCACCAAGAAATTGCTGAACAGATTCAGCAGCCGATAGGGACGATTAAAACATGGCTTCATCGTGGTATTAAGCATTTACGCGCTTGTTTGCAAAAACGAGAAAAGCCCAGTCGAGATAAACGGTAACCAAAAGCGCTGGCTAGACATTAAAACAGAATGAACAAATGAAAAAAATCAATGACGAACAATTAATCCACTATATTCTGCATTTATTGCCAGCAGGGGATCGTCATGCAATCGAAACGGCATTGGATACAGACACGGCATTGCAGCAACGGTTGCTGCAATGGCAGCAAGTCTTTGCGCAATTAGACGAAAAAACAACGCCTGTGACACCGCCTGAGCGGGTTTGGCAGTCTATTGCCTCACAGTTGGCGTTTGATACAGAAAACACGCTAAAACCTGCCGCTTCAGAAGCTTCAGAAGCGTCAAAAACTTCAAACGCAACAAACGCAGCCCCAGCAAAACCCAAAAAAGGGGGGCGAAAAAATGGTGGATTTTGGCACTATCTTGTCCCCGCTTTTGCGACCCTGGTCGTCGCCTTTATGGTGAGTTTTTACTATCACGTTCAGCCTGACTTGCGCGCCGACATTATGTCAACGGATGCGACCGAAGTCGTCTGGCAAGTCGCGGCAAACGATAGCAACATTACCTTTGTCAGCGTCAAAGATATTAGTGTAGATGGAATGGATTGTGTGGCGTGGATTCAGCGCAAAACGGGTGAAAAAGTACGATTAGGTCAGGTGCCTGATACAGGGAGTAACGCCAAAAAACGGCTACCTGTTCCACCGAGTTTGGCGTTGACAGCGGGCGATAGTGTCGTTATCTATATGGTTGATAGTCGCACACAAGCCGCTTTGGAGAATATGCCACCCAATATGGCCACACTCGAGCCGATTTAGTTCTGATTTAATTCGGCATTTAATTCGACATTTAATTCGACGTAACCGCGTAACCCGCGTTAATAAATTGTTTGATGGTGAGGTGGCTGGCTTATCCTTGCTCGATAATGCTATAATGCGACTGACTGCGATAGTTGAGTTGTGGCATCGTGGTCGGTATTGTGGCTGGCGTCGTGGTTGGTATGGTAGTTGGTATGGCTAATCGTACAAATCACTAATCGTACAAATCACACGTATTTGTGCAAAACGTAGCCAAGTAACGTGCCAAGTAACTTTGCTTGATAACGTAGCGAAAACAACACAGCCCAAGCAAAACCAGCAATAATTCATAGGCAAATCAATGGCATTATTTCGCTATCAGGCGATTAACGAAACAGGGAAAACGATTTCAGGAAAAATCAATGCAGAAAATGCATTGGCTGCCAAGAAAAAACTCAGTCAATCCGATCTGACGGTATTTGAGATAACCGAGCTAAAATCCTCGCGTCACAAAACCCGTATCACCCTTGCGACTGCGGAAAAGGCCTTGTTTATTCGGCAGCTGGCGACGTTGCTGGGGGCGGGCTATACGCTAGAAAAAGCGTTACAGTCTTGTGCACGACAAAGCCAGTCAGCCAAAATACAAACACTGAGCCAAGCATTGTATGCACGGGTGAGTGAAGGGATTCCATTTTATCGGGCGCTAGGAGAGTACCCTAAAATTTTTGATAAAACATTTTGTGCCACCGTGTCTGCAGGGGAAGAATCAGGGCATTTTGCAACGATATTGGAGCGCTTGGCGGACTATGCCGAGGGTGCAAATCAGTTAAAAGATAGCGTCAAACAAGCCCTGATTTACCCGATTATTTTATTTGTAGTGGCAACTCTGATGATTGCTTATTTGTTGATTAATGTCGTGCCAGATGTGGTTAATGTGTTTAACCGCAGCGGCCAATCACTGCCGCTCATGACGAATGCTTTGCTGGCATTGAGCGAACTGATTCGCCAGTATGGACTGATTTTTTTTGGCGCATTGGTGGTGTTGATTTTTTTGGTGAAACGCTACGTCAATAAAGCGGATAATCAACGCGCATGGCATGCTTTGTGGCTGAAATTACCCCTATTGTCACCGATTATAAAATCCTATCATGCAGCAAACTATAGCCTGACCTTGTCTATGCTGCTAAATGCAGGCGTGCGACTCGTTGATGCATTAAAAATTGCCAATCAATCACTCGCCAATGCAGCGATGAAAGCCGTCGCAGACAATGCGTATCAAGAAGTCCAAAAAGGCAAATCACTGGCACAATCCTTAATGACTGAGAAACACGTTTTTCCAGGCATGTTGATAGAATTGATTGACAGTGGCGAGCGTAGTGCTAGGTTAGCAGAAATGCTAGGCAAAGCAGGTCAGATTTATCAGCACCAAAGCCAGTCTCGTATAAAAACATTGACGGCGCTGTTAGCACCTGTCATGATTTTAATTATGGGTGGGTTGATTTTTTTGATTGTGTTAGCTATTTTATTGCCAATATTTGATTTGAACGAAACCATCAATCGTTAGCCAAGTCGTTAAGCGAGTATATCGATGTATATCCATAGCAATTGGCTCAAATATTTTCAGCAATCAATAGATTATAAATTTAAAAACAGGGGAAAATTAGAATGAAAAAAACGTTACTCAGCTTATTATTTGTTGCCAGTTTGGGGCAAGCTTCGGATGCATTGATGGAAAGAAATGGCGTCAGCTTATCCGAAGCAGAAATCCGTGCGGCAATCGCTGATTTGTCAAAATTACAGATAGACAGTTTTAATCGAAATCCTGAAAACCTGACTAAGTTTATAGAAAATCTATTTGACAATAAATACATGGCAAAGAACGTTTTGGAAAATATCGATCAAAATGAACACTTTGAAATAATCAAAGATATGACGCTAAATCGATTTTATATCAACTATTACCTAAAAGAAAAAGTCAAAGCACGGCTTGCTGAGGTTGGTGATTTGTCGGTTGCCGCCAGACAAGAGTACGATGCAAACCCTGACAAGTACAAAGCAGACGAATTAGTTGATTTTTATCATCTTCTTTTTGTACGCTACGACAACCCCGAGGCGGTTGCCGACGGCAAAGCGCAGGCAGAAGCCGTGCTAAACGCCATTAAATCAGGTGAGATGACCATTGCCGAGGCTGCTAAAAAATACCGTACAGCAATCAACGGAACCAATAGCGAGGGCATTGTTCCCAAAGCAAACCCATCGCGTTTAACCCGAGAAATTCGAGATATCATCCGCGAACTAGAGGTCGGCGAGGTCTCTGAAATCATCGATGATAAAACCGGCTATCATATTGTTAGCATTGCCAAGCGCCACCCAGGCGGGTTGATTCCTTATAACAAAACGTTAGAAAACCAGATTATCGAGGGCTTAGAAGACCAGTATAGCGGCACGGTAATCAGCAATGCGCGTGCCAGTTTTCAGGGGCCTGAAGGGCTGACATTTGACCGTGAAAAACTCGATGCACTGTTCGAGGAATTGACAGGCGTCAAGCCAAAAGCCCCTGCCAATGATGGTACAAATGCTAATGATGCCACTGAGGCTGCTGAGGCTACAGAGGCTGCTGAGGCGAGCAAATCCGAGTAGCAATCAGCGTGTCATAGCAAATGGATAATAAAAAGTCAGTGAAACAACCGATAATCTGTATAATAAACGCATGATAGAGATTCACACAGCGCGTTTGGCGCTCAGCATTGATGAAAGCCAATTGACCAGTTTCAATGGGGTTTACGAGGCGCAGGCACGCGACCGCTTGGCCGAAATATGGACGGTAGAGGCGATTGATTTGCCTCACTATCATGCGCTTTTCATCGATAAAAACATTGATGAGACGTTTGATTTTTTTTCATTCGTCACCATTGCTTACATCGATCATGGCTATGTGATTGATCCACAGGAGGCCATCGATATTGTCGAGGCGAAAAAACAAATTGAAATTGATTTAGAAATTATTAATCGAGAAGCGCGCTGGGGTGCCGAAGAGTCGATATTTTTTGATGACTGGTGGCCACGACCTGCGTATCAAGCGGATAAACAGATGCTTGAGTTTGGCATTGCGCTAAAAGACTTTTATCAAAAAGTGATTAATCGGACACTAAATCGTATCATTTTGACGCGCAATGGGCATATTGCCGTTAATTACAGCTTGTCAGAAGATGACTTGTACTCAGATAAAACCTTGGCGTACTTCCAAGGCAAGCTCGATGAGATTTGCCAAGCAATCAAAATTCATGAAGGTTACCGCTATCAAGATGTCGATGAAGAAAAAGACTACCCATCAAAATCACGAATGATTAACCTAATTTTATCTTCTGAAATTTTTTAAGCGACTTTTAGGCGACAATAAACCGCTGCGTTTCTGTGTTGCTAAAACGACATTTGTTAGCGCAGCGTTTGAATTTCGTGAAAGGGCGCGTTATTCTATAGGCCGTTTAAAGTAAATAAAAATAAACAAACCACTGGCAACTTTGAGGGTCGTATCATTTTATGCGACCCTTGTTGCTGTCCAAGAGATAAGAGGAATTAATATGAAAACAGAGGCAAAAGTAGTCGTTATCGGTGGCGGTGTTGTTGGCGTTTCAACCCTGTATCACCTCGCTAAAAAAGGCTGGGGAGAAGACAGCGTCCTGCTAGAAAAACATGACTTGACATCAGGGTCTACATGGCATGCTGCAGGTCTTTTGCCTTTGTTTAATATGAGTTATTCTGTCGGCAAAATTCATAAATATTCAGTTGATTTATACAATCGCTTAGACGAAGAGACTGGAATGCACGCAGGGCTTTCTGTGGTATCAAATGTCCGTTTGGCCAAAACAAAAGACCGTATGGATGAATATTTGTACTACGAAGGCGTCGCTAAAACCATCGGCATCGATGTTAAATGGCTAACGCCAGAAGACATTAAGGCCAAATGGGATTATGTCAATACAGATGGCTTATTAGGTGCGATTCAGCATACCGAGGATGGTTATATCCAGCCAGCGGATTTGACGCAAGCGCTAGCAAAAGGCGCGCGCAACAACGGTGGTAAAATTTACGAACACACCAGTGTGACAGGGATTGTTCAACAAGCTGATGGTAAGTGGCTAGTGCAAACCGACAAGGGTGATATTCTTGCAGAGCACGTCGTTTCTTGCACAGGGTCTTATGCCAGAAAAACAGGCGAGATGGTTGGCATAAACATCCCCGTGATGCCAGTTGAGCACCAGTTTATTGTGACTGAGCCGCATCCCGACCTATTAAAGCGCAAACAAGATGGCCAGCCAGAATTATGCGTATTACGCGAATCAGATTCGGGTTGGTATATGCGCGAAGAGGCGGGTGGTTTATTGCTAGGGCCATACGAAGAAGGCGCACCTGCTTGTTATGTTGACGGCCCAGCAGAGGGCACAAAATACGAATTATTTGATGGTGATTTAGACCGACTCATGCCGCATATTGAAACGGCGATTGAGCGCGTGCCGTACTTTGGTGAAGCAGGGGTTAAAGAAGTCTACAACGGCGCAATCGCCTATACACCAGACGGGAATCCCATTATTGGCCCTGCTGGTCATGGCTTGAAAAATTTCTGGCTAAACGAAGGCCATTCTTTTGGCATTACAGCGGCAGGCGGCGCAGGCTGGCAGTTGGCAGAATGGATTATAGACGGCGAGCCAACCATTGATATGTTAGGCGTTGATCCCCGTCGCTTTGGTGATTATGCGACGCGCGGCTTTTTGGTCAAAAAATGCGAGGAAGCCTATGACCACGTGTTTAAGACGCATTACCCCGATGAGCAACGCGAAGCCGCACGCCCACTCCGCACCCACCCGAGTTACCCACGATTAAAAGCTTTGGGCGGTGTGTTTGGCGATACGTTCGGTTGGGAGAGAGCGCATTGGTTTAAGCCTTCGCTTGACTACACTTTGCCTGAAAACGAACAATCAACAGGCGATGTTCTGTGGGATAAAAACTACGCAAATCCCAATAAAGGCGACACCGATGCCGTCGAGGCAATTGTTGAGAAATGGTCTTTCCGACGGTCGAACTATTTTGATTGTGTTGGTGCAGAATGCCGAAACGTGATGAATAATGTCGGTGTATTAGACATGTCGGCGTTTTCTAAGTTTACGTGTACAGGCCCAGGCGCCGAAGCGTGGTTAAATAGTCTAACGACGAATACCATCCCTAAGAAAAAAGGCCGTATTGCACTAACGTATCTGTTGACAGAGCAAGGCGGTGTATTAGCTGAATTTACGGTGTATAAGCGCGGGGAGCAAGACTATTATCTGGTTTCAGCGGGCGCACAAGAGGCCCACGATTGGGATTACTTGTTAAAAGCAGTCCCCAAAGACGGCAGTGTCAATTTGCAAAAAATCACCACCCAAATGGGGGTGCTGGTGTTAGCAGGGCCGAATTCTCGTAAGGTGCTAGAAAAATTAACCGATGCTGATTTATCGACGCCTGCTTTCCCGTGGCTATCAGGCAAAACAATTAATGTTGGCGCGGCGACAGCCGAGGCGATTCGCGTTAACTTTGTGGGCGAATATGGCTGGGAGCTTCACCACCCAATCGAAATGCAGGCGTATATCCTAGACAAAGTGCTCGCAGCGGGTGCTGAATTTGATATTAAGCCGTTTGGTATCTATGCCATGAATAGTATGCGTTTGGAAAAATCGTATTGCTTGGTGGGCACCGAAATGTCGATAGAATACGCCGCATACGAATCGGGCTTGGGCTTTTTTATCAAAACGGACAAAGAATTTGTCGGCAAAAAGGGCTTGCTTGATTGGAAAGAAAAGGGGCTTAAAAATAAGCTGGTAACCTTGGAAATACACGGCGTTAAAGATGCCGATGCACGCGGTTCTGAGGCGGTTTACAAAGCAGGTCAAGTCGTTGGTCGAATTACCTCAGGCGGCTATGGTTTTCGCGTAGAAAAATCATTAGCACTCGCGATGTTACCACCAGAGTTGACTAAGGTGGGTACCGAAGTTAAGGTAAGAATTCTTGGTGAAGACTACAGCGCCACCGTTATTCCTGCTTCGCCGTACGATAAAGAAAATGAAAAGCTGCGCCAGTAATGCGCACGAATAATGCGAACGAATAATGCGCATAAAAGCAAAAAAAGACGAAGAAATCAACTAACTGATTTAATTGAATATAAGGTAAATATATGAAAATCATAGTAGGCGTAAAACGCGTAATTGACTATAACGTCAATATTAGGTTAAAAGCAGATGGCACAGGCGTTGAAACCGCCAATGTGAAAATGTCAATGAACCCCTTTGATGAAATTGCCGTAGAAGAAGCGGTGCGTCTGAAAGAAGCAGGCAAAGCCGACGAAGTTATCGCTGTCTCGATTGGGCCTGCTAAATCCGAAGAAACCATTCGCACAGCGCTCGCGATGGGTGCTGATCGCGGTATTTTGGTCGAGCACGACGGGGAAGTCGAATCGCTAGGCGTTGCCAAAGTACTCAAAGCCATTGCCGAAAAAGAAAACGCGCAGTTGATGATTTTGGGCAAACAGGCCATTGACGATGACGCCAATCAGACGGGGCAGATGGTATCCGCCTTGCTGGGTTGGTCTCAAGCAACGTTTGCGTCCAAGGTCGAATTGACTGATAGTGGCGCGAATGTTACGCGTGAAATCGATGGTGGATTGGAGACGCTTGCCGTGACGTTACCTAGCGTCATTACCACGGATTTGCGTCTCAATGAGCCACGCTTTGCGTCACTGCCTAACATCATGAAAGCAAAGAAAAAACCAGTAGACAAAACAACAGCTGCTGAGTTGTCGATTGATTTGACACCACGGTTGGCTTTGGTCTCAATTCGTGAGCCAGAAAAACGTCAAGCAGGGATTTTGGTAGACAGCGTTGAGGCGCTGGTCGATAAACTTAAAAACGAAGCAAAGGTAATTTAAAATGGCTGTTTTAGTATTAATCGAACACGATAATCAAGAAATTAACGCCGCATCGTTGAATACCATCACGGCAGCGTCGCAGATTGGCGGTGAGTTGCATGCGCTCGTTTTGGGGGATGGCGTATCAAGCGTTGCTGAAAAAGCAGCGGCTATTGCAGGGGTTGATAAAGTATTGACGGGTGAAAATGCGGCGTTTGCGCACGCATTAGCCGAAAATATCGCACCAGCTGTTGTGGCTATCGCAGGCGACTACACGCATATTCTAGGAAACGCGACAACCCAAGGCAAAAATATCATGCCGCGGATTGCGGCGCTACTCGATGTCATGCAACTATCTGAAATTTCAGCGGTTAAGTCTGATGAAGTATTTGAGCGCTTGATATACGCTGGCAACGCGATTGTTGAAGTCCGCAGCAATGACCCGAAAAAAGTCATCACGGTTCGTGCCACCAAATTCGATTCTGCACCTGCTTCGGGCGGTAGTGCTGAGATTGTCTCGATTACGGCAGGGATTGCGGCGGGTAGTGACAGCGGATTGTCTCAGTTTGTCGAAGCCAAGCTAGCAGACAACGCAGGTCCTGAATTGGCCACAGCCAGCATTGTCGTCTCAGGCGGTCGCGGTATGGGCTCGAAAGAGAATTATTTTGGGCAGTTGACACCGCTTGCTGAAAAATTGAATGCCGCGCTGGGTGCTAGCCGTGCAGCGGTGGATTCAGGATTTTGCCCCAACGACCACCAAGTCGGTCAAACAGGCAAAGTGATTGCTCCTGATTTGTATATTGCCATTGGTATTTCGGGTGCAATTCAGCACCAAGCAGGTATGAAAGATTCCAAAGTCATTGTCGCGATAAATAATGACCCCGATGCGCCGATTTTCCAAATCGCTGATTATGGGTTAGTTGCGGACTTGAATGAAGCGATACCTGCATTGGTTTTTGCGTTGTCATAACTTTGAACTTACAAAAAAGTACGTTGATGAAATTACATATAATTACCCCTATATTGGCGAGTGCGCTATTAGCAGGATGTGTTTCAAGTCCTTATCGCAACGCAACGCTGGTGACAGAAACACTACCTGAGTCAAGCAACCTCGCATTAGCTGCTCCTCCTGCTAATGTGAGTATATTTAGTTATGGCGTTAATGAGATAAAATTTGTCCCTAGTCAATCAGAAAGTGCGAATCGCGTGATCCAAGAAGAAGCTATTAACGCGCTAACCGAACAAGGATTTGACGTGCGACCCTTGGCGATAGACGACGAAGTAATGCAGCAAGCAATAGCAACCTATAAAGCATTACTGTTTGACTACAATGAATTTAAACTTCGTCCGACTCCAGTCTGGAAAGCCTATTACGAAAAAAATCCAATTAAGCTACCTTATTCATTGCCTGCGGCTCAGCAAGCTGGTGTAACGCATGTACTCTTTTTGTATGGTGGTGAGGCAAATTCAACGGGTGGACGAATTTTTTTGAACGCACTTTTAGCCACGGCTGGTGGCGTAGCTGGCGTTCCGATAACGATTGGTTTTGGTAGTTCGTATTTAGGTGCGGCAGTCATCAATGTCAATACAGGAGATGTTGCATGGGTCAACGGCTATAGTGGAGCAAGCGGACTGGATAAGCCAGCAGATGCCGCAAGAAATCATAGTGGCTCAAGTGATTTTGATCATTCAAATAGAGAGGGTAATTTGCGAATGCGCCGATTATTCACAGATTTTTTAGTACCACTTGACAGAGAAGCACGATGAATACATTGAAAAAAATATCAGTTGTTTTTTTATTATCCTTGTTAGCAGGCTGTGTTGCTTGGAAAGATAGTGCGGGTGAAGTGTCATCAATTGGTAGCAGCAAGAGCCGTGTTGAATTCACAGAACCTAATAAAGATTGGCGCAAACACACTAGTAAAATCAATGGTGCAGACGCTTACGAATATGTATTTACCAGCCCATCGGTAGATTCGATTCGTATAACTAAAATTCGTTATTCGGACATAACCGAAGATGATAATACGTTTAGGCCCGATGGGGATTTATTTGCCCTAGCAAATCAATTTATAGAGCATGAAAAAGAATTGATTGCACAGACGTCTCCGCTTAGATATGAGCTGATATCACAACAACAGACGACGACTCAAGACGGGGCATCAGCGGTTGCTCTTGAGCGTATTATTGTCGATTCTGATGGGCTCAAGTATCGTGTAAATAGCTTATTAATACCGATGGATTCTAACTACTTTTATCAATTTACGTATAAAGCCGTGAATCAATATTATTATCAACAGTCTATTGCAACGTTTCAAAGTTTGCTGAGTTCAGTGCGTATAATCAATCGATAGCGACGTACGGCAAATCGAATTGTTGCACGGTTAGCGCATTCTCCCTTAGTCTATTGTTACTCCACAAGTAATAAACACCGCCTCATTAACGCAATTTGAGGCGGTATTGTTCTCTATTTTGATGGTTTATTCAGCGACACATTCAGTGGGTTATTTTTGGTTAAGCGCTGGTGCATTTCCAAAAGGATTTCTGATTCGATGTTGGCATCGCCAAATGATTCGATTAGATAAGGAAAGCCAGCCTGCCAAAATGCATTTTCGTGCCAGTATAGCGTCTCGTTTGTTTTTTCCAGTGCTTGTCGTATGGCAGACGAAACTAACTGCACGGCTTGTAGCGCATCAACGCCGTAGGCTTGTCCGTCAATATCTGTGGCAAACCCTGTGATGGTGAATGGACACGACCAGTCTTTGTCGCTATCAGCAATGCTATCAGCAGCATTATCAGCAACGATTTCAGGTTGTCCAATCGTCACCGTGATGACATTGCCGTCTTCGGTTAGTAATTGGCGACTAGCGATGGGTTGATTGATGGACATTGGCGTGATTAATGCTTTTTAGCGGTTTGCTTTTAGGGGGTTGCTTTTAGCGGGCTGTTTTCCTTTGTTCTTCATTGTTTTTCATTGCGTTGCGTTGTTTTCAGCCCGCTTTGTTTGATTTGGACGCTAATTTTGTGGCGGCTAATTTTGTGGCGGCCCGAGGACCTTTCTGACGCCGTTGACGGGTTCGCTGACAATACCCTGTGCCTGCATATCCTCAATCATACGCGCTGCGCGATTATAGCCGATACGCAATTGGCGTTGCACACTAGAAATCGAAGCCTTTCCTGAGGTTAACACAATTTCAATGGCCTCAGGATACAAAGGGTCTGCGTCTTCTTTATCAGCTGCTTCGCTGGCGCCAAATGCGCCTAGGCTGGCAGGGTCTTGTTTCGCCGTGATGCTGTTGATATAGTTGGGCTCGGCTTGGGCTCGGATAAAATCCGTGACACGATCGGTTTCGGCATCGTCAACAAAGGCACCATGCAAGCGTTGTGGATGCGATACGCCAGGTGGCACATAAAGCATATCACCATGGCCTAATAAGTACTCAGCGCCTTGGCCGTCAATAATCGTGCGTGAATCGACTTTAGAAGATACTTGAAAGGCAATACGTGTGGGGACATTGGCCTTAATCAGCCCTGTCAAGACATCAACCGAAGGGCGCTGGGTCGCGAGAATCACATGAATGCCAGCGGCGCGGGCTTTTTGTGTGAGTCTTGCAATGAGCTGCTCGACTTGTTTCCCGACTACCATCATCATATCAGCGAGTTCATCGATAACGATAACGATAAAGGGTAAGCGCGCTAAATCAGGGTGGTGTGTGTAGCCAGTGCCTTCGTTAGGCTCCCACAGCGGATCTTTGATTGTTTCACCACGCGCGGTGGCATCATCAACCAGCTGGTTAAATGCATCAATTTTACGCACTTTCATGGCTGCCATTAGCTGATAGCGCCGTTCCATTTCACCGACGGCCCACGTGAGTGCATTTTCTGCTTCGTTCATGTCGGTGATGACAGGGGTAAGTAGGTGTGGAATGTCTGCGTACATCGACATTTCTAGCATTTTGGGGTCAACCAAAATCAGCCGCAGGTCTTTGGGTGATGCTTTGTAAAGCATAGACAGCAACATGGTGTTGATACACACCGATTTGCCTGAGCCTGTTGTGCCTGCAACCAGTAGATGTGGCATTTTCATTAGATCAGCGACGACGGGCTTGCCTGAAATATCAGCGCCAAGCGAGAGGGTAAGTGGCGATTGACTGTCTTGGAAAGGGGCAGAGCGTATGGCGTCTTTGAAATAAACGATTTGTCGTTGTTTATTGGGTACTTCTAAGCCGACGTAGGAGCTACCTGGAATGACCTCTTCAACTCGAACACCATTGACTGCCAAGGCGCGCGCCAAATCGGTAGATAGTGCGGTGATTTTTCTAGCCTGTACGCCTGGCGCTAAATCGACTTCAAATCGAGTAATCACAGGCCCAGGGGAGACGTGCATGACGGTGGCTTCTACATTAAATTGCTTTAGCGTTCGTTCCAAAATGCCGGCCATGTCGGCGAGTGTGTCTTCGGTATAGGCGTTTTTTTGGGCAGGTGGCTCATCGAGTAAGCTGGCCGGCGGAAATTGATAAGGGCGCTCGGGCTGACGGGATGGGCTTGGGCTGTCGTTACCGCGTGCTTTGTCGCGTATTTTGCCGTTTACTTTATCGGTCATTGCGGTATTGGCTTCGTAGGCTTTACCGATACTGACTTTTTGTTGGGTGGCGGCCGTCGTATTTGATGCTGTATTGGGTTCAGCTTTAGGCGTTGCATTGGGCGTGGCATCGGATTCGGTTGCGAAAGCCGTTATCGGGTCATCCCAATGTGCTGGGTTATCGGTGGTGGCGGGTTCTTGCCAAGATTTAGCTAGCGCGGGGCTAGGCTCGACCAAATCAGACGCATCAGTGCGCGATGAAAAACGATCAAAAACAAAGGGTTCAGCATCTATACTGTCGGTGCTAACGGGTTGCGTGTGGGCATCCTCATCATCGTGATAGGCAGTGTCGGGTGCTGTGTTTTTGTATAACGAGTTCTCGGGCAATGAATTCTCGGATAAAGTACGGGGGTCAAAATAGGTATCAATCGCGTCAAACGTGCCGTCATCACTTGGCGAGTGATTATCGGGTAGTGCATCAAAATTAAAAAAAGTCGGCTCTGACTTTTCGTGCGCAGGGGCATTGGATAAATCAGAATCGGTTTGTGCGGTGTTGGCTGCCATTGTTGGCGCTGCTGTCTGTTGCGGACTTTGCTCTGTGGTTTCGTGACGGTTAGCATGACCGTTAGCATGACCGTGATGGTAATCGCTGATGGTAAAATGTCGGCGCGGTTCGCTGGCTTCGTTGGGTTCGCTGGTTTGTCGTTTTTTCTCAGCAAACTTATTCAATATGCGAATTTTTTCTTGTAATGCGTTATCGTCTGTGTCGGCGATTGCATGGGATTTTTTAGGGGCATTAGCTGTGGATTTTTCGGCACGTAATTTATGAATCAGGGTGGCGACAAAACGATAAATCCCCGCGCCAATGCCTTCGCTGATTTTTAGCCAAGGAATATTGAATAACACGCTGAGTGAAATGAGGAAAATAGCGGTGGATAGCGCCATAATAATTGAGACAGAGCCGATGCTCTTTTCTAAGCCAATCGCCAACCACGCCCCCAAAGCCCCGCCCCCCGTTAAGGCAACGCTATTGATTGCGCTGGGGTCGTGTTTTGCCCATAGGATACAGCCCGAAGCAATGGCGGTTGTCAGCGTACATAAGCGCCAAGATAAAATTTCTTTGTCTATGCCCTTTTCCAGCCACGCTTGAACACAAAACGCCAGCAAGGCAATGGGCACTAAATAACTTAGCTTGCCAATCCATGAAAAAGAAAAATCACTATACCAAGCGCCCAAAACCCCAAAAGCATTTTGCACAGGACCACTGCCGCTATGGCTCCAAGCAGAGTCATTTGGGTGGTAAGTCATTAAGGCAATGAATAAAAAAACGGCAACAACGGCCGCGATAAGCGCCCCGGCTAAAACGACGGCGGATGCGAGATGACTGGTTGGTTTGTTCGACATGGTTATTAGTCTGTGTGAGTCTGTGTGTTATTGCGGGTAACTGCGAGAGATACCAATGAATGAGGTGGTGTTTTGCATGACGAGGATTATCCCATTTTTTGCCTCAAAAAACAAAAAAAATCGCTTGAAATCCGATGATTTCCAGCGATTTAATCAAAGTGAAATAGTTAGCTCGCGGCTTATTCGGTTGTTGTTGACGGCGTTGTTAGGCGCGATTACTAGGACTATTATTTAGGGTTTTATGTTTGCTTTGTTTATTGTTTACCGTTTAGTCTTTGACGACCTGTGTACCCGCAAGTAAGTCATGTAAACAGCGTTTATCTTCACGGAAAATGAATAGCGCATTGACTAGACTAATTAACCCGCCAATGAAAGGAATCATTGACGCCACCCAAAATACGGCATAGCGCTTACCAATTAGTGGCAGAAAATCGGGTAACTCGCCATCCATCGTCACGATTTTCATGCCTAGTAGTTTTTTGCCGATGGTTTTGCCTTCGTTTTTAAGGAAATAACCTTGTAATAAAACAAAGAGTATGAAGCTAATAATAAAAGTAAAAAGTGTTGCCACTAGATTGGCAGGCTTGTTAGGGTCAAATGAAATTAATCCCAAAGGAATAAAAATCGCCATAGAGATAACACCAAGTAAAAGCGAATCAATAATTGCACCACCTAGACGCGCCCAGCGACTGGCGAGCTCCATGTCGTGGTCAGCTGAGAAGTGATTGGTGTTAATCCCTTCTGTCTGCGGTGTTTCATAGGGATTTTGTGGATTTTGTGGGTTTTCTTGGTTCATTATGGTCTCCGAATGGGTTTTATTTTCTAGAGGTAAAGCGTAGCGAATTTTTGCCAAAATAACAATGAATAACAGAAATTTTTTATGTGGCGGCACGGAGGGTTCTATACGGCGGCTTCTGTACGGCGACTTCTGTACAGCGCTCAATAAAACCGCGCAATCGATACCGCGTTATCCAGCGGGGTTTTGTTTTGAATATGTGCATAGAGCTGTTGTGCCATCGTTGCGCCGAGCATGACACCGCGCGTACCCAGTCCGTTTAGTACGTATAGTCCGCGCTGGGTTGGGTGTTCGCCAAGCAGTGGGCGGCGGTCAATCACCGTTGGGCGGATACCTGCTGTCTGCGAAACCACCTCATATGGTACTTTAATCAGCGTGTTTAGTTTTTGTTGTAGTGTTTCTTTGGCGCTAGCGCTAGGCGCCTCATCTTTGTCGGTCCAGTTATAGGTCGCGCCAACAAAATACGTTGCGGTATCGACCTCGGGTAGTGGCGCGATAAAAACCCCACCTTTTGCAATCGTGGTCAGGCTTAATTTGGGTGCGTAAATGCGTAGCACTTCGCCTTTATTGCCCTGTAGCGGTAGCGTGTTGAAAAATGGATTGTCTTTGAGCCCAAAGCCCTCACAAAACACGACGTGCTGTGCGGTGATATCATGATAACGCCAGCCCTGTGCTATTGGTGTTAATGCAGCGTAGTCAAATGATGCAATGCGTAATTGGGCGTTTGTCATCAGCGTTGCTTTCATGGCAGATAAAGAGCCTTTGACATCAATGCGTCCGCTTAATTTGACCTCGCCAACGCCGTTGGGGGTGTGCAATGCGGCAGCGCCCGCAGGGTGTGTTTTGCCCAAATAGGGCGCAAGGTCGGGCCGAGTGGATTTGTCTAACCAAGTGGATTTTTCCATCGCATCGTGAAAAATACGACAAATTGGCGTTGGGTAGTCTAGCGTCAGGTTTAACGCTTGTGATAGCTGGGCAAAGGTATTTTGGGCGACTTGGATTTGTTGCTGCGCGTGCCATACGGGCGTAAACCGCTTGAGTACGACAGGGTTGTAGATGCCCGCTGCGGTTTTGCTGGCATTGTGCGCGCCTTGGTCGATGACAATAAACGTTTGGTTGTGTTGGTTGAGCTCGTGTGCAAACAAACTACCTGCAATTCCTTGGCCAATAATCAAATAATCCACGTGCACAAGGCGGCTCCCAAAAGCATAAAACCCGTATTATAGGGCTAATCACACATAGTCAGCAAGGACACACACAAAAGATTTACTG
Organism: Ostreibacterium oceani; assembly: GCF_009362845.1. Taxonomy (NCBI): domain Bacteria; kingdom Pseudomonadati; phylum Pseudomonadota; class Gammaproteobacteria; order Cardiobacteriales; family Ostreibacteriaceae; genus Ostreibacterium; species Ostreibacterium oceani. Next base: position 222,261 of record NZ_WHNW01000001.1, on the reverse strand, counting down.
CTAAAAAAAGACTATTTTGTGCTAAAATTGCTCTGGTATTGTCAGGCTATTGCCAGGTTAATGTCGCATTTTTACCGTATTTTCGCGCCAAATTAATCTGTTAAATTAACCTGTTGTTAACTGGCTGTTAAGTCATCTATTGGCTCATTAGCCAAGGTGGTATCGTAGGTTTATCGTGGGGGATTGCGGCACATTTAGCATAGACTGCAACAAAAAGTAGCAAAAAAGCAGTAGCAAAAAAACAGCCATCTAATACAACAAAGGTCAATACAAGGCATCTTGAATTAAACAATTTAATTAACACTAAAACATAGGCAGGAATTACTGATGAATGTTCATGAATATCAAGCGAAATCACTTTTTCGTTCATATGGTGTGCCAACACCACGCGGTATCGTCGCAACAACGGTTGATGAGGCCGTCGCTGCAGCCAAAGAACTCGGTGGCGAAATTGCCGTAGTCAAAGCGCAGGTCCACGCAGGTGGCCGAGGCAAAGCAGGCGGTGTCAAAGTGGCAAAATCGCTTGATGAGGTCAAGACATTTGCCGAGGGAATGCTTGGACATACCTTGACGACCTTTCAGTCGGGTGGCGTTGCTTTGCCCATTAATTCAGTGTTGATCGAAGAGGGGCTAGACATTGCGAACGAGCTTTACTTGTCGGCAGTCGTCGACCGCGAAAGCCAATCCGTTACGTTTATCGGGTCGTCTGAGGGCGGCATGGATATCGAAGAGGTCGCTGAAAAAACACCAGAAAAAATCATTACTGTGCATGTGCCTGTGGCGTCTGGTTTTCAGCCGTATATTGGTCGCCGTTTAGGTTTTGCAATGGGGCTGGACAAGGCGCAAACCTCACATTTAGTCAAGGTCATGAATGGCTTGTATCAGTTGTTTTTGGCCAAAGATTTTGAGCTAATTGAAATTAACCCCTTGATTGTCACGGGCGAAGGCAATTTATTGGCGCTGGACGGCAAAGTAGGCATCGATGGCAACGCACTATATCGCCATCCTGATATCGCTGAAATGCGCGATGCGTCTCAAGAAGACAGCCGTGAAGCAGAAGCGGCAGAAGCCGAGCTAAACTATGTTGCCCTAGATGGCACGATTGGTTGTATGGTCAACGGCGCAGGGCTTGCGATGGCGACGATGGATATTGTGAAGCTACACGGTGGCGACCCCGCTAATTTCCTTGATGTGGGTGGTGGTGCAACGGCAGAACGCGTCACCAAAGCCTTTAAACTCATTTTGTCATCGGATAAAGTGAATGCAATTTTTGTCAATATTTTTGGTGGTATCGTGCGCTGTGACTTGATTGCCGAGGGCATCATTACCGCCGCGAAAGAAGTCGGACTGTCAGTGCCAGTAGTCGTGCGCCTGCAAGGGACAAATGTCGAAAAAGGGCGTGAAATGATTGCACAATCAGGGCTTAATATTCAGGCCGAAGAAAATCTAACCAAAGCCGCGCAAGCTGTCGTTGCGGCAGCCAACCAATAATCTGAGGAGCTATCATGAGTATTTATATCAACAAAGATACAAAGGTCATTGTACAGGGTTTTACAGGCTCTCAGGGTACGTTTCATGCCGAGCAATGTATCGCCTATGGCACGCAAATTGTCGGTGGTGTCACCCCCGGTAAAGGCGGACAAGTTCACCTAGACCGACCTGTTTTCAATAGTTGCGCCGAGGCGGTTTCAGCAACTGGCGCGAATGCTTCGGTCATTTTTGTACCACCGCCGTTTGCGGCGGATTCAATCCTAGAAGCCGCCGATGCAGGCATTGAGATGGTTATCTGTATTACCGAAGGCATCCCTGTGCTGGATATGATGAAGGTCAAAAGTGCGCTACGGGGTACAGGCGTTCGCTTAGTCGGGCCGAACTGCCCTGGCGTGATTACGCCAGACGAATGTAAAATCGGTATTATGCCAGGCCATATCCATTTGAAAGGCTCTGTCGGGATTGTTTCTCGCTCAGGCACGTTGACGTATGAAGCGGTTCACCAAACAACGAGTATTGGTTTGGGGCAATCCACCTGTGTCGGCATCGGTGGTGATCCAATTAATGGCACCAACTTTATCGATGTGTTATCCGCGTTTCAAAACGATGAGGCGACAAAATCCATCATCATGGTGGGTGAGATTGGTGGGTCAGCCGAAGAACAAGCGGCTGAGTTTATTCAATCTAACGTGACCAAACCCGTCGTCGCTTATATTGCGGGCGTGACCGCGCCCCCAGGAAAGCGTATGGGGCATGCCGGTGCGATTATCGCTGGTGGTAAAGGAACAGCGGCAGATAAATTTAAAGCGTTAGAGGCTGCTGGTGTACGAACCGTTCGTTCACCCGCTGATTTGGGACAAGCCATTAAGGAAGCCTCAGGCAATTAACGTCTCGTTAATTTTCGGCGCGTGCGCCCCGTGCGTGCCGAAGATTGCCCTTAGCCTTTACCCTTAGTTTTTGCCCTTTAATCGTTACCCTTAATCGGCTTATTATTGGTGGCTTTGTTGTCGATGGCTTTGTTGTTAGCGTCATGTTTTGGTGATTGCTTTGCTAAATGACTTTACTAAATGACTGCGCTCAATGACGTCGCTCAATGACTGGCAGGTACCCAATCGACGATTTAATGCAATTAACAATAGTCAGCCAAGCGTTGACTCGTTATAATAACGCTCCCTACCACTAACCGTAGGGTACCACTACTCATTATAATAAATCAATATCACCCCATCGTATTGCATCGCCAGCCAAGAGCCGGCGTAAGATAAATCAATTTTAGGAAAATATATGTCTGATGCATTGTGGGATAGTTGTCTGGAAAATCTAACGACTGTCGTAAACGAAGAGGATGTTTCTCGGTGGCTCATGCCCCTAGAAGCGCTGAGTAAGCAAAATGAACTAATCCTTTATGCACCCAATAAATTTGTTTGTGATGAAGTCAACAAGCGATTTATTCAGACGATTGAGTTAGTCGCAAAAAAAATCGATTCGCAGGTCACGATTACGGTAAAACTGGGCTCGCCAGCGACGCTGTTTGACGCGCCACGCCAGAGTAAAGCCGAAGATAAGTACATCAGTGCATTAAACCCAACGTTTACCTTTGATAGCTATGTCGAAGGTGCATCGAACCAAATCGCGGCGAAATCTGCTTTGGGCGTCGCCAATAACCCGAATGGCAGTTTCAATCCGCTATTGATTTATGGCTCGACAGGGTTAGGCAAGTCGCATTTGATGCATGCCATCGGTAACCAAATCAAATCGATTAACCCCAAGAAAAAAGTCGTTTACCAAACGGCTGAACAATTCGTGGCAGAAATGGTTAATGCCATTTCACAGGGCAAGATAGATGCCTTTAAAAAACACTACCGTGCAGTCGATGTATTGCTGGTTGACGATGTGCAGTTTATTGCTGGCAAAGAAAAGTCCCAAGAGGAGTTTTTCCATCTGTTTAATACGCTATTGAGTTCGCGTAGCCAAGTCGTACTGACGTGCGACAAATACCCCAAGGACGTTGAAAACCTCGAAGAAAGGCTTAAATCTCGGTTTGGTGCTGGGCTTTCCGTTGCGGTCGAACCCCCCGATCTAGAAACGCGAGTGGCGATTTTGAAAAAGAAAGCCGCGATGATTGCCTTTGAACTAGATGACAAAGTGGCGTTTTTCATCGCCGAAAAAGTGCGTTCACACGTGCGGGATTTAGAAGGGGCGCTAAATAGCGTGTTCGCCTTGTCACAATTTAATAACCAACCTGCGACTATTGATTTGGCCAAGATGGCATTGCGCGATATCTTAAATGCGCAGCAACGCCAGATTAGCGTTGATAATATTCAAAAAACAGTGGCTAATTATTACCATATCAAGGTATCAGACATCAAATCTAAGAGCCGCAAAGCCTCGGTCGCTAGACCAAGGCAAGTGGCGATGGCGATTGCCAAGCAGCTGACGAATTTGTCGTTACCTGACATTGGTGATGCCTTTGACCGCGATCACACTACTGTGATGCACGCGGTGAAAAAAATTGATGAAATGAAAAATTCTGACCCGCGCATCCGCGAAGATATGACAAATTTGATTACCACGTTGACCAGTTAGCAAAGGTGACCAGTTAGCAAAGGCTGAGTGACACGCCGCAACCCGCTAGTAGCTCACTAGTAGCCCATTGGCAGCCCATTATTGACCCATTACCAACCCATTAGAAATGTATTAATAAAATCGACCATTAACCCGTTTATTTGATGGTGTTTTTACGATACACTACACAGCAACAATGATTATTTTAGGAAAACTACCATGAGATTTAGCAGTAAAAAATCAGAATTATTTGCTTTATTGAGTCGCGTCAATAATATTGTCGAGAAAAAAAGCCCACAAAAAATCCGCACCAATGTATTGATTCGTGCGGTTGACGACCGTATTGAATTGGTGGGATTCGACAACGAAATGACGATTGCAGGCTCGGTTGCTGCAACGGTTGAGGAAAATGGTGAAACGACCGTCACCGCGCAAAAGTTATTTGATATTGTCCGCTCACTATCTAGCGAGACGGATGTGGTCTTTCACCAAACAGATAATGTGCTCTATGTACAGGCAGGCAGCAGTAAGTTTCAGTTGGTGACGTTGCCCGTCGAAGATTACCCTTTACCAGAGCGTTATGAATTTGAGCAACAGTTTGAATTGCCAGCGGTGCAGTTGGTTGATTTGTTGAGCCGCGTTAAGTTTTCGATGGCGACCAATGATGTTCGCCATTACCTCAACGGACTTTTGTTGCACTTTACCCCCTCGGCGATTATTGCGGTGTCAACAGACGGCCATCGATTATCGATTGCAGAGATTGAAAATAACTCAGATATCACCGATAGAAAGGTGATTATCCCCAAAAAAGCCATCGGAGAAATCATCAACTGGTTATCGGGTGAATCTGATTCGTTAAAAATTGAATTGTCGGATACGCACATTCAGTTTTGTTATCAGCAGGTTGAAATGACATCAGCGTTGATTAACGCCGAGTACCCCGCCTATGAATCCGTGATTCCGAGTTTGTCAGAGAATCCAGCAATTATTCCCAAAGCGACCCTAAAAACCGCACTACAACGCGCTAAAATCTTGTCGAATGAGTATGGCTCTGGTGTGTCATTGTCTTTTTCTCCTTGGACGTTGCATTTGTCTGCCAAAAATATGGATAACGAAATGGCCGAGGATAAAATCGACATGAATTACGATGGCGAAAATATGAGAATTGCATTTAATATTAATTATTTGGTTGATATTTTGGATGCACTAAGCCATGACAACGTCACCATGTCGGTGACAGATAGCCAAAGCAGTAGCTTGATTTACGATACCGAAAATGACAACGCACGGTATGTGTTGATGCCGATGAATATTTAAATTAGCTAATTTGTTGTTGCCTAATTTGATTTAACGCTTAGGCGATTTGACGCTTAGGTTAGATAGGTAAAGCCAAGGCGTTTATCACAGAGAAACACCTTGGCAACATGCCACTAAGCACGCTTAATACGCCTACGAGCCCTGGTTAGTCCGCTGGCGAATACGAGGGTGACCAATACGAGGAAGCTGAGCATTGATAGCGAAGGGACGCTGCTAGGTGAATTAATTTGTAGTGCGGGTCCAGACAACACCACGCCATCTACTGTATCGTCAATCACAAATCCCATATGCGCGTTGTCTAACCAACTAAAGTCGGTTGCGGGGGCGATAATTTCATTAGTGACGACAGGGACACCGTCATAGAAAATTGACATGACTAAATTACCCGCGATGACTTCGTAGCGGATACGCATATCCACCCAACGGTTAAAAATTGCTGTCGTATCAGAGCTTAACGTGATTACACCAGACATACTGTCATTATTTGTGTAGATTGTGCCAAGGTGAGTAGCAAAACCAGCCGTAACCCCCTGTCTGGTGCTGACAGGAAGTCGATTTATAGTGTTGTTTCCCATGGGGTCAGGGCCTAGCCAAATGTAGGCTTCGTTATGAGCGGCAGTGTTATCACGGGCGTAAACTGTGACGGTAATATCAATACTATCGCCCGCGGACAAATTAGCGGTTGCATTGTTGAAAATAAATGGCGTAGCAGCATCAGAAACACCTGCATAAAAAGTCGTGTCGCGCCCAAAAGCGGTGATATTGGTTTGTTCATCAGGCTGTGTGGCGAGCTTTTCTAGTTGCGTGCTTTCTGTCCCATCGAAATCTACCGTGAGGCTTTGTGCTTGCGCTGACGTGTTGAGCATGGACATGGTCAGCAATAGAACAATAAAAAGCGGATGTAATAAATTGTTAACAGGGCGCTGAATTAATTTGTATGGGCTAATCATGGATAGAGGCTTTCTTATTGTTATTATTTGTTTTATATTTTAGTTGCTTTTCTAATGAAGTCAAATAAATTTAGTTTTAGCTGGCTCGGGTTTAACTGGGCATTATTTGGATGTTTCATCTTTGTATAATCAATTAAAAAAAGGCTATCCGCTACGTGATGCGGATAGCCTTTGTCAGCCCTTGACTGGCTATTTGAAAAATAGCGATTGGGTTTGGGTCTTTCTTAGACGTGTATTTTACACGCTTGCGGCGTTACTTTTGCTGATATTAAGCGGTTTGCCCATGACGTGGGTTTTTTTCAGGCTATTGAAAATCGCTTTGGGCATACCTTTGGGTAAAAAGACCTGAGTATGCGACTCATAAATTTCAATCGCGCCAATGTGGCGGCCTTCTATGCCTGCTTCATTGGCGATTGCGCCAACAATATGCCCGGGCTTGACCTTGTCAGCATGACCGACGGCTAAGGTGAAGGCTTCCATCTCAGCGGGTGCAAGCTCGCCTTTACGAGGCTTTCTGGCGACTTTGCGCGCATTTTCAGCCAAAGGTGTACGCTTTTTACGCGGATTTTTGCTATCAGCGCTGCGTGAATGGCTGGTGGTATCTCGGCTATTTAAGTCGACGGGCGCCAGCACATCACGTTTGCTGAGTAATAAAGGGGTTTTACCTTGGTATAAACTCATCAATGCCGCCGCAACAGTTAGCATGTCAGTATCGAGTTGCTTATCAATGTCTGCCAACATGTCACGCAAAGGAACCAAATGTGCGTGCTCAATTTTATCGGCAAGCGCGGCGGTGAATTTTTCCATGCGCTGGCGGTTGATGTCATCAATGCTGGGCATGGCGTATGGCGTGATTTCTGTTTTGGTGGCGCGTTGAATCTGTTGTAGATTGCGCTTGTCTTTGGGGCTTAAAATGCAAATGGCTTTGCCTTCTCGACCTGCACGGCCTGTGCGTCCGATACGGTGGGTGTAAGACTCGCTATCGCGTGGCAAGTCATAGTTAATGACGTGCGTGATGCGATCAACATCTAATCCTCTTGCAGCCACGTCGGTTGCTAGAATGATGTCGATATCGTGCGATTTAATCTGGCTGATGACTCGCTCACGTTGTTTTTGTTGCAGGTCGCCATTTAATGCCGCTACGCGGTGATTTTTTTTGGCGAGCGACTGCGCGAGTTCTTCGGTTGCGGCTTTGGTATTGACAAAAATAATAGCCGCATCAGGGGCTTCAGCTTCTAATAATTGATGCAGGGCTTGGGTTTTTTGCTTGTGCGCGACTGCCAAGTATGATTGTGTAATGGTAGATGCGGTTTCTCGTGTTGCCGCGACTTTGACGACGACTTCGTTATTGAGGTATTTTTGGCTAAGCGTTTGTATGGCTCTCGGCATGGTCGCTGAGAATAGCGCGATTTGTTTTTGCTTGGGTGATTTGGATAAAATCCATTCGACATCATCAATAAAGCCCATGCGCAGCATTTCGTCTGCTTCATCAAGGACTAGTGACTTCAAATGATTGAGTTTGAGCGTGCCACGTTTAATGTGATCCATAATTCGCCCAGGCGTACCGACCACGATATGCGCACCTTTTTCTAGGGCGTTGATTTGTGTGCCATACGCGGCGCCGCCATAAATTGGCGCAATCCGAATATTGGGCAAGTATTTGCCGTAAGTTTTATAAGACTCCGCAACCTGAAGCGCGAGCTCGCGGGTCGGCGCGAGGACTAAGACTTGGGTGTGGTTAACCTTTGTTTCAATGTGTTGCAGCGTAGGTAAAGCGAAGGCGGCGGTTTTGCCTGTGCCAGTTTGCGCTTGGCCTAAAATATCGTTACCCGCTAAAACGAGCGGAATCGTCTGTGTTTGAATTGGTGAAGGCGTGGTGTAGCCCGCGTCTGCTAATGCCTGTAAAAAAGCGTCATTAAGCCCTAGCTCATCAAAGCCATGATTTGTATTGGTCATTTTGTTTTCCCAGTAGCGTCAATACCGACCGCGAATGAGATAAAAGACGATAACCCGTGTGGTAGCGTGTTAGCTACTAGAGGAGAGACAGAACTAAATCTTTCGAAGTGCTGATTGACTAGGCGATTATCGCCTGATTAATATAAATTGCTAGGCGATTATCGCAGGATATCAAACAAAGTCAATGTTTATCCGACAATATCGGTTAAAAACCGCTAGAATGAGCTAGAATGCATTGTAATTAAGCCAAAATACAGCTTAATGGCGCAGGCGAAGTCGAATTTCAACGCAAAGCCCAGGTTGGTTATCACTTAATTGAATGCTGGCATGATGGGCTTGGATAACGGCACGGACGATACTCATGCCAAGCCCTGTGCCAGGCAAGCTCCGTGCCTCATCTAGGCGGGTGAAACTGTCAAATACGTTGTCGCGCATTTGCGCGGGGATACCCGGTCCATTGTCGGTGATGCGAATCAGTGCGAATTCTCCGCGCGGTAGCGCTTGCAGGCTAATCTCCCCGCCCTCTGGGGTGTATTTCATGGCGTTTTCCAGTAGATTACCAATGGCTTGGGCCAGCAAATCAGGATGCCCAAGTACCGTGAGGTGGGGCGATATTTGGTCGCTAAATTGGTGGTTTTTTTCTTCGGCAACCGCGCTGTAAAGGTCAGCTAAATCCTGTAGCAAAGGGTGTAAATCAAGCGGTTTTAAATGATAGTGCCGCGCGCCAGACTCTAGATTCCCAATGAGCAATAGGGCGTTGAAAGTTTGTAGTAGTGAATCGCAGTCAGCAATCGAGTCGGCTAGTGCGTTTTGATAATCAACGGGGTCACGAACATTGAGTAGCGCAATTTCCATGCGACTACGCAAGCGATTGAGCGGTGAGCGCAAATCATGGGCAATATGGTTGTTGACTTGTTTGGTGCTTTTCATCAGGGCCGAAATTTTGTCTAGCATCGCATTTAAGGTTTTGGCGAGTTGGCTGTACTCATCGCGGTCATGGCGATAAATCGGGATGCGTTTATCGAGATTGCCAGCCATAATGTCGCGCGCCGCGCTGTCGATGGTTTTGATTTTTTGTTGGCTACGCAAGCCAATCATATAGCTATAAACCACCATCAGCAGAAAAATCGAAATAACCAAGTAAAAAAGCGTATAAAGCAAAGTGCGCAATAAAGGCTTGTTGTCGACAGGCAGGGCAATCAGTAATAAAGATTCTGTGTGGTGAGGCGCGGTGTGTGCAGTGTATCCCGCATCGGGGGCAACAGGCAATGAGACGGCGCCGACAATCATACCCGGCTTGATGTTTGTGTGTTGGGGCGTGGTAAAAAAATCATGGGGTTGATAGAGCTTTTGGGGGTGGTTTAATAGCTGTTGGCGCAGCGAGTCTGGCAATGGCTTGGATAAATCGTGCGCCCAAATTTTTAGCGTCGTTGCACCAACCTGTTGACCTGTTTGTTGGCCAGCTTGTTGGTTAGCTTGTTGGTTAGCGAGTGTTGGATTATCGCGGAAAATGGCTATTTCAGCGGCAATTTGATTTTTTGCCTGTGTCTCTAACGCCTGATAGGTAAATAGATAAACATGACCTAGACCAAAAATAACCGCAACCATAATAAAAAAGGCAAAGGCCAGTGTGTATCTAAAGGGTAGTGTGTCGACAATTTGACTGGGCATCGTTAGTTAGTTTGTGTGCATTGGATTGTGTATTAGGCCGTGCATTAGGTTGTGCATTTAGATTGTGCATTTAGATTGTGCATTAGGCCGCATCAAAGACATAACCAACGCCGCGTAGCGTTTTGATTAGGGGTTTTTTGGTGCTTTTATCTAATTTATTGCGTAAGCGTGAGATATGCACATCGACAATATTTGTTTGGGGGTTAAATTCATAGCCCCACACGTTTTTTAATAACATTTCTCGGGTGATGACCTCGCCAGCGTTGCTGGCCATATAAACGAGCAAATCAAATTCTCGGGGTTGTAGCGCGATAGACTTTCCTTGGTATGTGACCTCTCGGGTGATTTTGTCGATAACAACGGGCCCAACGATTAAGGTGGTTTCTTGTGCTTGCGCAGCGAGATTGCGCTTTGCCAGTGCTTTGACTCGTGCCAGCAGCTCGGCAAAGACAAACGGCTTAGCCAAGTAATCATCGCTACCTGCCTCTAGCCCTTCAACCTTGTCATCAACTTCTCCCAGCGCCGTTAGCATAATAGCAGGCGTTTCGTTTTGTTGGGCGCGCAGTTGTCGGATGACGGTTAGCCCGTCTAAACCCGGCAGCATCCTATCGACAATAATCACGTGATAATCGTGGCTTAATGCTTGTGCGAGGCCTGAGATACCATCATGGGCAACATCGGCTTCGAACCCTTTTTCTGAAAATCCTTTGACCAAATTTTCGGCAACGGGCTTATCATCTTCGATGATGAGAATTTTCATAATGCGTCCTCTAATTAATCCTATAGACTATTGTAATTGAAAAGTTACAGCCTTGACACTATTAAATAGATACATTCGGATTAAATAAATAAAATGAAACATAACGTTAACTTAGCATAAGAGGTGACAAATGAAGTGTAAGAAACCAGTGGTGATGTTGTTATTGTTGTTAGGTTTTTTGTTAAAGCCAGCCTTTGCCAACGAATTGCCCGACTTTACTAGCCTAATAAAAGAAAACGCCCCCGTGGTCGTGCAAATCGAAAGCAAATCGAGCACGTCAGTCAATACGCAGCGCCGAGGCTATGACCCGATGAACCCAGATGATTTATTGCGTTATTTTTTTGAAGGACCGGGTGGGTTTCCTCGCATAGAACCGCGCGCAAGACCACGCCAATCCCAAGGTTCGGGGTTTTTTATTGATGAGAGTGGTTACATTATAACCAATGCACACGTGGTCAAAGGGGGTGATGAAATCACCGTGAGAACCAAAGACCAAAAAGAGTACCAAGCCGAATTAATCGGTATGGATGAACGGACCGATATTGCGTTGTTAAAGATTGATGTTAAAAAAACGCCCGCCGCAAAAATTGGCGATTCCGATGCAGTAGAGGTCGGCAATTGGGTGTTGGCGATTGGCAACCCATTTGGGTTTGACCATACAGCCACCAAAGGTATTGTATCTGCCACTTCGCGTAGCTTGCCTGACGGGGCTTATGTGCCCTTCATCCAAACCGATGCGGCGGTTAACCCAGGTAATTCGGGTGGCCCATTGTTTAATTTACAAGGCCAAGTTATTGGGGTTAATTCACAAATTTATTCTAATACAGGGTCTTTTAACGGATTGGCATTTGCAATTCCAATCAACACAGCCATGAATATTGCCAATCAGTTACGAGACGCGGGTTATGTCAGTCGTGGTTGGTTGGGTGTTGCTATCCAAAGCGTTAATCAAGATTTGGCCTCGTCCTTTGGTCTTGATAAACCCAAAGGGGCGCTGGTCTCTGATGTTGTCAAAGACAGCCCCGCGCAAGAAGCCGGCATCCAGCCTGGCGATATTATTTTGACATTTAACGAGCAATCAATTGAAAAATCGTCTGATTTGCCACCATTAGTCGGTGATGTTGCCGCAGGCACAACCGTCGAGGTTGAATTGATGCGCCAAGGCAAGGCACAAAAATTACGCGTTGATATTGGTGAATTAGAAGAAGAACGTGACAATGCACCACTTCAATCCAGCAAGGAGACCAACGAAGGGTTTCAAGTGACCGAGCTGAGTGATGCTGACAAAGCGAATTTGTCGTTGACACACGGGGTTTTAGTGACGCATGTTGCGCCAGAATCACGCGCCGCAACGGCAGGTTTTTTTGTCAATGATGTGATTTTGCAAATTAATGACAAACGGATTGACAGTATCAAGGCGTTTAAATCCGCAATAGGCGAATTAAAAGCCGATAAACCGGCGGCCGTATTGGTTAATCGTAATGGCAGAACACTGTTTATCCCACTGTAATTCATAACAGCAAAATACAACCAATAAAGCCGACGCAGGTCGGCTTTATTGGTTGATTAATCAGTTTTTTAATGTTGTTGTGATGTTGTCGTTAGATTAGGTTAGCGCGACGTATTTAGCAAACTGGTACCAGCACCATTTAAGTCGTTAACGGCTTCGATAACGCGTTGTTTCATGTTGTCAGTGCCTTTTTTGAGATAGGCACGGGGGTCGTAGACCTTTTTATTGCCGACTTCGCCGTCAATTCGCAGGATGCCGTCATAATTTTTTAGTAGGTGATCGACGATTGGGCGGGTAAAGGCATATTGGGTATCGGTATCGACATTCATTTTAACGACGCCATAATGCAAGGTTTCAGCAATTTCGTCTTTACTCGAGCCTGAGCCACCGTGAAAGACAAGATTAAGCGGATTTTTGTCCGTTGCATGTTTGCTACAAACTGCCAACTGTCCATCGTGCAGGATGCTTGGCTTGAGTTTGACATTGCCGGGTTTGTAAACGCCATGTACGTTGCCGAAAGTCGCCGCGTACATAAAAGGCCCAATGTCTGCCAATTGTTCGTACACATAGACCATCTCTTCGGGTGACGTGTAGAGTTCCTCCGATTTGGCATCCGAGTTATCAATGCCGTCTTCTTCACCGCCCACAACGCCTGTCTCGACTTCAATCAACATGCCGATTTTCGTCATGCGTTCGTGTAATGCTTTGCCAATACGCATATTCTCGGCAAGCGGTAAGACTGAGCCATCGAACATCAGTGAGTTGAATAGCGGCTTTTGTCCTGCGGCAACGCGTTTTTCAGACGCTTCGATTAGAGGAATCATAAAACTATCGACCTTTTCAGGGACGCAATGGTCGGTGTGTAACGCGATTAACACGGGGTATTGTTCGGCGATGACATGCGCTGCCTCGGCAATAATCATAGCGCCTAATGCCTCATCAATGCCGCCTGAGGCATGTTTGCCGCCGCCGGTAGAGACTTGGATAATGCCATCGGTTTTGGCTTCGGCAAAGGCTTGCATCACGGCATTAAGCCCCTCTAGCCCGACCACATTAATGGCTGGGTAAGCAAATCCGCCCTTTCTTGCGTTATCAAGCATTTGAGTGTACTGTTCAGTGGTTGCTATTGGCATAAGACTCTCCTAAAATTATCCTAAAAGTATCGGTTATCTAGACTGATTGTTACCTAGACTGATTATTTAGACCAGTTATCCAGTCAGGGATTTGTATAATTTATCCAGTACGCCGTTGATGTATTTATAACTGTCTTCGGCGCCAAATTTTTTGGCAAGCACAATGGCTTCGTTAATAGCGACTTTATGCGGTGTGACTTTTCCGTTTAATTCATACGCGCCAACGAGTAGAATGGCATGTTCTATCACGCCGAGCTGGGCAATAGAGCGGTCTAAAAACGGCGTGAGTTGCGACTCAAAATGGGCTTGCTGGGTTGCAATGCCCTGTAAAATCTCATCTAAAAAATCGGTGTCGTAATCTTCGTCGCTGATGCGTTGTTTGGTTTGGGTGACAACTTCGTCAAAGCCCTCGGTCGAGATGAGCTGGGAATAAACCGCTTGCATAGCAAAGCGTCTCGCACGGGCTTTGCGAATCGTGGCTAATTGTTGAACCGTTAATTCGCGCATGTTAGTTGATTTGTCGCAGTAGGCTTACCATTTCTATTGCCGTTAATGCGGCTTCTGCGCCTTTGTTGCCGGCCTTGGTGCCAGCGCGTTCAATTGCTTGTTCGATGTCCTCGGTGGTCAACACGCCAAAAACGACAGGAATACCCGTGTCTAGCGCGACTTTGGAAATATCAGATGCGCAAGGACCTGATACATACTCAAAATGTGCGGTCGCACCGCGAATGACCGCGCCCAAAACAATAACGGCTTCAAATCGGTTAGTCGCGGCGACTTGTTTGGCGACGAGTGCGAGTTCATAAGCCCCTGGTGCTTTGAAAACTTCGATATTGGCGTAATCAGTGCCGTGGCGCTTGAGCGCATCAATCGCACCTTTTTCCAAGGCATCAACAATAAAATGGTTAAAGCGGCTACAGACAATCGCAAAACGTGCATCGTCAATAACAAAATCGCCTTCGGTTAATCGAATTTCTGGATTCATAAGGTTTCCTCTCTGATTTAGGATAGGTATTCTACCACTTCTAGATTAAATCCTGACATACTGTTGAATTTTTTCGGGGCAGATAATAAGCGCATTTTTCTGACATTTAAATCCATCAAAATTTGTGCGCCAATGCCATAAGTACGTAATTCTTTTTTTTCTAAGCGTGGCGTTTTTTGGGATTGATTTAATTCGTGTACCGCCATAATGATATCTTGTTGCGAACTATCATCGGCTAAAATAACAATAACGCCGTGCGGCTCTGCGTTTAATTTGGCGATGGCATCGTCTAGTGTCCAAGTGCGGTTATTCACCGCGGCGTGGAATAAATCAGTAAAGATATTTTGCACATGGACGCGGACAAACGTGGGTGTTTCAGGGGTTAGGCTACCTTTGACTAGGGCGTAGTGCAATTGGCCGTCAACGCTGTCTTGGTAAACGACGAGGCGAATGGGCTGTGCGTGAATGGTGAGCTCGGTCTCGGCCATTTTTTCGACGGTTTTTTCTTTTTCTAGGCGGTAGGCAATTAAATCGGCGATGGTGCCGATTTTCAGCCCATGCTTTTTAGCAAAAACTTCTAAATCAGGTCGCCTAGCCATTGTGCCGTCATCGTTTAAAATTTCAACGATTACGGCGGCGGGGCTATGCCCTGAGAGCCTAGCCAAGTCACACCCCGCTTCGGTATGCCCAGCACGGGTTAACACGCCGCCTGTTTCGGCAACAATAGGAAATACGTGTCCAGGCTGTACCACATCCGAAGGCTTGGCATCAGGGCGAATGGCCGCGCGAATGGTTGCTGCGCGGTCAGCGGCTGAAATTCCTGTGGTAACGCCTTCGGCGGCCTCAATAGACACCGTGAATTTGGTCGAAAACTGGGCGTTGTTTTGCTGGCTTTGGGGCCAAAGTTTTAGTTGGTTGGCGCGCGCCTGTGTGATGGGCAAGCAAATGAGACCGCGACCATGTTTTGCCATAAAATTAATGGCCTCGGGTGTTACGCAATCGGCGGCTAAAATTAAGTCGCCTTCGTTTTCTCGGTCTTCATCGTCCATGATAATGACCATTTTCCCTTGCGCTAAGTCGGTGAGTATTTCTTCTGTGGTGTTTAATTTTCCCATGCGTTACCTAAATGAATCTCGTTATTTGTGAATATGCGATTATGAATGGATGTGAATATTTGTAAATATTTTAAACTAGGTTATTCTTTTAATTATTTTTTGTGCCCCATTGCTGTGCGCGATTGTTATGCTGCGATTGTTATGCTTGTTAAGCTGTCAGTCATACGGTTGGTTTTTCAAACTCCATCATACGCGCAATATAGCGTGCAATCAAATCGATTTCTAGGTTAACCCTATCGCCCGGCTGCAGCGCCGCAATGGTTGTTTTGTCCGCGGTGTGAGAAATAATGGTCACATCAAAGCCCTCAGCGCTAACGCCGTTGACGGTCAAACTAATGCCCTCGATGGTGATTGACCCCTTGATGGCAATAAATTTTAGCAATTCGTTAGGGGCGGAAAAATAGTAACGGGTGCTGTCGCCGTCGGCGTTGATATGACGAACTTGCCCGATGCCGTCGACATGGCCTGAGACCAAATGTCCACCCAGCGGTGTTGAGAGTGTTAAGGCTTTTTCTAGGTTAACAGCATGCCCGATAGCCAGTTGGCTTAATGTTGTTTTTTGCAATGTTTCGTGCGACACGTCCGCCATGAATTGCCCTGTGTTATCTGCATTGACCAGCAAATCAGTCACCGTTAAGCAAGCGCCGTTGACCGCAATGCTATCGCCTAATTGCACGGTTGACCATTCAAGCCCCTGACTCGTAATGGTTAATTGCATATCCGTTCCTGATTTTTTTAAATCGATGACTTTACCGACATCTTGGATGATTCCTGTAAACATATCGTGTCTTGCCTTTGTGTGTTAATGTCTGTGTGTGATTATTTTTGCTTTATTGTCTGTGCGTTATTGTCTGTGCTTTATCGGGGTGTTAAGACTAATTCTATATCATTGCCTACCCGACGGCAACGTTCATAGGTCCAAGCATAAGCCTCCGTTAATGCGAAGATGTCAGGTAAGTGGAATCCTGCCTGTGCTTGATGACCGAGTAACAAAGGTGCTTGGTAAACGATTAATTCGTCGATTAAGTCCGCAGACAACAAAGCACCAGCGAATAGGCCGCCTGCCTCGACTAAAATCTCGTTGTGACCTAGTTCACCAAGGGTTTTCATAACGGCCGATAAATCGACGCGACCATTGTGGCTAGGCGCTTGGATAAGGGTAGCCAGTGACGCGAGGGCGGTTTCTTTTTCAACGGGGGCTCGGTGATAAAAAATAATCACCTTACCTGGCAAGTGCAAGATTTGACTGTCTGGTGAAATGGTCAGCTGTGAATCAACGATAACTCGAGTGGGTTGGCGCATGAGGCAGGGCGATTGCGGCGGATCGGGTGGTATTCTGACGTTTAAAGCAGGATTGTCTATCATCACCGTGCGACTGGAGGTCAACACCGCGCAAGCGCCTGCGCGTAATTGCTGAACAGCAAGGCGTGATGCCTCGCTGGTAATCCATTGGCTAGCACCAGTTTGCGTTGCAATACGTCCATCAAGGCTCATGGCGATTTTAACCCGTACCCAAGGGCGACCAGTGCGCATACGTTTAAAAAAACCTGGGTTTAATGCTTCGCATTCTGGCGCTAACACCCCTGTTTTTACGGTGATATTGGCAGCTTTTAATTGGGCAATACCACGTCCAGCGACTAGCGGATTAGGGTCTTGGCAGCCAATCACGACTGTTTTGATGCCTGCTGCAATGAGCGCATCGGCACACGGCGGTGTCTTGCCTACGTGCGAACAAGGCTCTAAAGTGACATAAGCCGTTGCGCCAGCGGCTTTGCTACCAGCGGATTTGAGCGCATGAACTTCAGCATGGGGTTCGCCTGCACGCTGATGGTATCCTTCGCCAACAACCTCACCCGCGTTGACAATAACACAGCCTACGCGCGGATTGGGTGTGGTGGTATGCCAACCTTGTCGCGCTAACTCGATAGCGCGCTGCATCAAGCGATTGTCATGGTCAGACATGTAGCGCTCCGTTAAGACTGACCTTTGTCAATGAATGAGGCCTGTAAGCGTTCGATTTCACGCTGAAAAGCACTCACGTCTTGAAATGAGCGATAGACTGAGGCAAACCGCACATAGGCGACTTCATCAATTTCAATTAATTGTTGCATAATCCATTCGCCGATGGCCTTTGCGGGAATTTCTTTGTCGGCACTGCTGCGTAACTGCGTTTCAATAAAATGAATCACTGCATCGACTTGTTCTGCGGTGATTGGCCGTTTTTCTATTGCGCGGTTGATGCCCGCACGGACCTTGTTGGGGTTGTATGCTTCGCGGCGGCCGTCTCCTTTGACCAACATCGGATAAAAATCTTCAATCATTTCATAGGTGGTAAACCGCTCTTCACAGCGTTCACATTGGCGTCGCCGCCGAATTTTATTGCTCTCTACTACTAATCGCGAATCAATGACGCGCGTATTTTCAAACTGACAAAATGGACAAATCATAAAAATTATTACCTAGCTTAAGTCGATGGTGCAATGGTGCGTTGAGGGGAGATTCACAGGGAACGCACGCTTGCTAATAGACGAATTAATAGACATTATACAGCATAGGGGCATAAAAAAGCGCGCAAAAAGTCGGTAAAGTGTATGTTCGGCAAGGTGTATGTAAAAAAGCGCATAGTAAGCGCATAGCAAGTGCATAGTAAGCGCATAGTAATTGCATAGCGAGCGAATAGACTCCTAGCCAGCGTCTATCAACAAAAAAGATACCAATAAAAAAATACCCCAGCCACAAAACCATTATAGCGGTTGTCTTGTGGCTGGGGTGTCATGACGCTTTAAACAGTCGGTTAGTGAGGGTAAAACGCAATTAGGGCGCTACTAGGTCACAATTAGGGCGCAACCAGGGCGCAATTAGGGAATACGACTAGGCGAACGCGACCAGATTGACGCGATATAAGCGATGCTGCACACATCAAGTCTGGTATCGTGTTTGCTTAACTGCCGATAGTCACTCACGACTGATAGACAGGGAATCCTGCGCATAGTTTGATGACTTTTTCGCGAATTGTATCAATTAGTTCGTCATTGTTAATGTCGTCTATGATATCACAAATCCAATGCGTCAACTGACGGGTTTCGTCTTCTTTGAAGCCGCGTGTGGTAATTGCAGGCGTGCCGACACGAATACCAGAAGTCACAAAGGGAGATTGCGGGTCGTTAGGCACGGAATTTTTATTGACGGTAATATAAGCCCGCCCCAGTGCTGCATCTAGGGCTTTGCCAGTGACGCCTTTATCGATTAAATCTACTAACATCAGGTGATTTTCTGTGCCACCCGAGACGATATTGACGCCGCGCTCGTTGAATGTTTTTGCCATAACTTTGGCGTTTGCCAATACTTGTTTTTGATAGGTCTTGAACTCAGGTGACAGCGCCTCTAAAAACGCAACGGCTTTGCCTGCAATGGCATGCATCAATGGGCCGCCTTGAATCCCTGGGAAAACGGCTGAATCAATTTTTTTCTCGATGTCAGGGTTTGCTTTGCCAAGGATGATGCCACCGCGCGGTCCACGCAGTGTTTTGTGCGTGGTTGAGGTGACCACGTCTGCAAACGGCACTGGGTTAGGGTATAAGCCTGCGGCGATTAAGCCTGCAACGTGCGCCATATCGACCAGTAAATAAGCCCCCACCTTGTCAGCAATTTCACGGAAACGCGGAAAATCAAGCACCTGAGAATAGGCGGAAAAGCCTGCGATAATCATTTTGGGCTTGTGCATTACGGCGAGTTTTTCGACTTCGTCATAATCGATTAATCCTTGTTCATCAATACCATAATGTACAGCGCGATATTGACGGCCAGAAAAATTCACTGATGCGCCGTGCGTCAAGTGCCCACCGTGTGCCAAACTCATGCCTAATACCGTGTCACCAGGCTCAAGCAATGCCAAAAAGACCGCCCCGTTGGCTTGCGACCCAGAATGCGGCTGTACATTGGCAAAATCAGCGTTAAATAGTTGTTTGGCGCGTTCGATGGCGAGTTTTTCTGCGACATCAACATACTCGCACCCACCGTAATAACGCTTGCCTGGGTAGCCTTCGGCGTATTTGTTGGTCAGTACTGAGCCTTGTGCTTCTAACACACGTGGGCTGGTGTAGTTTTCTGAGGCAATTAGCTCGATGTGTTCTTCTTGCCGTTTATTTTCTGATGCAATTACGGTGGCTAATTCTGCGTCAAAATCAGCAATAGTCATGGTTTTTTTAAACATTGTAGTCTCCTCTTTTTTAATAGTCGCTAACGCTAGTCTAGCCAGAACCTAGCTATAACTTAGTCGTAGCCTAACCATAGTCGGTTTGTTTATTATGATTTATTGTGTTCCTTTTTTTGCTGCAACATCGCCAAATAGTAGGGGTGTTGTCGCGTTATCTGTGCGGTATTTTCTTCAATACTGGCTTCAACCTGTTGTGTAATCAATCGTATTTCCTCATTTGGCATAATCAGTGGAGAGATAACAATCTCAACTTCGCCCGTATTAATCGGGCCCTTGCCCTTTTCCCAAAATAGCCCCGTATTTAATGCCACAGGCAATATGGGTACGCCTGCTGCCTTGGCGAGCATTACCCCGCCGTTTTTATAGGTGCCTTTTTCGCCAGGCTTGGTTCGTGTGCCTTCGGGGTAGAGTACGACCCAAAAACCCGCAGCCAGCTTTCTTTTGCCCTGTTCAATTAGCATCGACATGGCTTGTCGGCCAGCGCTACGATCAATCGCGATGGGCTTTGTTGCCGCCAACGCCCAACCAAAAAACGGAATGCGTAGTAGTTCGCGTTTAAACACCCAAGCTTGCGGTGAAAAAACCATCAATAAAACAAAAATATCCAGCATGGACTGGTGTTTGGAAAGGACCACACACGGCGTTGCTGGAATATTCGCTTTACCGACTACTTTATAACGAATACCGACAATGTGTTTGACCAAAAACGTCACCCAACGCCCCCACAGCGTCGCAACATAAAAAGCTCCTTTTTCAGGCAACACCCAGCCACCGAGGATAGCAACGGGTGTCCAGATAATGAGACTGACTACCGCCAGTGTGAAAGCAATGCTGGTACGAATCTTTAAAATCATGCGGTTTATGCTTACGGTTGATTGCGCTTTATTGCGCTTTATTGTGTCTTATAGCGCCTTATTATGCTTGTTTTAGTTTATTCTCGCAATCTAAGCGAGCAACGGTTAGACCAATGCCGCTACAACGTCAATCGACTGCGTTGCGATCGACAAGCCACTCACATGCCTGCAATAAATGCGTCGCTAATCGCACTTTATCACGCAATGGTGTTGGTAACAAGGGGTATTCGGTAAGACCTTTGCCCGTTTTGACCATGATGAGCTGGCAGTCAACACAATCGCCTGCTTGCATATCACGCACGGTATCACCGATAAAAACGGCATGCGTTGCTTGGATGCCATAGCCGTCTAAAATCTCACGCAGCATCCCCGCGTTTGGCTTGCGCCACGGATGATTGTCGTCATAGCTAGGACAATAGACAATTCGGTCAATATCACCGCCGCCTTGGCGAATGGTTTGTAGCATTCGGTGATGAATGGCAGCCAGCGTTTGGTGTGTGTAAAACCCGCGTTCGATACCCGCTTGGTTGGTCGCAATGGCAACGAGATAGCCGTGGCGTTTTAGCAGCGCAATCGCCTCAACTACGCCTTCGTTAAAGACAAACGCCGAAGGACAAGTCACGTAATGCCCGAGGTCTTGGTTAATGACACCATCACGGTCTAGGATGACGAGTTTCATGATGCAAATTTAAGTTAAATTAGGTGACGAATTTTTCAAGTATATTTCATCTTTCACGTAACTTGCGTTAAGCCAAAAACAATGTTTTGTAAATTCAGTCAATCCCGTTAGTTTATCCGCAACAGGTAATTCATATGTGTCTGCTGCATTTTTAGCGTGTGGTCTAACGTGGCTCACTCTGTTTTCGGTTTTCTTTGGGAAATTTGTCTTTCTTATTCCTTTGTCGGTTATTTCTTTTACGATTCCTCCATTTGAAACTGTCTTTATCGTTTTTTCCCAAACGTCTTTTGCTTCAAGAATATCAGAATGTGGCATATTCCAAAACTTTACTTTTCGTAAAATCAAATCTTCGCCTTCAAATTGGTAAAACACAAAGAAAAATTTACTTTCCAATATGTTCTTAAAATCGGAATCTTCCCAATCTGTTCGAACAAATTCTTTATATTTAAATGTTGGAAATGAAACATCTTCTTTCGGTAAATTATTTTCTTTAAGTCTAATTGTTTTTACTCGAATATCTGCTTTTTCAAACTCCGCTATTTTTTGATTTAACTCAATTCCAAGAATTGTATTTGTAAGGTTGGCAAAATAACTTTTAGCTTTTTGATTTAATTCCAAGCCTAATTCTTGTTCAATGTGCTCTGCTGATTTTCCATAAAACGGTTGAAATTTTGAAATTACAACATCTTCAATTGATTGGACTAAATCAAGAATTTCGGGTTGATCAATTATCTTTCCGTAAACCGCAGTTTCTTCTTGAGCGATATTTGCTATTATGTGATTTACATAACCTTGTTTAAGCGAATATGCTCTTTGTTTTGCTTTTTCAACATTGAAAGGTTGGTCACGATATGACTTTAAGGCTGTTGAACCTTTTGTACAAGCTCCAAGATAAAATGTATCTCCTTCCGATAATTCGTGTGCTTTACCGTCTTTTATTTTTTGGTTTATTGTTTCCCAATCGTGTTTGATAATTTTCAAATCTTCGTTAGGGTATTGCCAACCGTCAACCAATTTAATAAGGTAATCAAGAAGGTCTAAATCTTTATCGTGCAGATAAAACACCAAAAGTAAATGAGCATTTTTCTTCCAAAATGAACTGGTTTCAAAATCCTCTTTATGAACTTCTAAATAATTTATGATATTTAAAACCAATCTTTCTTTTGAGCGTAATTCTCCATTTCTCAATGTTTTTAAAGGACTAGATTTTAGTTCAATTCCTGCTTCTTTAAAATCAGGTTCGGCATCAGAATTAGGTTCATAACCGAAATAGAATTTTTCTAAAATTTGACCAAAATTGCCTTTTCCTTTGTAGCCGTGTTTTTCAATTTCTTTACCACAAACTTCTCGTAAAGTTTGGTTTTTTAGCAGTTTGGCAAAATCAATAATTGAATCTGCCGAAGTAATATCAAGCATATTCAAACTGATTTATTTGTTTATAAAGTTCTTCTCCGATTTTTTCGATTACTCCGACTACCAAAGCATTCCCCATAAAAAATGCTCGTTTCGTGTCGGTAATCCCATCAATTTTTGTGTGATTATCGGGAAACATATTCAGTCTTTCCAATTCAATTGGCGTTAGTCTACGTAATCCTCTATCCGAAACAACAACGTGTTTAAATCTTGAAGGTGATTTCCCGCCTTCTCCTGTGATTATTGTTCGAGATGGTTTGTTTAGTGAATCTGGGAAAGTCATACCGCCTTCGCTGTAGTGATATTCAAAACCTTGAGCATTTTTTCTTATTTCTTTTTTAGAGCCTTTTAAATAAGCCCATCTTTCAATAGAATGTTTATCGATATAAAAATCAGAGGGAACTTCTTCTTTTTGAATAAGGTCTTTCAATAGAATGTAATTGCCCTTATAGTTTGGTCTTGTTCTTATCGTAGTAACCAAGCCATCAATCATTATGCCTGTGTTTTCAAAAGGTCTAGCAAAGTTGTTATGATTAAAGTTATCAGATATTGAAACAATGTCACCCTCTAATGTGAATTCTGTTGGAAACAGCATTTTTTCAGGTGTTATTGGAAACGCCTTCGCTAATGCCCCTTGGTTTAAAATCCACTGTGTGGGCGTCATTCGCGCTAGACTCTTTTGAATGCCCGTTTCCTTTAGGTAGGCTAAGATGAATATTCGTCTTCGCCGTTGTGGCATTCCAAAATCAGCTGCATTGATTACTCGCCATTCAACTGCATAGCCCAATTCGTTCAGGCTCTGTAAGATAATGGCAAAATCACGACCTTTTTGTCCAGAAGGAGAAATAAGTAACCGATCAACATTCTCTAGTATCAAAAATTTTGGCTTATTTTGTTTTTCTTCGATGATTCTGTGAATGCTCCACCATAAAACTCCTTTTTTGCCGATAAGTCCTTTAGAGTTCTTTAAAGTAGTTGCGACAGAGTAATCCTGACATGGAAAACCACCGACTAATAAATCATGGTCTGGAATTTCTGAAGACTTAACTAGTGAAATATCTTGATTTGAATGTCCATGTTTACCAAAACGGCTTTCGTAAACAAATGAGGCATGCTGTATTTTTGTGGAGGGCTCCCATTGGTTACTCCAAATCACTTTATAGTTTGTTTTTATTGATTTTTTGTATTTTGAGGATGGTGACTTTCCATTCCAGCCTTCTAGTCCAAGCCGAAAACCACCAACACCTGCAAATAACTCTATAACTTTAATATTTTTCATTAGTCAAAGTCTATCATTTTTTTTGTGTTACAAAAAGACTATGGTTTTTCATATGACAATTTTAATACAGTTTTTTGAGCAGATTATCCATCAGCCATTACCCACCGAATTATCAATGGTAGATACATCAGCGATTTGCAAAAACAATGCGCGGATGTCTGCCAATAGCGCTAGGCGATTATTTCTTTCGCTGTCATCGTCTGACATGACCATGACTTGGTCAAAAAAGTCATCCAGCGGTTGGCGTAATACCGATAGGATATTGAGGGCGCTGGCATAATCCTGCTGGGCAATAGCGGCATTGAGCTGTGATTTAACGTGGCTGGTTGCTGCCGCGAGTGTTTTTTCCGCGGTTTCGGTGAGTTTTTGCGTATCAACGGCAGATTGTGTGACGGTGGTTTTTTTGAGGATATTGCTGATACGCTTGTTGGCGGCAAATAGATTGTCCGCTGCTTCGTGGGGTAAAAATGCCATCAACGCCTGACAGCGTGCCGTTGCATCATGGGTATACGCAGGTTTTACCGCAAGGACAGCCTCGATCACATCGTAGCGAATGCCTTGGTCGTGATAGTAGCCTTTTAAACGCTCGTCAATGTAGGATTGAATATCGTTTAGTTGTTTCTCGGCGCTTAATGCGGGGTCAAAAGCTTGGGCAGCGAAGGCTAATAAATCAGCGAGTGCCAAATCGAGTGCCGCGTTATCCAGTAGTCGAATGATGCCAATAGTGGCTCGGCGCAATCCATAGGCATCTTTGGTGCCTGTTGGTTTAGCACCGACCGCAAAACCACCGATTAGGTTTTCGATTTTATCGGCTAGTGCAATGACTAGCCCCGTTTGTGTCTTGGGGAGTGCATCGCCTGCGAATTTTGGTAGGTAATGTTCGCGTATCGCTGTGGTGACCTCGTGCGGTTCGCCATCGTTTTTTGCGTAGTATTGACCGATGACACCTTGCAGTTCGCCAAATTCAAAGACCATTTCGGTGGTTAAATCACATTTGGCTAATTGGGCGGCACGGCGAGCATAATCGCGATTATAGTCTAATTGCTCGGCAAGCCATTGGGCGATGGTTGTCATGCGTTCGCTGCGGTCAAATACGCTGCCTAATTTTGCTTGGTAAACGACGTGTTTTAACGCATCGCGCCTAGCAATTAACGGGGTTTTTTGGTCATTTTCCCAGAAAAATTCGGCATCAGCAAAACGCGGTTCAATGACGCGCTGGTTACCGACCCGGACGATATCAGGGTGTTCTGATGCGATATTGGCAATCGTGACAAAATACGGCAAAATCTTATTCTCTGAATCCACCACAGCAAAGTATTTTTGGTTATCCTGCATGGTTTTGATGAGGACTTCCTGCGGAATGCGCAGGTAGCGCGCGTCAAATTCGCCCAAAATCGCAACGGGGTGCTCAACAAGGGCGTTGACTTCATCCAGTGTGCCTGCGTCGATAACAGGGCTTGCACCGTGTGCGGCATCAATGGTGGCAACTAGCGCGTTGACTTGCTGAACAATCGTTTCACGGCGTTTGTCGATATCGGCAATGACAAAGCTATCGGCGAGGTTTTTTTCATACGCGTTGGCGTGCAGAATGGTGCGTGTTTTATCGCCATGAAAGCGATGCCCTAGTGTGGTATTGCCTGATTTCACACCGAATAACTCGGCGTCAATGACGGTATCGTCTAGCATCATGACCAAGGTCAAGACAGGGCGAACAAAGCTCTCGTCACGGCTGCCCCAGCGCATACGTTTTGCAATCGGTAAATCGGCCAAAGCCGCTTGAAATAAATCAGGGATTAATGCGACAGTCGGTTTGCCAGCGACCGTTTGGCGAAAAAACAGCCAGTCACCCTTGGGGGTGCTGTCGATGTGTAAATCATCGGCTGCCACACCACAAGACGCAGCAAATCCGCTGGCGGCTTTGGTCCAGTTGCCATCGGCGTCTTTGGCGGCTTTTAGTGCAGGTCCGCGTTTTTCAATGTGTTGTTCGGCTTGGGTTGCGGCGATGTTGTGCACTTGCACGGCTAGGCGTCTAGCAGTGGCAAAGCGTTTGGCGCTGCCATAGCGAATGCCTTTTTCGTCTAAGCAATGCTTGATTTGCGTTAAAAAGGCTTGTGATAGCTGTTCAACGGCGGCAGTTGGTAATTCGGCGACGCCCAATTCGATTAATAACGTGGATTCATTCATAGATTGCCCCGCAGATTGTCCCGTAGATTGCCCCATAGATTGACTCATGTTGATACCTCCGTTTCGGCCAATAATGCGGCTGCTAAGGGGGCAAATTCACCGCGGCACAAGGGAAAGCCCAGTGCTTTGCGAGATTCGTAATACGCTTCGGCGGCGGCTTTGGCAATGTGGCGCACGCGTAGTAAATAGCGTTGGCGTTCCGTGACGGACACGGCGGCGCGTGCATCTAATAAATTAAACAAATGCGAGGCTTTGAGGACTTGTTCATACGCGGGCAATGCGAGCATGAGTGCCGATAGGCGAACGGCTTCTTTTTCGGCGAATTCAAATTGGCGGAATAATTCTTCTACATTGGCTTGTTCAAAATTATACGTGGATTGTTCGACTTCGTTTTGTAAAAAAACATCGCCATAAGTGACATCGCCTTGTGGTGTGGTGTTCCATAATAAATCATAAACGCTGTCCACCCCTTGGATATACATCGCAAGGCGTTCAAGGCCATAAGTAATTTCGCCCATCACGGGCTTGCATTCCATACCGCCTGCTTGTTGAAAATAGGTGAATTGAGAAATTTCCATGCCGTTTACCCACACTTCCCAACCGAGACCCCAAGCGCCCAGCGTGGGGGATTCCCAGTTGTCTTCGACAAAGCGCACGTCGTGGGTTAGTGGCGAGATACCAATCGCGGCTAACGAGTCCAGATACATTTCTTGAAAGGCATCTGGCGAAGGCTTCATCACGACTTGGAATTGGTAGTAATGCTGTAATCGGTTTGGATTATTGCCATAGCGTCCATCGGTTGGGCGCCGTGATGGCTGCACATAAGCGGCATTCCAAGGCTCTGGCCCAATCGCCTTTAAAAAAGTAGCCGTATGAAACGTCCCTGCGCCCACCTCGACATCATAAGGCTGTAAGACGAGGCAGCCTTTCTCTGACCAAAATTGCTGTAATCGTAAAATTATTGCTTGGAAACTCATTGTTGTTGTCATATTTTATCCGCTTAGCATCCAGTTGGGCATGTAGTTACGCATCTAGTTAGCGAACGAGTGGCTTTGCCTAATTCATTGCCCAATTTGTATTTAATTACTTTATTATCATTTCAATTTGTCTATTCTACAAATCCATCGCACGGACGCCAAGCATTCTTTGCGATTGTTTTTACCTTGCATGGTTTAGTCGCGTGCGTGTGCAATGTGTAAAAAACACGCAAAAAACGCGTAAAAAATAAAAAATGAGTAGGCACGGGCCGAGACATTGCCTATAATTTGCCACGGTAAAAAACCAAAAATTAACCAAAAAATTATAGCAATGACCAATGATTGTCATTAGATAACAAAAAATTGATAGGAATTGATAGGAGTATAAATAAAATGTTAATGCGTAACAAGTTAATTGCCGAGTTTATCGGTACGTTGTGGCTGGTGTTAGGTGGTTGTGGTAGCGCCGTATTGGCGGCTGGGTTTCCCGATGTGGGCATTGGTTTGTTGGGCGTCTCTTTAGCGTTTGGCTTGACGGTGCTGACAATGGCGTATGCCATCGGGCATATCTCGGGCTGTCATTTAAATCCAGCCGTGACATTGGGATTATGGAGCAGCGGGCGAATGCCCACGTGTGAAGTATTCCCCTATATCATCAGCCAAGTCCTCGGTGGTATTGCTGGAGCGGCAATTTTGTATCTTATCGCCTCGGGGCAAGCAGGGTTTGATGTGTCTGCTGGATTTGCCTCAAACGGCTATGCTGAGCATTCGCCAGGCGGGTATAGTTTGCAGGCAGCACTGACGACCGAAGTGGTGATGACGTTTATGTTCTTGTTTATCATATTGGGCGCAACACACGAGCGCGCACCTGCGGCGATGGCACCTTTGGCGATTGGTATGGCGTTGACGTTAATTCATTTGATTTCGATTCCGGTTACCAATACTTCAGTCAACCCTGCGCGTAGCACGGGTGTCGCGTTATTTGTTGGCGATTGGGCGGTTAAGCAGCTGTGGTTATTTTGGGTTGCACCGATTGCTGGGGCGATGGCGGCTGGGTTTTTGTATCGTTGTTTTGGTCAATCAAGCGCTAATAGTAACTAATAATAGCTAACTAATCACCTAGCACCATTAGCCTAGCGCCATTAGCCTAGCGCCATTAGCCAGCAAGGTTAGGAATAAAGGTTAGCAATAAAAAAGGCTAACGATAAGTGCAATAAAAAACCCCGTCAATCGGGGTTTTTTATTGCGCGGTGATGACGGGGTGATGATGACGGGGTGATGATGAGGCAGTGGCGAAAACAGCGATAGGGCGACAGGTTGTAGTGGCAATGCCATGGCAATACGATGGCAATACGATGGTAATATTGTGGCAATATGATAGTAGTGTCATGGCAATGTTATATCGGTATTCATATTAATGCTAAATGTTACCTACGCATAACTATTTGTGATATAATCTATTAAAAATAGTTGTTGCCGCTGGCAGATTTATTCAATAAATCATACATTATCAATTGATTAATTTATTTTGGTTAATTTATTCAAAGGATTGAGGTGCGCAGCGCAGTTAACGGCTATTATGCGGCTATTATGCGGCTATTATGCGCTATTCTGCGGCAAGTGAAGTGGTGAACAACAACTAACAGGTAACAATCGAGATGAAATCTAAACAGACAGCTAAGCTAAAATCTAATTCAAAAACTACGTCAAAAACTAAGGCAAAAGCTAAATTAACGGCACAAGCCTTTTGTAATTTGATTAAGGTACAAGACTTGCGAATGATTATCGCCCTAGATGAGCACGGCACGATTCTCAATGCAGCAAATGTGATGGGGCTATCACAACCTGCGATTACTAAGCGTCTGCAGGATTTGGAGCGTGACTTGGGTGTGACGTTATTCCATCGAATGTCACGAGGGGTTGAGCCGACGCCCTACGGTGAAATCATCATCAAACACGCGCATATCATCATTAATCAACTGCGAGACGCAGAAGGTGAAGTGTCGGATTTAGCCGCTGGGCAAGGCGGCAGACTAACGATTGGATTGACAGTTGCCGCCTCGACGGATTTGGTGTCGCGTTCTGTCATTGAGTTATTAGCGCAGCGAAAGAATGTACAGATTAATTTAGTCGAGGATTATAACATCCGTTTAATTCCTTCGTTAAAACGTGGCAATTTGGATTTAATTGTCGGTCGATTGCCGAATAAAAATCAGTACGAAGACATTCACATCGAACATTTTTATAACGAAACGCTGCAACTAGTTGTCCGTAACGAGCATCCGCTGGCTAAGCGCAAAAATGTGAGCCCTGCAGACTTATTGGCATGGAATTGGTTAATGCCGCCGCGTGATTCAATCATGTATAGCCAGATTGAGCGGTTTTTCCGTAAATCCGAGTTAGACTTACCGTCTGCGAGTATTTATTCTTTAACGCATGTGCGTAGCCTGAAAGTGATTAAAAGTAATGATTTAATTGCGGCATTTCCAGGCGAATCCATCTCTGATGAGGCCCGTGATAATCGGATTACGATTCTCGATGTCGATTTATCTGAAGAAGCGACTAATATCGGCATCATTACCCGACAAAGTGGCTTTGCATCGCCGGCGGCAACGTTATTTATGGATATTGTTCGGGCTGAGTCGAAAAAAATGGGGAGTTGACCTTGTATCTTTCTTGTGTGTTGTATTGATGCTTTCCTCAATCTCCATGCCCTTATGTAAGGTCTTGACGTAAGCACTTTATGCCGTGACTTGATGTCACTAGGTAGTGGTTTATAGGGCTATCAGATATAAAAAATTTAAAAAAGTTTAAACAAGATTAAAAGAAAATCTGGGTAGAAACCCAAACAAAAACACCCGCGATTGCGGGTGTTTTTGTAGAACATGTCTTAAAACGCGTGTGCTAAGACAGCAAGGATTCCATCACTCTGTTTTGGCATCACTTTGTTTTTGGATTAGCTAATTTTGCCACTACCCAATTTCATCTGGCATTTCATTTTTACGTTTTTCGATAAAGGCTTGTAATGCCGCATCAGTCTCTGCATCGAGCGGTGGCGCTTCATAAGCCGCCAATAGCTTTTTCCAGTAAGCATTGGCGCGTTGCTCCATCGTCAATTTACCTTCAGCGCTCCATTGCTCGTAGCTGTTATTATCAGTCAACGGAGAGAGATAAAACGCATCTTTGAAATTGCGCTGCGTATGGGCGCAACCCAGATAGTGTTTGCCAGGCCCGACTTCACGAATGGCATCCATAGCTTGACCGTTTTCGGTCATATCGACACCGCCAATGATGCGCTGTGCCATGCCAATTTGATCGGCGTCAATGACGAATTTTTCGTAGTTCATGACCAATCCGCCCTCTAGCCAGCCTGCAGTATGCAGCATAAAGTTAATGCCTGCCATCGACGAATGTGACATGGTGTTGGCGGCCTCGACGGCGGCTTGTGCATCGACGACTTTGGAAGCGCAGAAACCGCCACCTGAGCGGAATGGAACACCCAAACGTCGCGCAAGACCCGCCGTAATGTACAGGATTTGTGCAGGCTCTGGCGTGCCAAATGTCGGCGCACCGGATTGCATGGAAATCGAGCTAGAAAACGTACCAAATACCACAGGCGCGCCTGGACGAATAAGTTGCGCAAATGCCATGCCTGCCATTGATTCAGCGAGAATTTGTGAGCAAGTACCCGCAACGGCGACAGGCGACATAGCGCCTGCTAAGATAAATGGCGATACGACGGTGGCTTGGTTGTTGCGTGCCAATACTTTGAGCGCACCGAGCATGGTGTCATCAAAAGTCATGGGTGAATTCGCGTTAATCAAGCTGCTGGTAAAGGTCTTTGGCTCGCCGTTTTCGTCATAAAAGTCATCGCCAAATAGGATTTTTAGCATATCGACGGTGTCTTGTGAGCGCTCAGGCGCAGTAACAGAGGCCATGAATGGTTTGTCAGAATATTTCATGTGTGCATAAACCATGTCCAGATGTCGTTTATTGACAGGAATATCGACGGGTTCACACACCGTACCGCCTGAATGGTGCAGGCTGTCACACATATACGCGAGTTTGACAAAGTTTTGGAAGTCATCAAGCGTTGCGTAGCGGCGTTCAAAATCGAGCGAGCTGACAAATGGCGAGCCATACGCTGGCACATTGACCATGCGGTCGCCACCGATAATGGTGGTTCGCGCTGGGTTTCTGGCGTGCTGCGTATATTCGCGGGGCGCATTGTCTTGGATTAATTGACGGCATAGCCCACGAGGAAATCTAACGCGTTCGCCTTCTATCGTACAGCCTGCATCACGCCACATTTGTATGGCTTCTTCGTCACCGCGAAACTCGATACCAATTTCATTGAGGATGGTTTCTGCATTGTCTTCGATAATTTGGTAGTCAGCTTCGCTGATGATGTCGAAATAAGGAATTTTGCGCTCAGCAAAGGGTTTGATTGTTTTTTCAATACGCGCGTCTGCGCCACCACGACCACGTCGACTACGTCTTTCTGACATAACTTACGCTCCATAAATTAAAGGAAAATGATACACATGTAATCGACCTTTAGCGGCTAGCTGAATAACCTAGCTACTCGCTAAAAGCCCCACTACATTGCCAAAGGTTATTATAAGTCTAATTGGCATTATCGCGTTAGCTAAAAAGCGTCACTTCCTGCGCACAAACAGAAAAGACCGTGTGATTTCGACGTTTGGCGCCGCTTTGAACTGACCTGCCTGAGCTGACCTGCCGCTTTGAATCGACCTGCCGCTTTTTATCTTGAATCGACTGATTGCTTTTTATCCGCTCAGTACCCGTTGTACAACCAATCGGACGACTATACGGCTATTCGAGTTATGATACGGCACGGGGTATTATGCGGGTTGTGTGAGTAGGGCTGACAATAGCCCATCAAAAACTTGATCGGTTTGGTTCAAGTTGGCAATGATTTCTCGGTGTGAAATTTGCTGGTTACCTGTGTTGACATTGGTCACCAAACCACAGACAGCATAATCAGCTTGGATTTCTTGGGCGAGTGAGGCTTCTGGCATGCCCGTCATGCCGATGACATGGCAGCCATCGCGTTGGTAGCGTTCTATTTCTGCGCGCGTTTCATAGCGCGGGCCCTGCGTGATAGCATAAGTGGCATTGTCATGATACGGCTGGCTTTGTTCGCTAGCAGCATGGATAAGCTTTTGTCGCGCTTGTGAGGAATAGGGCTCTAAAAATTCGGTGTATTGGACGGTCTCAATCTGTGAATTAAAAAATGTCGATTTTCTATCCCAGGTGTAGTCGATAAGCTGGTCGGGAATGACAATATCTTTGACCGAAATATTGTCGTTGATACTACACATCGCTGAAAAGGCATAGATTTCTTGGCAACCAACATGGTGTAACGCCCAGATGTTAGCACGATAATTAATCAAATGCGGTGGAATCGTATGCTGTACGCCATGCCGTGCCAAAAAGGCAATAGGCGCGCCAAATAGCGTGCCAAGGATAATCGGCGATGAAGGGATGCCAAAAGGCGTTCGAACAACTTCCTTTTTTTGAATGACCATTTGTTTGAGTGATTTTAGGCTACTGCCGCCAATAATGCCAATCATCGTGTTATACCTTTTTTGTTTGATTATGGTTGTTAGTTGGATGTTAGTTGGATTTTAGTTGTTTGTTAATCTAAGCGTAGTCTTCGCTTTAGTTTTAGCGTGACTTTTAGTGTGTTCGGTTTTAGTGTGATCGGGTCAGTCATCAGTCGATTTTAAGGCATAAATGCCAGGCAAATGCCGCAAATAGCCATGATAATCCATGCCGCAGCCGTATATGTATTTATCATCCACCCCAGTGCCAATAAAATCAACTTGAAAATCGGCAACCTTGCGATCGTGCTGCTTGTCAAGCAGACAGCAGGTTTTGATGCTAGCAGGCGCTGCATTTTTTAGTACGTTAACGATAGACTTAAGGGTAATGCCTTCGTCAAAAATATCATCGACCAAGAGGACATGTTCGTCTTTTAGGGGCAGGTCGGGCTCGGCCTTCCAAATTAATTCTTGTGTACCGATATTATCCTGGTAGCGGGTCGCGTGAATATAGTCCATACGGTGGAAAAACGATAACCGAGTTAATAGATGGCCGGCAGGGATTAAGCCACCATTGAGTACGACGAGGATAATCGGATTTAAAGTGGCATAATGTAAATTGAGCATGGCTGCTAATTTGTCATAAGCCGCCAAAATGGTCGGCTCGGTAATCAAGCATTCCGATTGGTTTAATACGTCTTCTAGTGTTTCGCTGCTTACGCGCTGATTTTTCATGAGCTACTTTGTCCGTTTGTTTTTTCAGCTAGTCTTTTCGGTTATTTTAGGTGCGTATAACAGTGCAGATAGCCCTAGTAACACAGCGTTTCGGTTGAATTGCCCATCACTTCGCTAATGACATAGCCCGCGCCAACGATGTCATCAACTTCGGGGATTAGTTCTTCGCCCCAGCGCAGCGTCAGGTGCTTGGTAGCTTTGATTTGAACGCCCGTTTCGTGGGCTTCTTGGATGAGTTGATAGACGGTTTTGTCTTCTTTTAGCGTGAGTATGCTTTCTGCAACGCCTTTGACTAGAATTTCGCCGCTACTACCCGAAAAAATCAATTCGACATGATAATCCATGGCGGCGGCAACGGTTGCGTTATAAATGGGCTCAACAATTTCACAAGGATTGTGTGGGTTGCTATTATTGACGACAATTAACAGGCGCTCGGTCATAAAACCTCTGACGGATTTGTGGGTTGTAAAGTGGCGACGATGTTTCGTCTCGTGAGCAATTATAACGGCTATTGGCGTTAATTGCCAAATAATCTATCAATTCTATCCACGCTATCAATCCTATCAGCCTTGTCGATTGGTTTAACGTAGGTAATGCCATCAGTAATGCCATCGGTGATAATTAAATCACTGTAAATCACTGCCGTTGTCAATGTGCCTGTCAGCTAGCCTATCAACTGGTCTATCAACTCGATTTGCGGTAAAGCCCTGTCGCACCCATTGCGACAGCCATAACGCTTAGTATCGCAATGAACAATGACCAGATACTGGCGCTAGGTACTGGGTGGGCTGTGCCGCCAGCCCCGACAAGGCACGCCAAATCGGCGGTGGCGTCAATCATGGCGGTGTTTTGCCCCGAAGTAAAACTAAAATCGCCCGTGGCATCACCGGTATCGGTAATCAGGTTAGTGACGCTAAGGACGCTACACTGGTCTACCTCGTCCCAAGTCACATCGAGGACGATTTGACAACCCGCCGCCGGTACGGTGCCGGGCGTTAGCGCGAGTGCGTTTGGCGGTGTGATGGTGGGTGTGCCGCCACAGGTATTGCTGGCGATACCATCCAATCTAAGCGGTGTTGGGAGCGTGTTATTCAGCACCAAGCCCAAGGCATCGCCAATATTGTTGCCAGTGATATCAATCGTTAACTGCGTGCTGGCGCCTGGTGCGACGACAGCGGTGGCAAAGGCTTGACTGACCTGTGTCACCGTGGGTGGCGTATTATTGGCGGTGACAATCAGGTTGTCAAATGCCATGTATCTTCTTTGCGGTAGTCCAGAAAAGACCATAATCAATTTATCACCCGCTGAAAAAGCACTGGTGTCTACCGAAAAGTTATACGTTTGCCAATCAAAGGTGGCGTGATTGATGCTGTTGGTCACATTGATAGTGTCTGAGTCAATTGGCGTTTGGTCCACGCCACCGATAATGACGCGAACACTGCCCCCAAAAGCAACAGTGGCGTTGGATAAACTATAAGTCTGCCCTGCGGGTAGGCGATAAAAATTCGCGGTAACGGGCGAGGTTTCTGGCGCGGTGAAATTATAGTCACTAAATGTAAAAAGGCGGATTTTGGAGAGTTGAATGGATCCATTGATTAGCGGTTCACCTTGGGGATCAAACGCCAGCCCCCAAGACTCAATTTGGGCTGTTGAAGCATTTCCCCCATGCATGCCGATAACAAAATTGCCCGCGGTATTGCTGGGGTCAGCGTAGTTTGGATGGCTGGCGCACAGTCTATCGGCAGTGGCAGTTTGGGCAAAAATCGCATCGGGTGGATCGTTATAGTCTGCTGCGAGCGTTGATGCTGAGGCCGTGCCTCCCCAGTCTGGGCAATTGGTATTGGCTGGATTTTCAAAATCATTTTGATAGATGATGGTTTGGGCTTGTACGGATGCTATGCCCAACGTCATTAAGGTAAACAACGTGGTGACAGAGGTCATCAGGCGGGTCAATGGTCTATGTGGTATCGTACGACGTGTCATGGTAAAGTTTCCTTGTGTTTTTTTATTAGTAATAGCGTCATTGCTTAGGGTTTACGCCTTAGACCGCCGGCGCAAATACAGGCTACGGTAGCTGCCAACCAAGGTGATAAATAGTAAGAATAATGACCAGCTACTGGCGCTAGGTACTGGGTGTGGCGTAGCGCCAGCCCCGACAAGGCACGCCAAATCGGCGGTGGCGTCAATCATGGCGGTGTTTTGCCCCGAAGTAAAGCTAAAATCACCCGTGGCATCACCGGTATCGGTAATCAGGTTAGTGACGCTAGGGACGCTACATTGGTCTACCTCGTCCCAAGTCACATCGAGGACGATTTGACAGCCCGCCGCAGGGACAGTGCCGGCCATTAGCGCGAGTGCGTTTGGCGGTGTGATGGTGGGTGTGCCGCCACAGGTGTTGCTGGCGATACCATCCAATCTAAGCGGTGTTGGGAGCGTGTTATTCAGCACCAAGCCCAAGGCATCGCCAATATTGTTGCCTGTGATATCAATCGTTAACTGCGTGCTGGCGCCTGGCGCAACGACAGCGGTGGCAAAGGCTTGGCTGACCTGTGTCACCGTGGGTGGCGTATTATTGGCGGTGACGATCAGGTTGTCGAATGCCATGAAGCGTTGTAAAGGCAAGCCAGTAAAAACCATAATTAGCTTATCACCGGTTGCAAAAGCACTGGTGTCTACCGAAAAGTTATACGTTTGCCAATCAA
This sequence comes from Ostreibacterium oceani, assembly GCF_009362845.1. Lineage (NCBI taxonomy): Bacteria > Pseudomonadati > Pseudomonadota > Gammaproteobacteria > Cardiobacteriales > Ostreibacteriaceae > Ostreibacterium > Ostreibacterium oceani. The sequence continues at coordinate 186,202 of NZ_WHNW01000001.1, read as the reverse complement.
AGGTGGTGTGATTGATGCTGTTGGTCACATTGATAGTGTCTGAGTCAATTGGCGTTTGGTCGACGCCACCGACAATGACGCGGACATTGCCCCCTACTGGGACGCCAGCATTGGATAAAGTGTAGGTTTGTCCAGCGGGCAATCGATAAAAATTGGCTGTAACAGGGGTGGTTTCGGGGGCGGTAAAGTTATAAGAATTGTTCGCAAAAACACGGATTTTGGAGAGCTGTATAGACCCGTTGATAAATGCTTCGCCCTGCGGGTCAAACGCCAGCCCCCAAGATTCAATATTATTGGATGCAACGCCAAAGGTAATAGCAAAATTTCCCGCGGTATTGCTAGGGTCAGCGTAGCTTGGATGGCTGACGCACAGTCTGTCGGCAGAGCCAGTCTGTGCAAAAATCGCATCGGGTGGATCGTTATAGTTTGCTGCAAGTGTTCCAGCAGAAGCAGTGCCTCCCCAGTTTGGGCAATTGCTGGGTGTTGGATTTTCAAAATCATTTTGATAGATGATGGTTTGGGCGTTTGCCGATGTTAGCATCATAGCGGTGACACAGGCGCCCATCGTGATTAAAACCAGATAGCGACGCACGATGGCGTATAGCGGTTTGTTTATATTAATGGCATAGCGGTGAGTATTATATGACATGGTTTTTTAGAAAAATAATTAAGCATTTATATTACAAAAATATTACAACGAAATCACGCAAGCTAGGTAATAAAAAATGACAACATTAACGTATTGTAATAAACAAAACGCCTTGGCATGGTAAGGACGACGATGGGTTAGTGGTGTTGTAATCGTGCTTTTAGTAATAGTGTTTTTAGCGTGTTATAGCGATTCGACTGCGTCGCGCCACTGTTGGTGGTGTTAAGCGCGGCTTTGTTGCGTTGCAATGCCGTTAATCGTGCTTGACGGTCGTTGTCAGGGGTGATTGGCTGGCATTGATAGGCGATTTGCATGGAATCAAAGTCGTTACAAAGTAAGATTAAGTCGCAGTTTTTGGCGGCCAATGCCACCCGATCAGCCATACCGCCAAATGCCGCCGCGCCTGCCATATCTAAATCATCGCTGATAATTGCGCCGTTAAATCCAAGCTGATGCCGCAACACCTCAGCCAACCAAAAATTAGAAAATCCAGCGGGCATGCCATCGACTTGGCTGTATAGAATATGCGCCGGCATGATGGCTTCGATACCTGCCTCGATTAGGTGTTTAAATGGTTGTATTTCGGTTTGTTGTAGCGTGGCAAAATCCGCCGTCGAGACGGGTAATTCAAGGTGTGAATCCGCCACCACGCCACCATGACCAGGAAAGTGTTTGCCCACACCAATCGTGCCCGCTTCGCGCATGCCAGCATAAAATGCGGCCGCCAGTTCACCGATAATGTCTGGATTTTCATGAAAGGCGCGGTCACCGATAATCGTTGAAAAATCCGTTTGCAAATCCAGCACAGGGGCAAAACTAAAATCAATATCACAAGCGGCAATTTCATGCGCCATGACATAGCCTGCGGCGTGGGCAATTTGCTGGGGGCAGTGAGCGGCTTGTTTATCATCGTATAGTGCGCCAAAAGTTGCCATCGGTGGAATCGCGGTAAAGCCATCGCGAAAGCGCTGAACACGACCGCCCTCGTGATCAACCGCGATTAATAAGTCATTGGTCGCGGTTTCGCGTAGCGTGTTGACGAATTGGGTGATTTGGTCTGGGTTATCGTAGTTGCGGGTGAATAAAATCACCCCTGCGGTTAACGGGTGTTGTAATAGCTGGCATTCGGCGTCCGTGAGTTGTTTGCCTTGGATACCAATCATAAATAAAGCAGTATTTGAAATCATCGGTGTTATTCGTAATAGTCAGTGGCTAGGGTTGTGGCGCTTGTCGTTAATTCGTATCATGATTAGATGGTGCGATTAGATGGTGCGATTTTGCGCCGTATTTGGTTGCATTTTCTGTCGTGCAATTTATCGCGCATTTTGTCGCGCATTTTGTCGTACGCTGAAAGTTTAGTGCTATTATAGTGCAATCGTGTGTAGTCGTGCTAGCGTAGCTTGAAATTTGTCTCAATCGGTGCTCATAGACACCGCAATTGAACCCAACAATTGGGCACAACAATTGGGCACAACAATTGGGCACAACAATTGGGCACAACAATTGGGCCCGATAAACTGGACACGATAGATTGACATAACCGCCTGCTATTTTTGTGCGGCGCAACAAAGGTAATCGATTTAAATGGCAACAGAAATCGCAACAGAAATCGCGGCAACAGAAATTGCAGAGAATAACCCCGCTCGTTTCCCCGATAGGCACGCACTGAGCAACGCCTGTACGGCAGCCAGTGAAATGGTCAAGCGTTTTGCCGAGCGATCGCCCGTCACCTATTCGCAAATACTAGAACGGCTTGAAACGTCTACGGAGAACCGCGCCAACGCCGTAAAAACGTATAACGAATACCTGAATCAATTGTCTTCGTTGGTTGCGGAGGTGGATGAAAAAACCCTAGCGAAGCGGTTGCGTGAATTTCGATTGCAAAGCCATGTCGAGCTGGCCTGTCGTGATATTGCGGGGCAAATAACCATCCAAGCCATGCTGCGGGCGCTGTCAGATTTGGCGACGGTTTGTTTGGAAGTGACTTATCAATACCTGTATCGACAAATGTGCGAACGTTACGGGATACCAATGGGCAAAAATAGCCAAACACCGCAGCATTTGACGGTATTTGGTATGGGGAAGTTGGGCGGTGGCGAGCTGAACTTTTCATCAGATATTGATTTGATTTTGGCGTATCCTGAAAATGGCACGACCACATCAGACGAAAATCCGATTGATAACGAATTGTTTTTTCATCGGTTGGCGCAAAAATTAATCCGCTTGCTAGACCAGTACGATGAAAATGGCTTTGTGTACCGCGTTGATATGCGGCTCAAGCCTTTTGGCAGCGTTGGAACTTTGGCGACGACTTTTACGGCAATGACACGCTATTATTTGCAGCATGGGCGCGATTGGGAGCGCTATGCGTTGGTTAAAATGCGTCCTGTTGCGGGTGATATTGCGGCGGGGCAGGCGCTTATTTCGCAATTGTCTTCGTTTGTTTATCAGCGCCACGTCGATTATGTGGCCATGCATTCTATCGACGACATGAAAAGCAAAATCATCGCCGCTGCCAAAGAAAAAGGCATCAAAGATAATCTAAAGCTGGGTTACGGTGGTATTCGTGAAATCGAATTTATCGTGCAAACGTTTCAGATGATTTATGGTGGGCGTATGCAGTCGCTGCGCCAGCAGTCGTTGCTGGGTGCATTACAAGCACTGCAGGACAAGGAGTTATTATCCGAAAAAGTCGCCGCCATGCTGCGCGTTAATTACCTGCGGTTACGCCAAATAGAAAATGCAATACAGTATTATCAGGATCAGCAAACACATGATTTACCAAACAAAACCGCGCCACGACAGGCATTGCTGACGGCGTTGGGCGAAAAAGACTGGCTGCGCCTTGTCGAAGAAATTAACCGTATTCGCTACGAAGTATTTGCGTTGTTTCAGCGCGTCTTTGCCACTCAAGATGGGCAAGCACAGCCAATTGACCAAGAAAAACTAACCGATGATTACTGGCTAGACTTGCTGTACCAAACCGACATGACCCAGCAAAGCGCAGAAACCATTGCGCACCAGTTTGTACAGTTTTATAAACGGATGTGGCAGCATGATTTGGGTGAAAAATACTTGATTCGCTTAAATTGGGTTTTGCCACAAATCATTGCGGCGCTGGATGGCGAAGACAACCCCGTTAAAATCGCTAACCACATGCTGACGCTGCTCGAGTCCATTGCCGATGAGAGTGTTTATCTGAGTTTGTTGGTCGAGCATCCAGGCGTGTTGAAAAAAATCATGCATTTGTTTATGCACAGTCGTTGGATGACAGAGTTTTTATGTACCCATCCATTGGTTATTGATGAACTAATCCATGAAAACCACGAAACCGCACCACGTAGCGCTCAAAATATCCGCAGAGAGTTACAGCGTGCCATTGCACAATGTAGCGATACCGAAAGCACGCTGCAAAAACTCATGGACTTTAAGAATGCCGAGACATTTCGAGTGGCGAGCGCAGATTTGCAAGGTAATATTAAGCTGCTGCACGTGTCAGACCAGCTGTCTTGGATTGCTGAGGCGATTATTGATGCCATTTTGACAATGGCCATCGATGCGCTGGTGGAAAAATATGGACGACCGATTTATGTGCTCGATGGGCAGACGAAGCAGGCATCGTTTGGTATTATCGCGTATGGCAAGCTGGGTAGCTTGGAGATGGGGTATCGCTCTGATTTAGACTTGGTGTTTTTGCATGATTCGCAAGGCGAAAAGCAGATGACAAATGGCGAACGGTCTATAGATAACGCCGTGTTTTTTTCGCACGTGGTGAAAAAATTCACCGATTTAATTACCACATTGACACCCAGCGGACAGCTTTATCCTGTGGATACACGACTGCGCCCGTCAGGCGGCTCGGGGCAGGCAGTCAATAGCGTTAATGCGTTTGCGCAGTATCAGTTTCATGATGCGTGGACATGGGAACACCAAGCCTTGGTGCGCGCTCGATTTGTTGCTGGTGGGCAGTCTATCGCGGATGCCTTTGCCGATATTCGCCAGCGCGTACTGGCCATGCCCCGTGATAGCGAAACGCTGCGCCAAGATGTGCTGAAAATGCGCACCAAAATGCGAGATCAGCATCGCGACAAAACGCTACCAGACGGTCAGGCGAATATCAAACAAGCCGCAGGTGGGCTAACGGATATTGAGTTTATTGTGCAGTACTTGCTGCTAAAACACGCGGTGGATTTCCCTGATTTGGTGCGTTGCAGTGATAATGTTCGCCAAATTGCAGCGCTTGAGTTATTCGAAATTTTACGTTCGGCGGATGCCGCAGATTTGCGGTTTGCTTATCGGGCGTATCGCTTTTGGATACACCACCAACAATTATTGGGGCATGAAACCGTTGTCGATACGGCGCGATTTGCGCAAGAAATGCAAGACGTCAAAGCCATTTGGGCGCAGGTTTTTGAAACCCAAGTTGAGACGAAAGCTGAGACGAAAACTGAGGCAAAAATTGGGGCAAAAACAAGCTAACCACAAATCGCAATACCTAATGCCATAGTCAATACAATAGCCAGCACAATAGCTAACATGAGCCAGTAAGCTAAAAAGGCATAGATTGCAGTTTACAGCGGCCCAAAAAACCGCAATAATAAGGCGCTATATAGACAGGATTAACAGAGGATAATAATATGGCAAGTCAAGAATTTGGCACGCAATTTTTTGATGAAATAACGTGCAGTGAATTTGATGGCAGTACCTGGTCAGCGGTTAGTTTTCAGGCGAGCGATGCGCTGGTGTTGCATCCTGCTTCGCATGCGTTGCACTACGCGAGCGAATGCTTTGAGGGGTTAAAAGCCTTTCGTACCAGCACGGGGCGCATTTGTGTGTTTCGTTTAGACGACCACATTTCGCGGATGCAAAATTCGGCACGCCAGCTATGCTTGCCCGTGCCAGACGCCGCGCAGATGCGGCAAATGATTCTCGTATTATTGAATAAATACGCCGACCAAGTGCCTGATTTCCCAGGGACGGCGTACATTCGTCCGACGTTGATTGGTACTGACCGTTCAATCGGTCGCGCAGCATCCCCTAGCCGCACGGCGTTATTGTATATACTAATATCACCTGTGGGTGATTATATCTCAGCAGATGCAAAAGTCAGCGTGTTGTTAGACACCGATAATCTGCGTTGTGCGCCGCATTTTGGTGCGGTAAAATCAGGGGGCAACTACGCATCGGCACTGGGGCTTGTCATGCAGGCGCGTGAAAAATACGGGGTTGAGCAAGTCATTTTTGCGCCTAATGGCGATGTTCAGGAGACGGCTGCCACTAATTGCTTGTTAATTAATGATACCGAAGTCATCACTAAGCCGTTGTCTAATGACTTCTTGCCTGGTATCACGCGGGATTCGCTATTAAAAGTCGCTGCGCATTTAGGCTATCAAGTGACCGAGCGCAATATTGATGCTGACGAGTTGATTGACTGGGCAAAAACGGGCGAAGTGGCCTTGTCAGGCACTGCTGCGGTTCTAGTGCCAGTCAGCGAAGTGGTGTATCATGAAAATCGCTATTCGGTCAATGCGGGTAATCCTAGTGTCAATACGATGAAGTTGCGTCAATACCTCAATGCCCTGCAACAGGAGCAAGCACCCGATAGCTTTGGCTGGTTGACGCCGATTGCCTAGTTGGTCTGTGTGATGATGGCCTGTGTGGCCATGGTCTGTGTGGCTATGGTCTGTGTGGCTATGGTCTGTGTGGCTATGGTCTGTGTGACCTACAACAAATCAATGGCAATAATGACTGGCGCTACAGGTGCCATTAAACTCTGCCTTAGCGCTTTACCGATTGAATTAACATAATTTTTTAGTTAAAGCGCCCGAAAAACAACCAGTAATCGGCAAGCTAATCGGTAAGCTAATCGGCAAGATTTTCAACGAAATAATCAACGAAATAATTGGTAAGAAATCCTCGCGGCAACGGTAATCCAAAATTACAATTTGGTAATAAACGAAAAAATAGGGTATTTACGTTATAGAATAATAAACGTGAATAAAACCCTGCAAAGGGAATAATCAAAGAGAAACGGTATGAAAATAAACAAAAACAAAGGGTTTACGTTATTAGAGCTAATGGTGGTGGTTGCGATTGCAGCTATTATGGTTGCACTGGCTGCGCCGTCACTCAGCCGAACCTATCAAAACCAACAACTAGAGGGCGGCAAAGACCTCTTTTTGCGCCATTTGAGTCAAGCAAGACTTGAGGCAATGAGTCGTGGCGAGCGTGTCGCGTTGTGCTCGGCCAACGCGGCGATGGATGATTGTGATTTGGCAGCGAATGCGGCTGCTGCGACAGCCTCTGCGCGATTTTGGGGTAGTGGTTGGATTATGTTCGTTGATCGCAATGGTAACGGTGCTGTTGATGATGGGGAGGTTATTATTCAAAAAGGCACGACTGTCGCCAGAGATGTTGGGGTTTGGCAAGGGAACCCCGTTAATGGATTGATTGGCTATGTTGGTTATGGACCCAGCGGTCGAGGTTATACGCGAACAGCGGCAGGAATCAGTCAAAATGTTAGGACACGGTTTTGTATGGTAGACAGACGTTTCACGGTCGGTGTGAATGAGCGTTATTTCCGTGAAATTTCCATAGATTTTCTGGGGCGAGTGCGAGATCGGTCTCGTACGGGTGAGCAGTTAGGCTCGAGTACAGCTGCGAATGGTCCGCAGTGCGTGGGCGGTGCAAATTTGTGCAGTCAAGTTCAGCCCGGTGGAATTTCTGTCTGTCGTAAGGAGGCGGGACTATAATCATGCATGTAGGAGTGAATAAGGCTGAAATAATTCAGGCGGAGATAGATAGAATGCAATTAATTAAAAAAAACAATATGCCATTGGCCTCTCAGCCAGCGATTGAAGTGTCGTCAGCACTACAAGGAACAAATGTACGGAGTTTGAGCGCGCAACGCGGATTTACCTTGTTAGAGGTGCTATTCTCTCTGGTCATATTTGCGGTGGGGTTGTTGGGTTATGCTGCGCTTCAAGTCGCGAATACTAAGCGTTCTAGTGATGCGCTTAACCAAGTGTGGACACAGTATCACACTCGTCAATTAGTCGATATGATGCTATCTCAGCCAGAGGCGATGCAGTTTGGCTATTTTGCGACACAGACTAGGGACGCGGGTGGTGGTGTGGCAAATGGCGGTTTTATGCGGTGGGGTGAAAACTTGAATTTTCTACAAGGAGTTAACAATGTAGCAGAGCGACAATGCTATAGTGCAGGGAATAAAAATGGTGTGGATCCTTTTCAGGCAGTCGCTCCAGGCTTGGTTGATGCGAACTCGGCGACCGCTTCAGAGTCTTGTGATTATCGAAGATTTGCAGCCGACTACCTGCACAATATGTTTGCCTATAATCTAGCAAGGGATTTGCCCAATGCCGCTTTTAAGGTGGAGTGTATTGACGTAGATACCACTGATGCGACCGAGAAAAGGTGCTCTAAAAAAGGTTCTAGAGTGAATGTCACCGTTGTTTGGAGTTACGACCCTAATCGGCAAAATATTCCTTTGGCGGGCCGTGGGTGTTATACAGGAAAAAATGTAACACCAGTCAATGGTGTGACAGCAAACTTTAGTTTGACGGGCGATGAGTGTGTGCAATATAGCTTTTTTTACTAGCATCAATAGTATTGTATTTTGCCTTATCGGTAGGTAAGTACGTTAAATGAGTTAATTTATAATTGAATTTTATAATTAAATGATAAACAGAGATAGAAAATGAAATCAATAAAAAAACAAATGGGTTTGACATTACTGGAGCTGATGATTGCGCTCAGTCTTGGAGTGATTGTCGTTGCCATGTTGCTTAAAATGTTTGATGGCAGCCACATCAATTACCGGACAGTGAGTGCACTCAATGAAATAGAGGAAAATGCCGCTTTTGTTAATGATTTCTTTAATGCAGAGATAAAAAAAGTAGGCCATCGCCCGTTGACTGAGATAAGAAAAACACAAGGTTGGGCAAGGTCGATTGATCAAATTAACCAAGTGCGCCCCCTTAATGATCTCGATGCGGAGTTTCCTTTTAAGCCAATGACGAGAAACGGCCAAGATGCATTGCGTATTTACTTTATAGGAGATGATGAGCATGATATTCAGCACTGTGCAGGGGCAAGTGTCGTCGATGGGCGGGTGGGTTATTCTGAATTTTTTGTAGATCCCGCAACAAATAGTCTGATGTGTCAGGGTGGTTTTGCAAACGGCGACGAGGATGCAACGCCTGTCACCATTATAGACGGCGGCATTGATCAGCTTAACTTTCGTTATTTAGTAGATCTTAATAGAGTGGAGGCTGGAGACTGTACAGGTGGTATTGCGGGGGGGTTAAGTACGCTACAGGCTTATTTGGCAGTCGGGCAAATTGATTGTGGGGGTGACAATAAACGGAATAAAATTCGTTCAGTTTTAGTCGAAGTAGACTTAATTTCGACCAAAGATAATATTGCAACACGTGTTCAGGCATTAGATAAAAGTCCTGCGGCATCTGCTGCAGGTAAGTTAGGGCGGCAAGTGGTATTTAGTGTTAATGTGGAGAATGGATTGCTATGAAAAAAATAAATAAAAATTTCTCTATGCCAAAACAGCAGCAAGGCATAGTTTTGTTTGTTGCGATGGTCATGGTGTTGATTTTGGCTTCGCTGACGGTGACTACCGCGCAGGTAACGCGGCAGGCAACTAAGTTTGCTCAAATTAATGACAGCCGCATCCGTGCTGATCTTGCCAATCAGAGTGTCGTCAGAGATGTGGAGACGACACTGGATATTTTGCGCGCAAAAATTAATCCGCCAGCGAGCAATAATGGTGGTGGCGGCGTTGGGTGGGCAACCCTAAGCGCAAAATCTGCTGAGTCAACCCTCCAGCTCCCTGCGACAGATAAACCGATGACAGAGTATTTCTCTACCTTGATTGGCTTGCCGGCATTAACGGGTGCTTTTGTGCCTGACAACACTTCTTTGGCTTGCGCCGATGGGGTGCCGCTTAATTTAAGACTAGGGCAAGTGTCTGCAGCCGATGCAGTCAGTGGGGTAGTTGATTTTTCAGTTAATACCGAGGGTCATTGCCGTCCATTTTTGCGTGATCGTCCACTAATACTTAGTGGTGGCGGCAGTAAAGTAGGCACAACATTTACCACAGCCAATAATCTGGCCTCTTGGTTTTCGTTAGCATGGGTGGATTTTGAGTCAAGTGTTGCTTGTCAAGGCGGGGCCTGTGTGGCGAGTGGTAAAATCGGCGATAATAATATACTGCTGAGAAATCAGGTCGGCAATGTTTACCAGCAGAGTTTCGACGATATTGGTGCAGTAGATGACAATATTCATGATTACAAGAACTTTATTGGTCAAGCCAATCTGCCAGAGTATATGCTAGAGACGACAACGCGCAATGAATCAACAGGAGCGGGGGCAGGGACAGAGGAGCTAATGATTACTAACACAGGGTCTGGCTCTAGTGGATCGGACCCTGTAGTTTATATACACCGAATTACAGGCACAGGTTATGGTGGATTTATAGAGTCAGATGAACCGAATGTTAATGATCGTACGCGTTCAAACTTTATGACAAGAGCCATAAGGTTTTCGATCGAATAAGATAGAGACGATTTGAGTGGTGTTTTCGCTACGCAATAATCAACATAATAAGCAGATTAACAAAAAACTAACAGTTGAAATGGTATTCAAAAGATATAGGAAGGGTGCAATGAACAAATTAGCAAAACAAGCGGGACTATTTTTAGGGCTTAGCGCCTCGTGGGCACTGGCGATTGAGGTGCCAGACTGGCCATTAGAGCTAGAAGATCAGCCGGGTGAACGACTGGTTTTGCTGCATGTATCCAAAGAGCACGCGATGTATGAAAGTGCGTTTAACAACGTATCATTGACACAAACGGGTACAGACTGGGAATACCCCAAGGTTGAAGGACAGTTTAACCCGCGCAACGAGTACCGTGGCTACTTTAATCCTTATATTTGTTATCAGTATGACAGTGCAAATGATGGCTTTGTTATCCAAGGGTTAGTAGAAACGCCGTTGACGACGCAGGAGTCCATCAATGCCGGAGACACTTTAATCAATGGGGATGCTGATATAAACAACAACGATAATCCTGAAGATGATATTGAGCTTGTTGGTTATTATCACTGTAATGCAGGTTCCGATGAGAATTCGCCAGCTTATAATCCCGATGGGTTGTGGAGTGGGAATTATCTCAATTATATCACCATGTCACGTATGGATTTGGTGCGTTTCCAACTTTATGGCGGGAAAAAACCAGATGATGGCTTTACGATGACCTCACTGCCCTCTTCAGATGCTACTGTTGACCCAGGTCCCAAAAGCCCCTTGGCATTAGAGCGTGCGCAGATTCCGCCTGACAGCCATGGCTGGACAATTGGCTATAATCTAAATTCATCACGCTTTGTTGTTGGAGATGCCAGCGGTGAAATTAACGCAGACCCAGATAACAATCCAGAGAGCGTATGCTACCCTGAAAATCCAACAGAAGCTTATGACATAAATTTAAATCCTGTGCCGAGTTACCAAGAGTGTGACCCTGAAAATCCAGATAATGGTGGTCCATTTACCAAAAAAGTGGATGATGACGGTGTTCCAATTGAAAGCGATAATCTTAATTTGGCATGGGATTTCAGCGATTATGATCCAATTACTCAAGAAGAGTATGAAGCATTATTCCTTAAATTAAGTAATACGTGGCGGTTGTCGCATTTAACACCATTCAAAGACCCAGATGGCACAAATCACACGCTATTTGCGAACGCTACTGTGCGTGCATTTGATAATGCGCAAACTTCAGCGTCGTCTTTGACGGTAGACTTGCCTGATGATCGCAAGCCGACCTTGCGTGTGCTAGCAAATACTTCGCACAACACATGGCAGTGGGGCTCTGTGCCCGCACCGATGCACGAAGCGCGATGTTGGGTTGCCAATGCAGCGGCAGCGGCAGGCAGTGGATACTCTGTTGGTGCGTGTGATGCAGGTGATGGTTTTTTTGATTTTCGTGTCCGCCTCGAAGTTGATTGTGAGCGCGAAAAAGAATTGGTTGTCGGCTTAGTTGGTGCCATCGAAAGTGATATTAATGACATCATAGACGCCGTTCAAGACGCTGAGGAACAGTTACTGAAAGCCGAAGATAAGCTTGAGCATTATGAAGGTGTAAAAGAGGAACTTTGTGGTTCTGATGGGAATATTGACACCGAAGAAGTAGGGACAACTTTACAAGCTTTACAGAACTTAAAAAAAGATTTATTAGAGCAAATTGCCGATAGAGTTTATCAAGACTTAGATGCAACAAAAGGGATTCCAGGTATTCAAGAATATTTAATGCGTGATAATTTAGTCAATGTTGACAAAATTATCAAAACCAACATAGATGTAGGGAATGAAGGCGCTCCTTTTGCTAATACAATTGAAGCAGCGACAACGCCTGGCGGATTTGCGCAGACCGTGTTTGCCGAATTGGATGCTTACAAAGATGCATTGGATTCATTGGGTGTCACAAATTTCGAGTTTCCTGTAGGTACGACAATAAGCTTATCTAGTGTGTTAGATACTACAGAATTTGATACTAGGAAAGAAAAATTAATTACTGAATTAGAAGCCTACCGTTTGCTAGTCAATGCACTAGCCGAGCCTATGACCACGGCAAATATTACAGCGCTAAGAAATGCACAACAAAATTTGATTGATGCACAGACCGAGTTACAAAATTGGTTAAAAAGTGAGTACGATAAACTTGCTGCGGTCACCTTAGAGGATACGCAAGCATATCAGGATTTGCAGGATGCAGAGTCTGATTTGGCGGATGCAGAAACGGCGCTGACGGATGCAGAAACGGCGCTGACGGATGCAGGGGATGCTTTAGGCGCGGCAGAAACTGCGCTGACGGCTGCAGACACTGCTTTAGGCACGGCAGAAACTGCGTTGGCGGATGCAGACACTGCTTTAGGCACGGCAGAAACGACGCTGACGGATGCAGGGGATGCTTTAGGCGCGGCAGAAACTGCGCTGACGGCTGCAGACACTGCTTTAGGCACGGCAGAAACTGCGTTGGCGGATGCAGACACTGCTTTAGGCACGGCAGAAACTGCGCTGACGGATGCAGGAACTGCTTTAGGCACGGCAGAAACGACGCTGACGGATGCAGGAACTGCTTTAGGAACGGCAGAAACGGCGCTGACGGCTGCAGACACTGCTTTAGGCACGGCAGAAACTGCGCTGACGGATGCACAGACAGCCCTTAATAATTTGCCTGCTAGTGCAACGCCAGCAGAGACTGCAGCGGCGCAACAAGCGGTAAATGATGCGCAGGCAGCAAGAGATAATGCGGAGACAGCAAGAGATAATGCGCAGACAGCAAGAGATAATGCACAGACAGCAAGAGATAATGCGGAGACAGCAAGAGATAATGCGCAGACAGCAAGAGATAATGCGCAGACAGCAAGAGATAATGCACAGACAGCAAGAGATAATGCACAGACAGCAAGAGATAATGCGCAGACAGCAAGAGATAATGCACAGACAGCAAGAGATAATGCACAGACAGCAAGAGATAATGCACAGACAGCAAGAGATAATGCACAGACAGCAAGAGATAATGCGCAGACAGCAAGAGATAATGCACAGACAGCAAGAGATAATGCACAGACAGCAAGAGATAATGCGCAGACAGCAAGAGATAATGCGCAGACAGCAAGAGATAATGCGCAGACAGCAAGAGATAATGCGCAGACAGCAAGAGATAATGCACAGGGAGATTTAAACGCTGCTCCTTTACCAACAATCGATGGTGTGGCTATTGGTGATTACTGGACTGATGCGACCAAGGCGCCACAGCAGATGATCACTGCAGGCAATCAAATCGGCACAATACCTGCGCCAGTCGTACCTGGATATACGTTCACGCCCAGCTCGCATACCACAGGAAATTATGTGGAATGTACTTATAATGAAGGGGATAGAGATCTGCCTGAAGTGACTGTACAAGGTCCGCAAGATGGTACTGTCGATCCAGGTGAATGTACACCAGGCAATAGCACTGAAGCAACAACAACGGCCGCAACAGGGGCGCCAGATAGTATTACTGCTTATACTGACCCTGACGAACCTGCTGATAAACGAAAAGAAGCCGTTAATTGGATAAAACAGCTTATCGACCTGCAGGCGATGATTGATGCACAGCAAATCACTTATACTGAACAAGCACTGGCATGCACCGAGGCGACTGATGAGGTGACCGACATCGAAGACTTAATCGATGGCACGAATGAAGGCGGTGATAACTCTGGTAATGATAACTTGCAGAATGACTTTGATTCTGCTGGTGACCAGCTGGATTTAGGGAATGAAAGGTTCCGTAATACGGCTAGACGTGATATTCGTTTCACTCGTGCGTGTGCAGGCAATAATGTGACAGGATTGATTGACCGTTCGGGCTTCCTTTGGGGGCTAATGACAACGAGTTATAGTAACCCAGATCAAGGAGGTGTATTGCGGGTAGAAATTGGCGGGGATAGAGGCAAAATCATAGATACAATCAATAACCTGCGTGTTGCGTCTGAAGCAGGGCGCAATAGGGATAATAGCAGTGTCGATAGTATCGCCTATAACCAAAGTTGTATCACGCCAGGTAGCGCACCGCTAACCAATTGGGAGAATCGTGGTAATTGTCATAATATTGCAGACCCGAATGCCGAGTACTTGTTAGAAGGTCTACGCTACTTTTCTGGTGAAGAAGACTTCCGGGATAAAGCTGGTCAAGCTGGTGTAACTGATCCAGGCGAAGATACTCGAGCAACACCAACCAATGATTTTTATAACAACGGCAATGGCAGTAATACTGTTGATACCGAATACTACGTTGACTTTATGGGTATCAGCGTTGAGCTTCCTGTTGCTGAAGAAGAAAGAAATGGTCAACGCTGGTGGACAAGCGACCCAATCGAGGAATATGGCGCTTGCTCTGAATCGATGCAGCTGGTTTACAATGTAGCGGGAAGCAGTTTTGATAATGACGATATCTTTAATATCGATATTCCAGATCCTCAAGATCCCTATACGACGTGGAATTTAGTTAAAAGCGGAGACTTCGGAAAAACAGCGGTAGCTCAGATTGAAAAAAGTAATGTGTTGATTGGTGCATCAGGTGCAGACTATGTATCATTTAAGTTTAAAAATAAAGACATGCATGGACAATATCGCAAAGGAATATCTAGCGGCGGATCTTATTATGTCGCTGATATAACGAAACATTTCGATGGGTTGAGCGGCGATGTCCATAATGTTTATGAAGATGAAGAGGATGGCGTGCGTGGTGAGCCTTCTGCAGATTGCCAAGGTAGTGCGGGTCAAAATAATGACGGCTGTTCTGAGAATTTGGTTGATCCGCTCGCGGATATTCAGGGCGTGCGTCTCATGGCGGTCGAGGCGCAGCACACGTTGCCACGTATACGTATTCCGAAAAAACCTTTAGAAGAGATGGATTTATCTCAAGCTGACGGAGAAGTTATTGATGAAGAAGGTAATACTGAGAACGCCAAAAACAGTTCTGAATACCGAAAAAATTCTTTATTCAAAGAAGCATTAGCAGATGAATATATTGAGTTTATTCCAGTGGCGCAAACTCAGTTTGGTGGTGATACGTATAACCCAACAAACCGAATTGCGGCATTTGAGATGGTGTATGAATACAATACACGTGAAGGATTTACCAACGACGGTGAGCCACTCATCATCGATGATCAATTCTATAACAAATTTACGGACGAAGGACGTTTGGACTATGATTTCGAAGATACAATTGGCAATCCAACCATCCCACGGTTAGTCTATGATAACTTGCGTTTGCTTGCGCCTAGCAATATGGATGAAAGTATCAACGAAGGTCGTCCTGCCATGCAGTTTATCGTGACCTACAATGAACAAGAGGCAGGCAGTAACTTTGAAGGTAATTTCGTCGTTAAATACACAATACGTGTGAATGCAGATGAAAAGCTTGATGTGATTGTTGAGCCGCTGGCAGCAAGTACTAGCAACAACGTCAAAGCAGGCTACATCATGGCTCATGCAGACACCGAGTCACTTCAGCTCGTTGTTGATAGTAGCACGATGACAACTGCATCAACCGATCCAACACCCGATGATGAAACGGATGTGGTTGATTCGGGTTATGCATTCTTAACGACGGATACAGAGGCATTTTTACGCTCGCCGCTGTGGCATGCGGTTGAAGCAGGTCAGCCAAACCGAAAACAAAACTACTATGTATTGCATAATATTACCCACGAGGGGCTAGACTACATGCTTGATAACATGAATGTCAACACAGTAGCGCCGTCTTCAAACTTCAGCTGTGAAAATGGCAGACGCTATTTACAGTCAAGTACTGCACCAACCAGTGCGGTGACTGGTGAGTTTACTTATTCGTTTACCGCTTGGTTTGACTTTTGCGGGTGGGCAGGTGATCTCCGTGTCTATCGAATTGATGAATACGGGTTTATGCGCGGCGTTCGAAATGGTAATGTATATACCGACGAACCATTTTGGAGTGCAGGAGAATTGCTAAATAAATACTATGGCGCAAGCAGCCATGGTGCGCGAAACGTACAATTTTTATCTCAACCTGAGGATGCTGAAGGCAGTATAATCAGAGGTCCTGCAGCGTTTAGTGCAGGAAATGTGCTGAGCAGTCCATTAATGAAAAATAAGCTACTAACCGATAGAATCCAGTCTGCAGTTTTGGGCGGCGATGATAGTTATGTGAGTTCATTAGCGAATTGGTTGCGTGGAGATGACAGCAACGAGACAGATAAAGGCGGTGCATTTAGACCAAGAAAAGCACTTAGTGGCAGTAATTACAGCGATGCCGAAAACAACATTTTGGGCGATATATATGGCTCGTCTTTGGTCTACGTGGGTGCGCCAACTGACCTTGCGCGCAATAGCCAGCAGCCAGGATACAAGAATTTTTATGATGGCAATAAAAATCGACGAAAAATGGTTTATGTTGGTGCCAATGATGGTATGGTGCATGCCTTTGACGCCTTGACAGGTGAGGAAATTTACGCATTAGTATTGAACTCAACCGCCAATAAAATCAGTCGCATTGCGACGCCTGGCTATGATTGTAATAACCAACGGAGAAGACGATTTGATTTATTTGAGTATAGCGATGCAGACTGTCACAAGTTCCTAGTCGATGGTAAGCAAGTGGCTGCTGATGTCCAAATCAATAATGAGTGGAAAACGGTCCTTGTTGGCACGACAGGTCGTGGTGGCAGGGGATTGTATGCTATCGATATTACGAATCCTGGAGAAATCGGCGATAGTCCTTCTTCACCTAACGGTATCACCGCAATGTGGGAAATCGAAGGCGGTATCCCAGGTACCGACTATGAAAATCTATATTACACCTTCCCAGAGCCGACTATCACGCAATTGTCAGATGGCACATGGGTTGTCGTAATGGCTAATGGTTATGATGATGCTCAAGGCACAGGCGATAGTACCTCTGTTCAAGATGGTGAGGAAGGAAGTGTAGCTTCGCTATTCCTTATTAATATCGAAGATGGTTCGTTGGTAGATGAAATTATCCTTGATCCAGGTCGTGCTATTACTGATAGACCGCAGGGGTTAAGATCAGCGATTACAGCAGGAGAGGCGAATGGTTTGTCAACACCATTAGTGCTTGATTATTTTGTCGGAAGTTCAAATGATATTGGCTCTGATGGTAAGGCAGATACAATTTATGCAGGGGATCTGTACGGTAATCTATACCGCATTGATGTTCGTTTGCCGACCAGCCTAAACCATAGCACTGTCTTTACAACAATGGAAGATGATAGCAAGGTCAGACAGGCGATTACATCGAAACCACTGGCAAAACGGTTTAACTACGCCCCTGAAAGTGGGGATCTACAAAACGGCGTATTAATCTTTGTCGGTACAGGTAAATTCTTAGAGCGTAGTGATGATTTGTCGGGTGTCACAAACAGTTTTTATGCGATTTTCGATGACCCGGCTAGCATTAGTTCTGATACGTTGACACGTGCTAACTTGCTGGAGCGTAAGTTGTCCAAAGACACTTGTCAAGACAGTTCCCGACCGACTAAGGATCCGCTTTGTACGCCAGATAACCCGAAAACCACACAAATAGATGGAGAAGAGGTGTTTGTCTTCGCTGACGAGAGAGAAAAAACGGATTGGCGTGGAACCAATAAAAGCGGTTGGTACATAAACTTGTTTGAACGTGGGGAGCGAATCATCAATAATGGATTTTTCGTGGGCGATCAGGTCTCATTTTATGCGATTACGCCGAGTTTCAGTATTTGTGTTGCAGGCGGGAAAAGCTATGCGTATGTATTTGAGTGGGAGACTGGGCTCACGCCAAACGATGATACCACCTTTGTTACCAGCACCGATAATGCGGTAAACGAGGATGGTAACACAGGGGCCGTGCGTAAATGGATTGCAAATACCATTATCACAAATTACTCGATTGTTCGGACGAATAATGTGGTTCAGTTTTTTGGCTCATCCGCGGGTAAAGATTTAAAGGATGTGGTTAGTAAAGTTGATCCAGAAGAGGTCAATACCCAGCTAGGTAGTGTGTGTACGATCAATAGTAAAGGAGAATGTGTTCTTACTGATGTCGAAGACGCCTATGAAATTGGCCAAACTCCAGGTGGCGGTGGGACGTTAGGCGACCCTAGGGTTGGTGGAGGACTAGCTTGCGATGCGGGGTCTGTATGTCATATGTTGAAAAATCCCGCTGCTGGTCAAGCCAATTGGATTCGTGTCTACAGACCGTAGTAGGTAGTAGGCAGTAGCGTTTCATTAACAATCGAATAATTATAGGAAACAAAAATGAGTAAACAAGCAACAAACCTAAACAAAGCCTCCGTGCGAGGCTTTACCCTAATTGAGGTCGCGATTGTCATCGCGATTATCGGGATACTGACGGCAATCGCAATCCCCAGCTATGAAAACTACATGCGCAAAGTCACCCTGAAAAAGATGACCGCCAAAATGCAAGAGGTCGCCTTGGCACTGGAGAAAAACTACGCGATTTGTAATCGATATAATATTAACTGTACAACCCGTGCCGGTTTTTTACCAAATGATTGGAATATTCCTTTGAACGCAGACGGGAGTGGTGGTTATCCAGGCGACGGACGCGCGTGGGGCTATGGTATGCAAGTCAACTTAGCGCGGCATCAATTTATCATTATAGCAACACCAAACGCCAGACAAGGCAGGCACCCATGCCAGATTATATCGCTGGACAGCGATGGCTTTCAGTATGCGGCGGTGACAAGCCCTGGTAATGCGCTCCCTCCCAACTATGCTGCTCCAAATCTAAACGATAGCTATCATTGCTGGAACTAAGCTTGTCTCCTAACAGCTAACCCGCTTCGGCGGGTTTTTTTGTTGCAATTTCTACAATGCAATTTTTAAATCATTTTCTGTAGGGCTTAAATTTGCATTTAGCGGTGATTTAAGCGCGGTTAGCTATTCCTTTATTCGCTAGAATTGTTACAATGGGCGTTTAATTTACCCACGTATCGAATTTTATGCGCAGTCAACAGATTAGGCAGACGTTTTTAGATTTTTTTGCAAACAAAGGACACACCATCGTGCCGAGTGCATCTTTGGTGCCAGGCAATGACAAGACATTGCTGTTTACCAACGCGGGGATGGTGCCGTTCAAAGACGTGTTTTTGGGGCAAGACCAGCGTAGCTACAGCCGCGCGACCACCGCTCAGCGCTGCGTACGCGCAGGTGGTAAACACAATGACCTAGAAAATGTCGGTTATACCGCACGCCATCATACGTTTTTTGAGATGCTGGGTAATTTTTCGTTTGGCGATTATTTTAAAGAAGACGCGATTCGATTTGCGTGGGAACTCGTCACCGAAACCTTTGGATTGCCCCCAGAAAAACTCTGGATAACGGTGTTTGAAGACGATGACGAGGCGTTTGCTATCTGGGCGAAGCAAATCGGCGTACCAGAGAATCGTATCTCACGCATCGGCGCAAAGGATAACTTTTGGCAAATGGGTGATACAGGGCCGTGTGGGCCGTGTTCTGAGATTTTTTATGACCACGGTGAGCATATTTGGGGTGGGCCACCAGGCACCCCCGAAGAAGACGGTGATCGATTTATCGAAATTTGGAATCTGGTGTTTATGCAGTACGACCGCCAAGCGGACGGCGAGTTATTGCCGCTGCCTAAGCCATCGGTTGATACGGGCATGGGGCTAGAGCGGATTGCCGCGATTTTACAGGGCGTGCATGCTAATTACGAAATTGATTTGTTTGTAAACCTCATCGATGCAGCAGGTAAAGCAACGCATACGTCCGATTTGTCTCATAATTCGCTCAAGGTCATCGCTGACCATATTCGCTCGGTGGTGTTTTTGTTGGTCGATGGGGTCGTGCCGTCTAATGAGGGTCGTGGCTATGTATTACGTCGTATTATGCGCCGTGCGATTCGTCATGGCTATAAATTGGGGCAAAAACAACCGTTTTTCTATCGGTTGGTTGAGGCGCTAGTCGCAGAAATGGGGGTTGCTTACCCAGAAATTGCTGAAAATCAAATTCGCATCGAAGAACAAATCCGCCGCGAAGAAGAACGCTTCGGGCGCACGATAAGTGAAGGGATGGATATCCTCGAAAACGATTTGGCGACCCTGACGGGCGATACGATTTCGGGTGAGACCCTGTTTAAACTATACGATACTTATGGTTTTCCCGTTGATTTGACCGCAGACATTGCGCGTGAGCGCAATTTGCAAGTCGATATGGCAGGCTACGAAGCCGCGATGGCGAGACAAGTGGCACAATCCCAAGCCAGCGGTGGGTTTAAGGGCGAGCAGTCATTCAAAACCACCGTCAAAACCGAATTTACAGGATATGAGCAGACACAGGCAACAGCCACGGTGTCAGAGATATTCATTGATTTTCAATCCGTATCCTCGGTGCACAAGGGCGATGCCGTGGTGATTTTGGATAGCACCCCTTTTTATGGCGAATCAGGCGGGCAAATCGGTGATATGGGTGAAATTCGCACGGATGATGCCGTATTTGTGGTGACGGATACGCAAAAACAAGGCGACGCGTTTTTGCATTATGGTTATATGGAAAAAGGCACACTCAACCACGGCGACAAGGTCACTGTGAGTGTTGATTCGGCGCGGCGAGAAGCCATTATGCGCAACCACTCGGCGACGCATTTGCTGCATTCGGCGCTGCGTCGTGTACTGGGACAAACGGTCGAGCAAAAGGGCTCGTTGGTCACCGATGAGCGTCTGCGATTTGACTTTTCCTACGACCAGCCGATTAGTGCGGCTGATTTACAAGCCATCGAGGAGTTGGCCAATGCCGATGTGTTGGCGAATTATCCAGTAAGTGCTGAACAGATGTCACAAGACGCTGCTTTAGATAAAGGCGCAATGGCATTGTTTGGCGAAAAATACGGCGATGTGGTCCGTGTGCTGACGATGGGGCCGCATTCGATTGAGTTATGCGGTGGCACGCACGTCAGTGCTACGGGAAATATTGGGCAAATCGTGGTCACGGCACAGTCGGGCGTTGCCGCTGGTATCCGCCGTATCGAAGCCGTCACAGGTTGGCAAGCGATTCACCACCATCGACAAAAACAGGCGCTGTTGCAATCCATGCTAACCGAGCTCAAAGCGACACCCGATAGTGCATTGAGCAAAATCACACAATTGGTCGCTGAGAAAAAACAACTGCAACAGCAAATCAAACAGCTCAAGCAGCAGGCGCTGACGAGTCAATCGACCGAAGCGGTATTTGAAACACGCCAAGTTAACGGATTTAACGTCATCACGGCATTAATCGAAGGCTATGATGTTGCCGAGCTTAGAGCGCTGGCTGATCAATTGCGCGATAAACATGCCCTTGATTTGGTTGTACTAGCGACCAAAGACGAAGACAAAGCCAAGCTCGTGGTTAGTGTTGCCAAAGCAGCCATTGACAGATTACACGCTGGGCAGATTGTCGGCGAAATTGCCAAACACATTGACGGCAAAGGCGGTGGCAGACCTGATTTTGCCCAAGCGGGCGGCTCACGACCTGAGCAATTACAAAAAGCACTAGCAGCGGTCGATACGTTGCTACAGGCACGATGAATTGAGTAACCACCAAGGGTATCAACTATGGCGATTATTGTACAAAAATACGGCGGCACTTCCGTTGGCACGATTGAGCGGATAAAACACGTCGCCGACCGTGTTATTAAGACGCAACAAGCAGGGCATCAGGTTGTTGTGGTGGTTTCCGCAATGAGCGGTGAGACCAATCGATTGCTGGCATTGGCCAGTGAGATTGCTACGCAAAATAATCCGCGCGAAGTGGATGTGCTGGTGTCCACAGGTGAGCAGGTGACGATAGCCCTGCTAGCAATGGCCATTCAAGCGCGCGGCTTCAAGGCGCGTTCATACACTGGCGGACAAGTACGTATTATCACGGATGATGCCCACTCCAAAGCACGGATTAAGCAAATCGATGACGAAAAAATCCAGCAGGATTTACAAGCCGATACCATTGTTATCGTGGCAGGGTTCCAAGGTACCGATGAGGTAGGCAACATTACCACCTTAGGCCGTGGTGGCTCGGATACGACAGCCGTTGCGCTGGCCGCTGCGTTAAAAGCCGATGAATGTCAGATATACACCGACGTAGATGGCGTTTATACGACAGATCCTCGTATTGAGCCGCAGGCAAAAAAATTAGATAAAATCACCTTCGAAGAAATGCTAGAAATGGCGTCTTTGGGGTCAAAAGTGCTGCAAATTCGAGCGGTTGAATTTGCAGGTAAATACAATGTGCCGTTACGCGTTTTGTCTAGCTTTGAAACAGCGCAGACAGCGGGTTCGGGGACGTTAATTTCTTTGGAGGACGACGACGTGGAAGCACCATTAGTATCTGGTATTGCCTTTAGCCGAGATGAGGCGCAAATTAAAGTCACGAATATCCCTGATAAACCAGGCGCTGCCTTTGTGATTTTGGCATTGGTCTCTGACGCCAATATCGAGGTTGATATGATTGTGCAAAATGCCAGTCATCAAGGCATTGCCAACCTGACGTTTACCGTGCCGCGTGGCGACTATCAGCGTGTCGTTGATATTCTCCACCAAGCCAAAGATATTTTGGGGGACAGTGAAATCATTGGCGATGACACCATTGTCAAGGTGTCTTTGGTCGGTGTCGGCATGCGTAGTCATGCAGGCGTTGCAACCAAAATGTTCCAAATTTTGGCAAATGAAAATATCAATATCAAATTGATTTCGACCTCTGAAATTAAAATTTCAACGGTGATTGACGAAAAATATCTAGAACTCGCCGTTCGTGCCTTGCACAAAGGGTTTGGCCTAGCGCAATAACACAACAATTGATACGATAAGCAAGTGACGATGATTTGGGTAATTTCTCTACTTGATGAATGGCTTATCTGCGCATATCGCTGACGCAAGGTCAATAACCCTGATGAATGTGTCTGTGACAGAGATGGTTGTTGCGGTTATCGTTGCAGGCATCGTTGCATCCGTCACGGCTTTCATTACGTGGGGTTGGATTAAGTATAGCCACCGTAAACGATTGCTGGACCTGCCCAATGCCCGCTCAAGCCACCAAATCGCAACACCGCGTGGCGGTGGCATTGCAATCGTGGTTGCCGCAGTAGGGGTTTTTTTATGGGGTATGCTCTGGTATAAAACAACCGAATTGTTGCCAATAACGGCTGCAATGCTCATTGCGGCCATAACAGGCTGGCTGGATGATCGGCATCAATTGACCGCAAAAGTCAAATTGATACTGACGATACTCGCTGTTTGTCCATTGATTGTTGGTGGGCTAATACGGTCTGATCAGCTACAGTTAATCGTTTGGGCGTTACCCGTTGTGATACCGCTTTGGTTGCTAGGGATAGTCGCGTTGTTGGGGCTGACTTGGGTGGTGAACCTGACGAATTTTATGGACGGTATTAATGGCATTACCGTGCTGCAAACGATATTTTTGCTGCTTGCGCTGATTATCCTCACGTGGATCGAGGCACTACCGCTATCGTCTACTTATCTAATGGTATTTATCTATTTGTTAGTGAGTTGCTTCGTGTTTTTGCCGTTTAATTTTCCCCGCGCGCAGGTTTTTTTGGGCGATGTTGGCAGCCTGAGTCTGGGGGTATTATTTGCTTGGCTCTTTGTGGTTGTGACGCAAGCACATGCTGCGGGCTGGTGGGTCATGCTAATTCTCTACGCGGTATTTTGGGTTGACGCAACGGTGACGCTTGTCAGGCGGTTTGTCGCAGGCAAGTCGCTTTTTGAAGCGCACCGTAGCCACGCGTATCAACAGTTGGCAAATCGTATTTTTGATTCGCATACCAAGGCCAGTCTGTTATTATTGGGTATTAATGTGGGTTGGTTGCTGCCGATGGCTTATGGGAGTTTGTTAGCGACTTATCCGCTGATTTGGTTTGTTGTCGCGGTATTGCCCGTGTTTGTATTGGTCATTTGCTTACGCGCTGGGGTGGATGATTGTGAGCGGGGTCTTTGAGCATGCAACCGCCGCAGTCAAATGAGCCGTGCAGCGAAAAGCGCAACAATCACCCCATCATTGTGACCTTTGATACCGTCAGTGCAACGGATGACGCGATAAAAAATGCCACTATCGAATCCCTGTTTGATTGCATGGCACAACTACAATTGTTAGGTAAAAATGTCCTGTTTGCGAAGCAAAACCGTTGTTTTGATATTGATACACCAGGCAAAGACAGTGAGCGTCTTTTTCAGGCAGGCTTAGACTATGTGATGCTGGTGACGGATAAGCAGCATTATCTGAAATCGCGCGAACGGCTATCGGAGCAGCTACCGCTAAACGCCTATGATTGGGTCGTACAGGAAAATCGAGTGTATCCAGAAACGGCGTTGGTCTCCGTTATCGCTAACGGTAGCGATGACGGTAGCGATGACGGTAGCGATGACGGTAGCGATGACGGTAGCGATGACGGTAGCGATGAAGCGGGTGAAAATAGGGGTAATGCATGGTGTCTGACAGCAAAACGCTTGCTACCCAGCGATACGTCAGCTCAAGACGATGACACAACAGTATCAACCCAAAAAACCCAATCGACGACGTATCCAGCGATGCAAACGCGCGTTTTTCAAACGATGCCAGCATTAATTGCTTGGCTAGAGACGAATTGATATAAAATAGCAGAAAATAAGAGAAACGAGCGATTACTATGTCTCAAAATAATGCATCCCAAAATAAAGCACCGCCAATACATTGTGATTTTGATCCTGCTGCGATTACGATTGCGCAAGCAAAAGCCGTCATCAAAGAAAAAGTATCACCGCTTACAGACAGTCAGTGGGTTGCATTGCGACAGGCAACAGGGCGTGTTTTGGCTAAGGATATTGCCGCACCTGCCGACCACCCACCGACAGATAATTCAGCAATGGATGGCTATGCGGTCATTGCTGCTGATGTTAATTCGGCTGAGGGCAGCGCAGGGGCGATGTTGACAGTTGTTGGCGATGCCTTTGCAGGCAGTCCGTTTACAGGCACGTTGCAACGCGGGCAAGCCGTGCGTATTATGACGGGCGGCGTGATTCCCAAAGGCGCCGATGCCGTCGTGATGCAAGAGGAAACCGAAATGGCTACCGAAATGGCTACCGAAGAGACAGTGGAGATAAATGCCGCTGTCAAAATCGGGCAAAATATACGTTTGCAAGGCGAAAATCTGCGCCGTGGTGAAGTATTATTGACCGCTGGCACACAGCTTTGCCCTGCGAGCATTGGGCTGCTAGCAACGATGGGCATCGCTGAAGTCCCTGTGGTGCGTAAAATTCGCGTTGCCATTATCTCGACAGGTGATGAATTGCAGCCCATAGGCAGTGACTTAGCACATGGGAATATTTATGATTCGAATCGTTATATGCTCATTGCGCTATTAACTGATCCGCGATTTGAGGTGATTGAAAAAGGCACTTTGGCAGACCAGCAAGCACTGATAGAGAAAACTTTAGTTGAAGCCAGTCAACAAGCCGATGTCATTATCACAACAGGCGGTGTGTCTGTGGGTGAAGCAGACTGGATAAAGGATTGCGTGACACGCGCGGGTGAGTTGATTTTTTGGAAAGCAGCGATTAAGCCAGGGCGACCGATTACGTTTGGACGTTTGGGTCAGGCGTGGTTTTTTGGATTGCCGGGTAATCCCGTTTCGGTGATGATTACGTTTCAGCAGTTTGTTTTGCTAGCGCTGGAGCAGTTGATGGGTCAGCAATCAGTACCGAGTTTGACGATAAAGGCAAAAACCACCACACCACTCAAAAAACGACCAGGGCGAACCGAGTTTCAGCGCGGTTGGTTTTTTTACGATGAAAATGGGCAAGCCTGTGTCGAGTCGACGGGTGACCAAGGCTCGGGCATCCTAAGCTCGGTGCAACGTGCCAATTGTATGATTGTGTTAGCAACAGACCAAGGCAGTGTGGGGGTAGGCGAATGGGTGAGTATTCAGCCTAATCGTTAAATAATTTTAATTGTTGTTGGCTTGATTTTTTCAAAAAAAATCGCATGATAACGAAATATTAACTACATAAATGAGACAATCAAAATGAAAGCAATCACCTTATTAGTCGCAACCAACTTAGCGGTCATGTTAATGATTAGCGTTGTCGTCAAAGTCTTGGGATTAGAACCCATGCTACAACAAAATGGGCTAAATTTGACCAGTTTGTTTCTGATTTCTGCGGTATTTGGCTTTGCTGGGTCGTTTTTTTCATTGCTGATGTCGAAAAACATGGCAAAACGTTCGATGGGCGTTCAAGTGATTAACGAACCAAGCAACCAAGTCGAGGCATGGATTTATAATACGGTCAAATCACAATCTGATGCACTCGGTATCAAAATGCCAGAGGTGGGGATTTTTGATTCGCCTGCGCCCAATGCCTTTGCAACGGGTGCGAGCAAAAACAACTCATTGGTTGCCGTTTCTACTGGGCTCTTGCAAGTCATGACCAAAGACGAAGTCGAAGCCGTTATCGGGCATGAGATGGCGCACGTCAATAATGGTGATATGGTGACCTCTACGTTACTACAGGGCGTGCTGAATACGTTTGTCTTTTTCTTTGCGAGAATTATCGCCAGCGTATTAAGTAGTGGGCGTGATGGGCAGCAGTCCAGTGGTTCGTATTTTATGGTAATGATGGTGATGCAGATGGTATTAGGGTTGTTTGCCTCGATGATTGTGATGTGGTTTTCGCGCTATCGCGAATTCAAAGCCGACCTTGGCGGTGCGCAATTAACCTCGGCAACCAGCATGGCAAATGCATTGCGCGCCTTAATGCGTGTCAAAGAGCAAAATATACCGACGGCATTGCCTGATAGAATGGCGGCTTTTGGGATTACGGCGTTTGGTGGATTATTGTCCACGCACCCGCCGCTAGAAAAACGCATCGCTGCCTTAGAAAATAACCCTATTCGTTGAGTACCCTATTCGTTGGGTAATTAGGAGTTTTTAGATAATATGATGCCTTCAGGTAATGCCTTGGAAAAAATGACCTATAACCAGGAGATTAAGGCGCTCTTGTTGTCATGTGATTTGCCTGTCGCTGATTTACAACAGGATAACCGGGTTTGTTTTTTTGGCATACGCCATGAGGGGAGTCTGTTAGGCGTGATTGGGGTTGAGGTGTGTGGTGATTTTGGATTGCTGCGCTCATTGGCGATTGCCTCTTCTCATAGGAACAAGGGGCTTGGAAAAAGGTTAGTTTCCTTTGCTGAGAAGTGGGCAATGCAGGTTGAGTTAAAGGCATTGTATCTGCTGACAACTGAGGCAGATAGTTTCTTTGGACGATTAGGCTATGAGCGATGGCCTCGATCGGCGGCCCCAAGCCGTATTACAGAGACACCGCAATTTTCAACCTTATGTCCAGATGCGGCGATTTTCATGCATAAAGGGCTAGGTATTAGCCCAAGGTCGAATGAAAGCGTCCAATAACGATAGGATAAATAGGCGTCTTGATACTGACGCTACAGGAATATCAGTCGAAAGGCACTGATTGAACGGGCGCTTAAAATCAAACCAGCAACACAAAAAGACCACAAAAATAGCTGTGTTTTGTATTTTGCGTGCTAAAATAACTCCCCTTTTAGCTTTGTGAATGATAGCATGCGAATAGGGATTCTACAGTGTGACGATGTTCGGTCCACGCTCAGCGCCCAGTTTGGGGAGTACCCAGACATGATCAAAAAGCACCTCAGTGCAGTAGACGATCATTTTGATTATACGGTTTATAAAGCCCATGAGGGCATTCTACCCGACAGCATAGACGAGTGCGACGGCTATATGATAACAGGCAGCCGTTGTAGTGTGGTTAAACACGATGAGCTATGGATTAATCAACTGATTGGCTTTGTTGCCAAACTGCATAAGGCCAAAATAAAGACGATTGGTATTTGTTTTGGTCATCAAGTCATTGCCGAAGCAACGGGTGGAAAAGTCGAACGCGCCGACTGCGGTTGGCAGATTGGGGTGCATGAATTTACTATTTGTGAGCCAGCTTGGTTTATGCAGCCAGCCGCGACAAGTTTTTATGTACCGATGTTTTGTGAAGATCAAGTGGGGTCGCTAGGGTCCGATGCGACGGTTTTGGCCAAAGGCAAGTGCTGTGAATTTGGTCTGGTACTATACGGCGAACATATGCTGACGATTCAAGGCCACCCTGAATTTTCCAAAGCGTTTGCCAAAGGACTGCTAAACGTACGTCAGGATGAGTTTCCTTCTAAACGCTATGAAATCGGATCCGAATCTTTTGCGCAAAACACCATTGATTCTATGCTCATTTTTCAGTGGTTCGCACAGTTTTTGACGCAAGCAAAAGTACCAAGACAGCCGGATGATAATCCGTTTTTGCCAGTCTGATTGGTTGATTGTACTGCCTGCTGCCCCATGAAAGCGAGTCTATGAAAGCAAGGCTATGAAAGCGAGTCCATGAAAAACATTTAGCCGCGTGCTGATTTGCAGTATAATGGTGTTATCACAAATAATAACCTTTTTTTATGCCTGAAAATCCATTGTCTAATCAATTGCCTAACCAATTGGCTAATCGAGAAAAGCTGCCTATTCTGACTATTTTGCACCGTGCTTGTGGTGATATGGGAAAAATTGGTCAATTTTTGACTGATCAAGGGTATGATATTGATGTGCGCTGTATCATAGAAGGCGATGAGCTGCCCGATGCAAACGACTATGCGGGCGTGGTGGTTTTTGGCGGTGTTATGTCGGCAAACGATTGTCAAACCATCGACGGCATACGACAAGAAATTGAATGGATACCCTCAGTGATTGCGGCTGGCGTGCCGTATTTAGGCATCTGCTTAGGCGCACAACTATTGGCGCGTGCTTTGGGTGCTGGCGTGACGAAAAAGCCCGATGAATCGATTGAAATTGGCTGTCATCACGTTCGACCTACCCGACAGAACTGTAGTTTGTTACCAGCACAAGGGTTGCGGTTTTATCAGTGGCATTTAGAAGGATTTAGCATCCCTGAAAGTTGCGAGCGGCTAGCGGAGAGCGATAATTTCCCTAACCAAGCATTTATGCTAAATCCACAGACGATTGGGTTGCAGTTTCATCCTGAGGCGACACGAGAGATGATAGACTGCTGGGTGCAGCGTGAATCCCATTTGTTAGCATTGCCTGGGGCGCAATCCTACAAAACACAAATTGAGCTTTATCAAGAGAGTTCGCCTGCCGTTGAAGCGTGGCTGTCACAATTTTTGCCGCGTTGGCTCGCGGCTTAAATCTCGACCTGCGATATGCGTTCGTTTAGTCAAGTGGTGGTTGAGGGATTGATTTGCAGTGCGTAGTGACTGGCAATGAAAGGATAAGTGTTTACGTTTAGAGCACGGTCGTCTCTAAGTTATCATCAACAAATAGCAAGGCTTTCAAAAGATAGTCCTATTTTTATGAGTCAATAATAGGCTGCGTATAGCGGAAAATTAAACCGCCCATTGGATGATTTTCTAAAGTAATTGTTCCCGCATGAGCGTTGGCGATTTCTTGACACAGTGTCAATCCCAAACCACTGCCTTTCTCGCCTGTTTGTTCTATTCGATAAAATGGAGCGAATACTTTCTTAAGCTCATGCTGTGAAATACCTGGGCCATTATCGGCAATCGTCATCACGAGATGTTTTTGCTTTTTTTCCAATGTTATCTCAATGACGCCTCCCTCTGGGATATAACGGATTGCATTGACCAAAGCATTTTCGACAAGCTGTTCAAGACTATGGTTGATATTCTCAACCACTGCGTCAGTGGTGCGAAGCAAGGTTAAGTGAATATTTTTTTCATTAATTAATGGGTATAATTGTTCAACTACTTGAGTCAGCACTGAAATGAATTTGACTTGACTGGTTGCTCGACTAGATTGATTTTGAAATCTCGCCAAATCTAATAATTGATCAACTAATCGTTGCATACGGTTAATCCCTTGGCGCACTAGGCTCATTTGTTGATTTTTGCTCTCGGGTGTATTCTCTTGTTCCATATTATCAACCAACAAAGATAATCCAGCTAACGGTGTACGTAACTCATGAGAGGCGTCTGCGATAAATCGTTGTTGTTGTTCGATACTTTGTTGAGTGCGGTAAAGCAAACGATTAATTGCCTCAATAAAAGGTGATATTTCGCTAGGGATATTATTTGTCGGTAGTGCGGTCAATTTATCAGCTGTTTGTTTATCGAGTAAATTCGCTAGATTCGCTATAGGCTTTAGTCGCAGAGTAATCATAAATATCACCAAGGCCATAATGAAAAAAGCCAAAAAAGCACTAGAAAGCAACGCGCTAAACGCATTGGCCAAAGCGATTTCATTACGTAATTCAGTTTCTTGAGCGACTAAAAATCGTTGGCCCGCTTGGTTGCTTCTTACATAAATTCGCCAATGATCATCGAATAGCCGAACCGTGTCGAAGCCATTGGGTAAATTCGGTGAGATACCCGCGCGCTGAGTCAACTCTTTGGAAATAATTTGCACAATAAACATGCTATCATCATAATCGTAGCCCAATTTTTGTGTTATTGGTATCTCCGAGTTCGCGACTAAGTTAGCCAAGTTTTTTAACATATCATCTTGAACTTCGCGCGCTTCGAAATAACTCATTGTGCCAGCCACCAATCCGACTACCGAAGAAACAATCAACGTAATGATGATTGTCCATTGGGTTAACTCACGTCGCAGCGATTGTTTTAGCTTTGTTTTCGGCTGATCATCCATCCCATTCCTCTAATGTTGCTAATGCTGTCTTTGCCTAGTTTTTTACGCAGTGCATGGATAATAAACTCTACCGCATTGCTTGAAACTTCCTCACTCCATCCATAAAGCTGTTCCTCTAAGTAGTTCCTATTTAAAAGGCGATCAGGATTGCTCATAAACAAACGAATCATAGCGAACTCACGGGCTGAAAGTGCAATAGGGTCACCATTTTGATACAAAACCCCTTTGGCCGCATCTAGTGTCAAGTCGTTACACGTTAATGTTGCACTGCTCGCCTCTTGCCCGCGTCGGATTATCGCACGGATACGTGCTTGTAACTCTGCAACGCGAAAAGGCTTGATGAGATAATCATCTGCACCGGCGTCTAAACCTTGAATGCGTTGTTCGACGGCATCGCGTGCAGTAATGATGATTACAGGAATGTGATTACGATTGCTACGAATCTCTTTCAAGACTTTTAGCCCATCGATTTTGGGTAGCCCTAAATCAAGTAAGATTAAATGATAATCTTGTGTAGAAGCTGCCAATAACCCTGACTGTCCATCGCTAACCCAATCAACCGAATAATGCGTGTCTTTTAAAGCCTGCTCGATTGCGGTCCCTATTAAAGAATCATCTTCAATCAATAAAATGCGCATCATTTATTCCGATATTAATCGCTATATTAACGGTCAATATTTATTAATTCGCTTTTCCATCAATGCTTTGATAGAAAAAGTAGTCGTCAGTATGAGTGCAAACATCAAAATAAATAAACTGAGAAATACACCGCTGGCTAAAAGGATAGTTCCTAAAGTCGTCACAAAAAGCTTTTCTTTAAATGCCAAGTTTTTCCAGCTAGCTTTGATGTATTGTTGATAATTTATGGTGTTTTTCATTATGCTTTTCTCTGTGATGATTGGTTTGCCCGCTAATTTTTAGCGGGCGACTCTTTAATAAGCAATACGTGAAATGGTTAATCGTTATCGATTTCTTTGTCTAAAATCTTACCATCTATCGCTGAGATTTCATATTCATAGGCTATACTATCGTTTGTAAGCAATTCAACTTCCCAGACTAATCGATTGTCATCTTTGCTCAACTCTACGCCAAAAACCTGCCCTGAGGTATCATCCAGTGCTATTTGCATTGCTTGATTAATATCAATTTTAACCTCTGACAATAAATGCATTACTGAATGCCCATTTTTGTCACCATAATCCTTTTTATGGTAATCAGAAGCCACGGCCGTCGCCGCACCACTTAAAATGACTAAACCTAATGTTGCTGCTAAAATATGTTTGCTATTTTTCATTATTAATGCACTCCTAAAAATTGATTGTTTTTTAAATGATAGCGCTGTATTACAACGCTATGGGTATAGTTTAATCGTCAATACTTAGGGCAAACTTAGGGGCTGCCTATTTTTTGGATTTTTTTATGTTCAAATACATTCTGGACTGTTCCAGTCTAGAATAGCGTAGTACGCTCATTCTCCCATTTTTAGCTGCACTTTGCTAGGACGCTGCGCCGATGGCTAAGCACTCAGTGATGGAGGTTGATTGATCTTTGTAGGGCTTGACTGTAAATTGTAATTAGTCGTGCAAAGGTTTGATGGTTTATCTTGTTGCAAACTCATTGTTACGGCGCATGACTGAAACGGGCGTTAACAGTTTGAACTTGCATGGGAATATAAATAACCCAATTGTTTAATTTTTTGCTATATTAATCGCCCTAAATCATCACCATCACCATCATTTAAACGGCATAGCTAGGGCGCTCTGGGGCTTTGGTCACTATTCTTGTAATAATTTGGCGTGGCGATACGCATAGTACGTAATGCCACTGACGAGGGCAATCGTGAGTAGGCCAAATAAAATCCCCACACTAATGACGCTAATGCCTGCTTTGATAAGGAAGATGTAGAGCGCTAATAAAACGAGCATGGCGAGGTTGTCGATTAAATTTTGAATCGCAACGGCGCGTCCGCCGCCAATTAACCGATGTCCTTGACGTTGCAGCAGAGCGTTTAATGGGATTAAAAACACGCCGCCACTGATGCCAATGCAAATTAAAAAGAAATAACTCGCAGAGAGGGTTTGGCTAAGCATAAGCCCAGACAATAAAACCCCCATGCCGACCCCAGAGAAAATAGCGCGTTTTGCATATCTAAGCGGGATGAAACTGGCCAATCCTGCGCCAATGACAACCCCAATTGCAACCATGGCATTGAGTATGGCAGGGGTTTTATTATCCGTGATTTGTAGCGCGATGGGTACCCAAGCGACGAGCAAAAAGCGCATGGTAACGCCAACACCATAAAAAATACCCGTGCCGAGCAACGCGATACGTGCGGTTTTATCTCGCCAAAGCAAGCTAAAATCTTGCGCAAAGGACCTCAATAGCGGCAAAAATTGAATGGGCTGAGGCCGTTCGGGTGGGGTTTTGGGGATATAGATATTACTAAATGCAGCCAGTGCATAAATACTCGCAGTCAGTCCAATAACCAGCCAAAACTGACCTTGTTGTACCGCAAAATCAGCGAGCAGGCCGCCGAGGACAACGCCAGTTAAAATGGCAACGATGGTCGAGCCTTCTATTAGCGCATTGGCTTTGACTAAAAACGCCTCGCCTGTGATTTCTTTGAGTATGCCGTATTTAGCAGGAGAATAAATCGCCGCCCCAATACCAACAATGGTGTAGCTAATAAAGGCATTACCGCCTGCCAATAAAAAAATGACGCCAGCCAATTTAAGTAAATTACCCGCCATCATCACACGATTTTTAGCAATGCTATCGGCGATAGCACCAACAAAAGGCGCGAGTATAATAAACGCCATGAGAAAGACTTGCTGTATCATGGGGATATGCCAGTTTGGCGCTTGTGACTCTTTGAGTATGCCTAGAATGAGAAAGAGCAAAATATTATCCGCTAGCGCAGATAAAAATTGGGCAATAACGACAAAAATCATACAGAATTTAGCCCCAGGTGATTGGTTGCATAGCAACCAGGCTGGACAACCCTGCGGGGTGAGGGAAACCCAGCCATAGATAAATTAGTCAGCATGTTAGTTTACATGGGTTTTAATTGGGGTTTTGATTGGGGTGTTGTTGATTAATGCATCGGCGGTTGGGTTCGCTGGGTTCGCCGAGTCAGCCGTTTCAGCCGTGTCAGCCGAGCGGTTGCTGAGCGGGTCGGATGGTGTCGGTTGTTCACTCAACGTTTTTAATTGAACGTAGTTGGTTTTGCCACTGGCGAGTAAGGGAATTTCGGACAGTGATTGGATGGTTTTTGGTACGGCTAATTCGCTAATGCCCAGCTGCTGTGCAGATGCAATCAGTTGTTTTCTAGTTAAATTTTCGGCAGTGGTGAATAGAATGAGCGCTTCGCCTTTGGCTTTGTCTTCACGGGTAATAATGGCGTGAGCGGCGTCGGGTGCGGCATTCGCTGCGATTTTTTCAGCGGTATCGAGTGAGACCATTTCCCCAGCAATCTTTGCAAAGCGCTTGGCGCGCCCGCGGATGGTTAAGAACCCTTGATCGTCAATGTTGGCAATGTCACCCGTGTCGTATTGGCGTTTGCCATCAATGACAGGCGATGCATCGAGTACGCCAGGTTGTTCTGCCTTTAAGTAGCCAAGCATGACGTTATCGCCACTGACAATGAGTCTGCCCGCATCCGCAATGCCTTCAACAGGCGTTAGTGTGGCGCCCATACTGGGGAGCAGTTTGCCGACCGAGCCTGTTTTATGCGCCATAAGTGTATTGGCGGCGATAACAGGCGCGGTTTCTGTGGTGCCGTAACCTTCTAGGACGCGGATGCCAAATTTCTCTTGGTAGGTTTTAATGACGTCTTGCGATAGCTTTTCAGCGCCAGCAATGACATAGCGTAACCGATGAAAATCATACTGGTCAGCAAATCGGGCATAGCCACTTAAAAACGTTGATGTGCTTAACAAAATAGTACAGCCGCGATCATAGATAATCTCTGGGATGGCACGATAATGCAAGGGGTTGGGGTATAAAAATGCACGCGACCCAATGACGATGGGCAGTAGCGTGCCGCCCGATAGCCCAAATACATGGAAATTTGGCAGGCAAATCATAAAGCGGTCTTTGGGGTGGAAATCATAAATGGCTTGAATTTGTGCCGCGTTGGTGAGCAGGCTATCATGGCTATGGACTACGCCCTTAGGCAAGCCTTCAGACCCCGAGGTAAAAATAATCGCCGCTTCGTCGTTGGGGCTTTGTGGTGACATGGTGAGCGCGGGGATCAGCCGTTTGGCAAAAATCTGTAGTTTGGTTTTTGGCGTGACTGTCGCGGCAAGGTCTTCTAAATAAATGATTTGATATTCGGTGAGCTGCGCGATGAGCTCAGACAGCTGTGCCTTGTCAATAAATCGCTTTGACGTAATGATGGTGTCGGCTTGGGTGGCGGTCAGCCCTGCCTTGATGGCGCGAATGCCCGCTGTGTGATTAATCATGGTAGGGACTTTACCCAAATGCTGTAATGCAAAAAAAGTAATTATATGCACGTTGCTATTGGGTAACAAGACGCCAACACGGGGCGACAAGGTTTGCTTGCTGAGTAAATGTGACAGCCCGACTGCTTTGTGCACTAATTGGTTGAAGGTTAAGCTGTCTGAAATACCATCTTCATAAATCATCGTGTGTTTGCCATGATTTTTGCGAGCATCAAGTAGCATGGCAAACAGCGTCATGGGGCGACGGGCTTCAACGGCCATCCGCATCATGAGTTGGTGCAAGCTTTCTTTGACGGCCTCTCGGCGCGCTCTGACGGGCAGATTCTCGTGGCGATCGAGTTGCGTTGCAGGAAAGATGGTCAAGCTAAGCGCTGGAAACAAACGGCGGTTAAATAGCCCGCGTAAACGACTGAAAAAACTATACTTAGCGCCCGTGATTTGCACAGGGATTATCGTCGATTCAGACTTGCTGGCAGCAAAAGCAGCACCTGAATAAACTTTCATTAATGCCCCAGTCGTTGTGATGCGACCTTCGGGGAAAATGGCGACTGGGCGTCCGCTGTCTAGTAGCTTGATGACTTTTTTCATTGCCATGGGATGGCTGGGGTCAACGGCAAGATAATCAATATAGCGTAAAAAATAGCGGAATAACCGACTTTTCTCAACCGTGCTGTGGACAACAAAAACGGGGTTAGCCGGCAAAAACAATGCGAGCAGTAATCCATCTAAAAACGAAGAGTGATTTGCGATAATGAGTGTTTTTTTGTGGTGCGATTCGTATTGTCCGTGTACTTTGACGCGAAACGCCCACTGCATGAGTTTTTTTACCAATGGTTTCATCATGTTTCTATCCTGACGGGTTGATTAATCTACGGTTAATGATTCATTATTAACGATTTATTGTTAACGATTTACTGTTAACGCGAGTTGCCTGGCGAATGATTCGCTAACGTTTACGTGTGTTTTATTCCATAATTAGTCGGCAATTACGCCACAATGAGAGATTTTCCTGTCATTTCAGGGGGCTGTTCGATGTCCATGAGCGCAAGGACCGTTGGTGCTAGGTCGCACAGCGCGCCACCATCGGTTAATCGCTTTCCATCCCCGTTGACCAACAATAAAGGCACGGGGAAAGTGGTGTGTGAAGTAAATGGTTTGCCTGTTTCGGGGTTAGTCATTTGCTCGACATTGCCATGGTCTGCGGTGACTAATATTTTCATCTGATTGGCGCGCGCGGCGTTGATAACCTTACCCATTGCTTCATCAACGGCTTCGACGGCTTTGACCGCGGCGGAAAATACCCCTGTATGACCGACCATATCTGGATTAGCAAAGTTGAGGCAAATGAAATCATACGTATTGGTTTGAATGGCAGCGGTGAGTTTTTCTGTGACTTCAGACACGGCCATTTCGGGCTTTAGATCATAAGTGGCGACCGCAGGCGACTGGACTAAAATGCGGTCTTCACCGGGGAATACGGTTTCTTCGCCACCATTAAAAAAATACGTGACGTGGGCATATTTTTCGGTTTCTGCGATACGTAATTGCTTTGCGCCTGCGTGGGCAAGCACTTCACCTAAGCCATTGTGGATGGCTATTGGGGGGAAAGCCACGGTAGTCTGCAGTTGTTGTTGGTACTGTGTCAGCGTGACTAACTGATTGAGTTGAATGTGTCGGTGCGGGAAATGCGTGGTGTTTTCGGCAAAAAGCTGCGTCAGTTGTCTGGCGCGATCGGCACGGAAGTTCATAAATACCAAATGATCACCGTCTTGCATGCGCTCGGCGGCGTCTAAGACAGTCGCTTGAATAAATTCATCGTTTTCATCACGGCGGTATGCTTGCGCGAGTGCATCAAGCGCTCGCGGCGCGCGAAATTCAGCCTGATTATCCGCGATGGCTTCGTAGGCTGTTTGTGTGCGTTCCCAGTTGTTATCGCGGTCCATTGCAAAGTATCGGCCAGTGATTGTGGCGATTTTAAATTGCTGGTCTTCTAGCGCTTGAAAACGCTTAAGGCTTGCCTCAGCGCTACGCGGTGGCGTGTCGCGACCGTCGGTAAAGACGTGCAGATAGATGCGTGCAACGCCTTTGGATTTGGCGAGTTCGATTAGGGCTTCGATATGGTCTTCATGCGAGTGAACGCCGCCAGCGCTGAGCAATCCCAAAATATGCAGTGCTTGGTTGTCGGGAACATCGCAGGCATTTGCAAGGGCTTCGGTCTGTTGAAAGCGGTGTTCGTGTAGCGCATCTTGAATGCGAGTTAACGACTGGTAAACGACGCGACCTGCACCGATATTCATGTGACCGACTTCGGAGTTACCCATTTGTTCGTTGGGTAATCCGACGGCTTTGCCTGCGGTTTTGATTAGTGTTTTGGGGCACGTGGCAAGCAGCATATCCCAGTTTGGTGTGTTGGCATGGCTAATCGCATTGTCAGGCGCGGCATGTGCATGCCCCCAGCCGTCTAAAATCATCAATAAAACGGATTGCATGGCGTCTCCTCTTTGTAATTCGAACCAAAGTTTTAGGGTTCATCATAGCACAAGGGCTTAAAACAAAAAATTAAAAAGCGAATACAAAAACGCAGCGACAAAAAGTCATCGTTAGGACAGATGCCAAGCAGTTATTATACTTTTTAAAAGCAGATAGGTTTTGCAGAATGTATGCCACCATTCCACTATAAACCCACTGCAGCTCCATTGCAACCCCATTGCAACCCCGCCGCAAACCCAGCAGATAAGCCATTTTAATAGACGATATATTTTTTATTGATAAAGCAATAACGTTGCACTAGTGGCTAGCCCTTAAAAAATAATGCAAATACTGCTTTGCAGGTGTTGTGATTTGCGGTATGCTGTCTGTATTGTAATGGTCTGATTTACATGTGTAGTTGAGAAGGTAGTTAATATTTTGCAGGAAACATCGCGTTACCTGTAGTGTAGTTATCAGTTTCACCGAGTCATTAAATTCATCCCCTTTGCAGTTTTCGATGGTTGTCTAGCCTTGTCTTGTTTGATGTTGTCTAGGTGATTTTCGTACCTAAGTCGTGTGTTTGGCTTTATTGGTAGAAAATTTATTTTTTAGCAATTGAGTTGAGCATACAAAATATCTGTCGCGATAGTGATAGTGGCAGATATATAGTTTATTTTCACTATTTTTAAAGAAGAAGTAATACATATGAATAAAGGAACAGTAAAATGGTTTAACGCCGAAAAAGGGTTTGGATTTATTACACCAGAAGCAGGTGGAAAAGATCTATTTGTACATCACTCAGAGATTCAGTCATCTGACGGCGGCTTTAGAACGCTTAATGATGGACAGGCAGTAGAGTTTGAAGTTGGCGAAAGCCAAAAAGGACCTTGTGCAAACAACGTTCGCGGACTCTAAGTCTTTGCGGTAGTCGTTTTGACCGATAAGTCAGGCGACTAACGGGGACCATTTAAATAACTGGCTTTTGCTAGTGCTTTTGCTAGTGATTTAAAACCCAAAAAAAACCGTGTGCTGTTAATCAGTGCGCGGTTTTTTTATGCAGAAATTGAGGTGGGCAGGGCGATAAACAGGGTGATAAGCCGAGCTATTAGCTGGGTAGGATAACAGACTAACCAATTATAAATAATTATTCAAGGTCGGTAGTGTTCAAAATTCTGTGTCAATTGATTAAACTGTTAGAAACAGAGGAGATGACACATGGACAAAGAAAACACCCAATTTCGATATGCAAGCTGCTATTCAAGCGTTGTATGACGGCAAACCTTTAAATGGCAAAGACAGCATCTTAACACCGTTAATTAAACAGCTAACATTTAGGTCCGTGCGGTAAAGCATGGTGTGCCCCCGAAAAATAAAATTTAAAACTATGAGGTTGATATGAAGAAAATATTATTATTAGTATTAGTGACTGCTATTTCAATTAGCAATGCTGAAGAAAAATTGTTTGACCAGAACCTAGAGAAATTAAAAATTACCTTTAGTGCGCCTGAAAGTACCGACAACCCTTTGGCCATATATTTCAATGGGATATTGTACGATAATCCTGTTGATGTGCTCACTGTAGATATTAATGAGAAAGTGATAGATGAAAATGATAAAGAAATAGATAGGTTTAACCAATTAGATGTAAGATTTCTTCGGGTTGTTTACAGTATTTTTTGAGAGAATACTGTAATGAACATGCACAAACGAATACGCTTAACACCGCTTGATCGCCAAGAGATTTGGCGTCTTTATCAAACCAGACAATGGCGAGTAACCGATTTAGCCACACGCTATCGCGTGAGTCGCCCAACGATTTACAAAGTCCTTAAAAACGCGAGGCTGCAGTCTTTTTCACCTAAGAAAAGTACCAACGCGCGTTATCGCAACATCCAATACGGTATGAAGCGATTGGCTAAAGTCGAGCAATCCATCCAGCACCGCCTGAAACAAAAAGCAAAACGCTATAACAAATCCTATCCAGGCGAGTTAATGCATTTTGATACCAAACGACTGCCGTTACTACAAGGACAGAAAACAACTGAGGCTAGGGATTATTTGTTTGTTGCGATTGATGACTACTCGCGGGAACTGTACGCGGATATTTTACCCGATAAAACGCAACACAGCGCCAAAGCTTTTTTACTCAGCAACGTGCTTGCACAATGCCCTTACACCATTGATTATGCGTACTCAGATAATGGTAAAGAATACAAAGGAACGCCGCAACATGCATTTGTCAAAGCGTGTCGTGACAATGGCATCGGGCAAAAGTTTACACGTATTGCTAGACCACAGACCAATGGCAAAGCAGAACGTGTTATCCGCACTATGATGGAAATGTGGCACGAAAAACAATCATTTAAAGTGTAAGATTTCTTCGGGTTGTTTACAGTATTTTTTGAGAGAATACNTATGCGTACTCAGATAATGGTAAAGAATACAAAGGAACGCCGCAACATGCATTTGTCAAAGCGTGTCGTGACAATGGCATCGGGCAAAAGTTTACACGTATTGCTAGACCACAGACCAATGGTAAAGCAGAACGTGTTATCCGCACTATGATGGAAATGTGGCAAGAAAAACAATCGTTTAAAGATAGTGCGCATAGACGATTGGAATTAAATCGATTCATCAATTTTTACAATACTGTCAAACCGCACAAAAGTTTGAACAACGCAACACCTTATGAGATACTTAGTCACTACTTTGAGTTAACCTAACTGTAAACAACGCGAGGATTTCTTACAACTTATTTTACCCGTTACTGTCAGCGAACGCGCGCCCTACATCCCTAAATAATAACACAAAAAATGACAAATATCAAGCTTTATTCTTATGTCTATTTCTTACCCTGGGTGTCACCCAAGGTATCAACGAAGGTATCGTTCAAAGAACCAGGAAACACCACTAGAGAAAAACAGCGGGGTGAAGGATAATACGCTAACTCTCAAGCACAGTCAATCAAGCCATCATTTAGTCAACAGTTAGCCACAAAAAAACCTAACGGCTAACGCCTAGGATTTATTTAGTCGTTGCTTGGGGTTGCTTGGCGTTGCTTGGGATTTCTTGGATTGCCTTAAGTCAAATTTACCATTTTCATTAGTCACATTAGTCACATGGCGTTCGTGTTGCTTGTCAAAATGGCTATACCTTTATCACGCCCTAAAAGCCATCCAAAAAATCTCATAAAAACATGCCATCAATACACAGGGAGACCGCTTGATTGCATAAGCGGTTAATCCTTACAAGCGACAAGCTAGGTAACGAGGTAATTTATGCTATAATTTAGCGATTTTCAAATTACCTGAAAATTACCTAAAATTAGTAATATTCATTAAATTATACATAGGATAATACGATGTGTGGAATTATTGGCATGGTCGGTGCACGTGATGTCGTGCCTTTTTTACTCGACGGATTAAAGCGCATGGAATACCGTGGCTATGACAGTGCTGGCATTGCCGTTCGGCGTGAGAGAGAAGGCTCGTTTGAATTTAGCCGCCGCCGTGCTAAGGGCAAAATCGCCGCCCTGCAAAATGTCATTGCCGACGCCCCTGTCAAAGGTCAAATCGGCATCGGGCATATCCGTTGGGCAACCCACGGCGAACCCACCGAAGAAAACGCCCACCCGCATAACGCACAGCAAGTCTCAGTCGTGCATAACGGCATTATTGAAAACTGGCAACCGCTCAAACAAGAGTTACTCAACAAAGGCTATGCGTTTCAGTCACAAACGGACACCGAGATCATCGCCAAACTTATTCAGCACAAGCTCGACCAAGGGCTAGATGCCTTTCATGCCTTTCAAGAAAGCATCAAACGCCTAGATGGGGCTTACGCCATTGCGGTTATGATTGATGACGCACCTGATACCATTTTTGCGGCACGTGCGGGTAGCCCACTGGTCGTTGGGCGCGGCGATAATGAGATGTATGTGGGCTCTGACGCACTGGCATTGGCACTAGTCACCGATAAAGTACAATACTTAGAAGAAGGTGACTATGCCATCATCACTCAACAAGATATTGCCATTTATGACCAGTCTGACTCACCTGTTAGCCGTGCGGTTGTCGAAACGGGGCTTAGTGCGGACGACACCGACAAAGGCGGCTTCCCGCATTTTATGCTCAAAGAAATCCACGAGCAACCCACCGTAATACGCACCCTTATTGAACGCTATATCGACAAATCACAATACTGCGTTAAGCCGTTACCACTGAGCTTTGACCCAAACACTATCGAGCGAATGGCATTTGTGGCTTGCGGCACGGCGTACCACGCAGGATTACTGGGAAAATACTGGATGGAAAGCCTCGCTAACCTCCCCGTTGATGTCGACATTGCTTCTGAATACCGATACCGTGATTTAATCCAACCCAAACAGGGCGTATTTGTTGCCTTTTCACAATCGGGCGAAACCGCAGACACACTCGCTGCGTTGCGACGTGCTAAGTCCGAAAACCAACATATCGTCTCTGTCGTAAACGTCGAAAGCTCTAGCATGGCGCGCGAAAGCACCGACAGATTACCGACCTGCGCGGGCGCTGAGATTGGCGTTGCCTCGACCAAAGCCTTTATCGCACAATGTGTTGTCGCGCTTTGCTTGGCGATTTATGTTGGGCGTCAGCGTGGCACAATGGACGCGGCGACCGAACACGACATCGTCACAGCACTGCTGGCACTACCCAATCAAATCGAAAACAGTATTCATCACATCGAACCCATCCAACAAATTGCTTATGCGATGGCACCAGCCAACGATGTGCTTTTCCTCGGGCGTGGGCGACATTACCCGATTGCGCTAGAGGCAGCGCTTAAGTTAAAAGAAATCAGCTACATTCACGCTGAGGGCTACGCTGCAGGCGAAATGAAACACGGCGCGATTGCGTTAATCGATGGGCATGTGCCCGTTGTCTGCTTATGCCCCAGTGATAATTTATTGGAAAAATCACTGTCTAATATGCAAGAAGTCATGGCACGCAAAGCGCAAGTCGTCTTGGTTGCCGAAGAAAGCGTCTGTCAGTCCAACAAAACGGCTCACCACATCATCATACCCAGTGTTCATCCTGTCATCGCGCCGATTTTATCGGTAGTACCAATGCAGCTGCTGGCTTATTACACGGCGCTCGCGCTGGGTAAAGATGTTGACCAGCCGCGCAATTTGGCCAAATCGGTCACCGTTGAATAGCTGAATAGTTAAATAGCTCGATAAAACAATACTAATCGGTAACCAATTGACCACTAGCCGACGACTAGCCGACTGCTAGTCGTTTATTCATCGGCGCAGTCGGCCTTGTTTTCCTGCTGCAGTGCCCACATCTGTGCATATAGGCCTTGCTGCAGCAACAAGGCATCATGCGTGCCCGTCTCCACGACACGACCTTGGTCTAATACCACAATATTATCGGCCTGTGTAATCGTTGACAATCGATGTGCGATAACCAAAGTCGTCTGTCCTTTTGCAACGTTATTCATAGCGACTTGGATGGCTTTTTCAGAACGGCTATCCAATGAAGACGTGGCTTCATCAAAAATAAGAATCTTCGCTTGCTTTAAGGCCGCGCGGGCAATGGCGACACGCTGTTTTTCACCACCTGATAGCTTTAACCCTCTCTCACCGACCAACGTCTCATAACCTTTGGGCTGGCTCACGATAAAATCATGGATTTGTGCCATTTTAGCCGCGCGCTCAATCTCTGCTTGTGATACATCTGACTGGCTACTAGCGATACTGTAGGCAATGTTATAACCAATGGTGTCATTGAATAGATTGCAATCTTGTGGCACAGCGGCCATATACGTCCGCAAACTGGCCAAAGTGACCTGCCGAATATCTTGGTTATCGATTAAGATAGCACCACTGTCAGGATCATAAAACCGCAGCAATAGCCGTGATAACGTAGACTTCCCTGCCCCCGATGGCCCAACAACGG
Organism: Ostreibacterium oceani; assembly: GCF_009362845.1. Lineage (NCBI taxonomy): Bacteria > Pseudomonadati > Pseudomonadota > Gammaproteobacteria > Cardiobacteriales > Ostreibacteriaceae > Ostreibacterium > Ostreibacterium oceani. The sequence continues at coordinate 142,365 of NZ_WHNW01000001.1, read as the reverse complement.
CGACCATTTCCCCCGCAGGGACTGTAAACGAAATATCGTCTAAAATTCGATGCGAGCCATCATACGAAAAGGTAATGTGATTAAACTCAATACAACCACCGCGAAAATCTAGCGGTTGGGCAGTGGCAACTTCGGTGATATCGGCTTTTTCATCTAGCAGCGTAAATAATTTATCCATATCAATCAGGGCATGATTAATTTCGCGATACATCGAGCCCAAAAAACTCAAGGGCACGTAAAGCTGCAACATATAGGCGTTTAGCATGACAAAATCGCCGACAGATGACTCACCGTCAAAGACTGACATAACAGCCATTAACAACAAGACCATCAGACCACTAGCGATAATCAGGCCTTGCCCTAAATTTAACAACGATAACGTCCATGTGCTTTTGTGGGCAAACGCAGACCACCGCGATAATGCCGCATCGTATCGCGTCAGCTCAACTTGTTCATTGCCAAATAATTTAACCGTCTCATAATTCAGTAACGAATCAATCGCGCGCGTGTTGGCATTGGCATCGTAGTCATTCATTTGTACACGAAACTGCGTCCGCCATCGCGTCATTAAAAAGGTAAACACGACATACAGCACAATCGTCACTAAAATAACGAGCACAAAAATAAAATTAAATTGAAAGCCAATCAGGATGAGCACCGCAATCAACTCAAACAACACAGGGATAATATTAAATAAAATATTACGCAAAAACACGGCAATGGCCTGTAAACCACGCTCCATCTCTCTCGACAATGCCCCCGTTTTTCTATCCAAATGAAAGCGCAAAGACAAATTATGCAAATGTGCCAAAGTTTGCATCGAAATTTTATGCAGCATCTCGATACGGATTTTGGCAAACAGCCAATTGCGGATTTCGTTAAAGAGTACCGAGCTCAAACGCAACACGCCATAAGCAATCACCAGCCCAACCACCGCAGAAAGTAACTGCAACTGCGGATCGCTTAGCGCATCAACGGTATATTTTAAAATAATCGGCACGACGATATTGGAGACGCGCGCCAAAATCAAAAACAACAACACGGCAAACACGACCCGCTTGTACGCCCATAGATACGGTATTAAGCGCTGACTAATGCGCCAATCGACTTGATAATTCTCTGCTTTTTTTGTGGTTTTTTGTCGGGTGTTGCTTTGCATAACTCGTCTCTACTTGTCTCTATTTGTTTTGTTTTGATTAGATTAATTATCTGGTTACTTGCCAGTATGGCGTAACTCGTCGAACAGCCACAGGCAGCAAACCGACGGTATCGCCTTAATCCATCCAAGGCCTTTATTTATTCAAGGCCTCCATTCATCCAAAGGGATGTCGTATTTAAACATATTCGCCATTCGAATAATGGTTATGATAGGCCGTACTAATTGATAACCAATAACAGCCTACCATGAAAATATTATTTGCCGACAAATTTCCTGCAGCCCAACAAGCCGCATTAGCAGCCGAACATACGCTCACCAACAGCCCTGCGCTTGATGAACACAGCCTAGTCACAGCGATAGGCGATGCAGATATTCTCGTGGTGCGCAGCACAAAAGTTAGCGCCGAAGCCATTGATGCCGCAACACAGCTCAAACTCATCATCCGCGCTGGCGCAGGCACCAATACCATTGACAAAGCTCATGCTGCTGAAAAAGGCATTGCCGTTTGTAACACCCCAGGGAAAAACGCCATTGCCGTTGCGGAACTGGCGATGGGGCTTATGCTGGCCGCTGATCGCCATATCGCAGACGCCACACAAGACTTAAAATCAGGGCAATGGAACAAAAAACGCTACTCAGTCGCCGATGGCATCTACGGCAAATCGGTCGGTATCATTGGCTTTGGCGCAATCGGACAAGCCTTTGCCGAACGCGCATTGGCCTTTGGCATGTCGATTCACACCGTCATTCGCACCGCCCAAGGCAGCAGCAGTCTAGCACAACAACGTCTAACCGACCAATTCCCTGGCCTAACACAACACCCTGATTTAGCGTCGTTAGCGCGCCATTGCGACGTCATTAGCCTGCATGTGCCGTTTAACGAACACACCAAACAATTAATCGATGCCGAATTCTTATCCCAAATGAAACCCAATAGCCTACTCATCAACACATCACGCGGTGAAGTCGTCGATGAAGCGGCTTTACTCGCCGCGCTCGATGAAAAACCAATAAAGGCAGCGCTTGATGTTTTTTGCAACGAGCCTAGCGCCGCAACAGGCGAATTTAACTCGCCATTGGCTAGCCATCCACAAGTAATTGGCACGCATCACATTGGCGCATCGACCGAACAAGCACAAACCGCTGTTGCGGATAATGTGGTTGAAATTATTGCATCTTTTGCCAATCACCAACAATTCTTAAACCGCGTAAACTAATCAGGCAATGCTAAACATTCATCCACTAACTGGCTACTTACCGCAAAAAGCCAGCGCTAAAACTGTCATTTGTCCAGCTTATGACACCTTCACACCCGCCGAACGTAGGGTGTTTGCCGAAAAAAACCCGGATAATTTCATCAATACCTTTCGTTATATTGATGAATTTGAACCGCACGAAGGCATTACGCTTAACATGCTGCTCAAGCAAAATAAACAGTATCTGCAGCAACTACTCGCCAAAGGGCTCTATCGCCCAGTCGATAACGCGCTGTTAGTCTATCAATTGGAAACAACAGACGGGCACATACAAACAGGGGTGATTGCCGATATCCCCTATAGCGATTACGAAGAAGACGCGATTCGCATCCATGAGTACACGCGCAAAGAAAAAGAAAAAGGACTGGCCAAATACATTAAAAAAGTCGGTGTCGTGCCTAGCCCTGTCTGCATTACCTACCCGCAACACACGGGCATCACTGAAATCACCCAACGCATCACACAACAACCACCAGATATCGAATTAACCACCGATATCACACAACGCGCCTGGGTCATCACCGATGCCAATATACAATCCGAACTGCGTTATCATTTTCAACAAGTCGGTGTCAGCTACCTCGCTGACGGGCACCACCGCATTGCTTCTGGGCACCGTTTTGCCAAAAAGTGCCGCCAACAAAATCCCGAGCACACGGGCAACGAGCCTTACAATTATATGCTGGGCGTTTTATTCCCTGATAATGAAATGCGTATCCATGCCTACAATCGCTGCGTCAAACATTTACCCATTAAACCCGCCACACTGCTACGTATGCTGGAAAGCGATTTTTTGGTCGAAAAGCATGATAATAAATACCACGCCCAACCCATGAATCGACAAGAATTCGGCATGCTATTAGGCCATAACTGGTACAAACTCATTTGCAAGCCACACATTGTCCCAACGGATCCTGTCGGTAGCTTGGCCGTCTCTATTTTACAACAGCGCATCCTCGCGCCGATGCTAGGTATTTCCGATCCGCAGCGAGACGACCGCCTAGAGTATATCTCAGGTGACAGTCACATCGCTGGCATGGAACAAGCGATTGCCGCTGGGTTTGAGGTCGTCTTTGCGACTTTTCCAACGGCTATCCAAGAAATGATGGCAGTTGCTGATTGCGGTCAAATCATGCCGCCTAAATCGACGTGGTTTGCCCCCAAAGTGCGCTCAGGTATCTTTATCCGCTTTAGAAAATAAGGGCTTAACTGGTGGGTGTTCGTTTACTACACTGGGTTTTTACACTGGGCTTTATTTACTCACAAACGGATATTGCGTAATAAACGGGTTATCTCGCCCTTGGATTTTTTCAATCTGTTTTGCCCGATTGATTTCTGCCTGATCAGGCGGGTCTTGGCGATGCCAGTCCAGCATCAGCGCCCGATTTTTGGAATACAGCGTTAGTCCATGCTCATGCGCCATATAAAGCATCGCACGGGCAATGTCACCGCGTACCGCTTCACGTGGCTCTGCTATTCGCGCCGATTCATCCACATAGAATGTACAACCTTTAACTGGGCTTGATTTTCGATTCACGTTGCCAAACCGATAATTACTGCGCGATTTATTGGCATCGACTAAGGCAGGATAAATATTATGCAAATCGGATTCTAATGTCCGAAACAAGGCGCTCGTTTGCTGGCACTGCTTACGCGTACCGCATTGCAAGTCTTTGGCAATCCAGCTAGCGGGAAAAACATGCTCGGCGTTGATATGCTTTGCGCGTTTTTCTCGATTATCCGTTGTAAATGGCGCATCACAATACAGGGTATTACCGCCCAACGCATAGACCTCACTCCACAGAAAATACAGTGCTTGCCGATAAGGCTTGCTAGTATCGTCTGACTTATCAGATGCTTGTTGCTGAGATGGCTGCTGAGATGGCTGCTGTGAGTCGTTGCGCGTTGGCGTTTTTTCTGCGTTATCTAAATAAGCATTCAAGATAATGATAACAACTGCCAATAATGCGACAACCAATGACGATATTCTTCCCTTTTTAAACATGCGTTTTTTGCGTATAATGTAGTGACTAAATAACCAATTATAACGATTTATTAAAAATAATCACTATCTTCATACCACCACGCAGACAATCATAGGGGATTTTATTTATGCATGTAATTATATTGGGCGCACCCGGCTCTGGCAAAGGCACACAGTCAGCTGAAATTGTAAAACAATTCACCCTAGAACACTTATCGACTGGTGATATGCTTCGTGCAGAAATCTCAGCAGGCAGCGAGCTCGGGTTAGCCGCCAAGTCCGTGATGGATGCTGGTGATTTGGTCTCTGATGACATTATTTTGGGGATGGTAGAAAACAAAATCACGGCTAACCAATCGGGCATCTTATTTGACGGATTCCCCCGCACACTACCACAAGCAAAAGCCCTAGACAAACTCCTAAAAGACGCCGATCAATCGATTCACTGCGTCATCCAGCTCGATGTCGATAACGAAGAAATTGTCGAACGAATGCTCGCACGGGGTCGTGCCGATGACAACGAAGAAACCATTCGCAATCGGCTGTCAGTCTATGAGGAGCAAACCGCCCCACTGATTGCGTATTATCGCGATCAGAATAAACTATCTACGGTACTCGGCACAGGCTCTATTACGGATATTTTTGCTCGCATTGAAAAAATATTGGCAAAATAACCACCAATCAGTAATATGAAATCCGTAATATGAATACGCTAAACCGATAATCACCATTAACAGTCAGTCAACAACAGTCAACCAACAGCCAATGGCCAAGCATAAAATTGAGCGACGATGCCATGCACAGTCACAGTGGACGTTTCGCAAGCAACGCAATGCTAACCGCTTTGCCAGCCCAGGCAAGCACGCCGTTATTTTGGTACTAGACGGATTGAACGCCAGCCACAATATCGGCAAAATTTTTCGCAGTGCTGAGGCGTTTTCCGCGCACAGTATTCATGTGATTAACACGCCCTATTTCGATGTCGCACCAGCCAAAGGCGCGTTTAAACACGTGCCTGCCAGTTTTTTCCATACCTTTGACCAAAGCTACCAACAACTAGCGACTGATGGCTACGAAATTTATGCACTACACCCCCCTGAAACACCCCCTGAAATATCTCCTGAAACACCTTTACCCCATTTACAAACTAGCTATTTACAGACCAACTATTTGCACACCAAACAACTGCCTAAAAAAACCGCGTTTGTGATGGGACACGAACAAAACGGGTTATCTTTTAACCCAACGCAATACCCAAAAATCACGCCACTTAGCATTCAGCAATTCGGACAAACTGAGAGCCTAAATGTGGCGGTTGCCGCGTCTTTGTGTTTATATGAGTACACCAATCAACACGCAGCCCCATTAAATTAACCCTCGAGGAACCTATGCCAGGAAACAGTTTTGGAGAATTATTTCGCGTCACCACCTTTGGCGAAAGCCACGGCAAAGCACTTGGTGGCATTATCGATGGTTGCCCCGCGGGTATTTTGCTTGATGAAAGCGACTTACAAGTTGATTTAGATCGCCGCAAACCAGGCACCAGCAAATACGTTACCCAACGACGAGAACCCGACCAAGTCGAGATTCTATCAGGCGTATTTGAAGGCAAAACCACAGGCACGCCAATTGGTTTAATTATTCACAACCAAGACCAGCGTAGCAAAGACTATGGCGAAATAAAAAACCAATACCGCCCAGGGCACGCCGATTTAACGTATGACAAAAAATACGGATTCCGTGATTATCGCGGGGGCGGACGCTCGTCTGCACGCGAGACTGCCATGCGCGTTGCAGCCGCTGGCATCGCCAAAAAAATCCTGCGCACACGGTTTGATATTCGTATCACGGCATGGGTATCGCAAATTGGCACTGTCCGTATTCCCGCCACCGACAAATCCCTCATCCATAGCAACCCGTTTTTCGCAGCCGATGCTGATAGCATTGCGACCTTAGAAGATTACCTCATGGCAATCCGCAAATCAGGGGACTCAGTGGGCGCCGAAGTCTCGGTAGAAGCCACCAACGTACCCGCAGGCCTCGGTGAACCCGTATTTGATCGGCTGGATGCCGATATCGCCAAAGCCCTCATGTCAATCAATGCCGCCAAAGCTGTTGCTATCGGTGATGGCTTTGACGCCGTCAGCCAACTCGGCAGCGAACACCGAGATGAAATCACGCCCGATGGCTTTGAAAGCAATCATGCAGGTGGGATTTTGGGGGGAATTTCTAGCGGACAAACGATTCGCGCAGCGGTTGCATTTAAACCTACGTCTTCGATTTTAATCCCGGGGAAAACGATTGATAACACAGGCAAAGCAGTCGATTTAATCACCAAAGGGCGACACGACCCTTGTGTCGGTATCCGCGCCGTACCGATTGTCGAAGCCATGCTCGCGCTCACACTAGTCGACCACTTACTGCGCCAAGATGCACAAAACCGTGGCTGGTGTGTTTAGGAGGATTACCGCACAAATTAGTTGAACACGCTCAGTTGCAGCTATTTTATGAGCTTAACTATTTGATTAGATATTATTTTCATACTTACTCCTTATTGCTCACACGGATTTTCATAATTTTTTGCCGTGAAGAAACTACCATCCAAAGCAAAATCAAAATCTAGGCTTGCATTGAAACGTTCAGGCGTATTTAATACAATTATTTGAATAAACCCAAGTTCATTATAGCCATCATCACCAAAAGTTTCATCTAGGCATTGAATAGGCTTGTCATCAAGTCCATGGCTAAATATTTTATTTTCATCGCCTTCTGCTCCAAGTACAACAACTTTTTGAATATCTATTGCCATTAATGTCAATGCATTCCTTTTTTCTTCATCATTAGGATATCGGTTATAAATCGCAATTTGTACATCATCACGTACGCCATCGCCATCACTATCAATACCTGCTAGGGTTTCTTCGCCTGCCTGCAAGGGCTGAGCGAGTGCCTTCGGTTGCGGGACAAGTGCTTGGGGTACAATACCAACACGTTCTTCATATAATGTTTGAATGCGCTGTAATTGCACTTCATATTCTGCTTCGAGTTTTGCATTGATGGCTCTTGACCGCGGTCTATATTTTGCTCTGATCTCATCTTCTTTTTGCCGAACTAACTTTCGCTTGACGTCATATTCTACGTCCTTGTAATCCAAATTAGATTGCTGCCATAGCTGATTGCTAAGCTGTGTCAGTTCTTTACGGAGCTGGTCACGCTCTGCCACTAAATGGGGCAGTTTTTTTTCCACCTTTTTACGCGCAACTAGCTCGAAAGCCGAACTAATTATACCGTCCAGACTCTTCTCATCTAACATTTGCACATTACGAAGTAGCTCCCATACAGTAATTTCACCGTCAAAAATAAACATGACATAAGGTCTTGACTCAACCTTATCACTGAAATAAGACACATCAAATTGATAAAAGCCGTCATCAATGACTTGAAAAGGCATTTCAATAGTGTAAAAATCAAGCTCAACACAACCAGTAACACCTTCCTTACAGCGATGCTTCGCAGCTTGTCTAGCGGATACGGTGACATCCCCACCGAAAACAGGGGGCGTCCCTGTTAACATTGCGTTTGACTTGGTGACATCTTTTATTCGAAGCTGATAGGCAACAGGCTTGATATCCCAATGTAAATCAGCATCTGCCTTAAGCGTTTCGACTGTGATAAAAATCGTGCCCTTATCTCCATTGATTTGAATATCTGCTACCTCAAATCGAGTATAGTCACTCGGTATGGGTTTTGCTAAGACATTCTGCGGCATCACAACAGCGACTAGCATTAATAGTGTCATTAACTGCAGAATATAACGGTAGCAGACGCTGTGACACCACTTACTTGTCCGTTGTACCCCCTGATTTTCATTATAGTTTATACATAGCTTATAAAATGGTAACATCTTGTTCTCCTTGGGTTATCAATACTTTTTGATGGCGCTATTAATGTACTGACTACATTACCTCAATGAGTCAAATGGAGTGTACCCCCCCTTTATTGTTTACTGCCACTCGGTGCAGACTTTGTTTCACAATCAAATGATACTGGCAACGTAGGTGAAAAAACACTTTCTAATGGCCGTATTTATTAATTTTTCCAGTTAGATTTAGCCAACTTGTTTGTTAATTTTTTATCTACTATTTCAATGGTTAAATTTTCATTTTCTTTTTCCAATATAACCATACACCCTTGTTCTAAGAGACCATTTTCGTCATGCTCCAACTCTTTTATTTTTATGGATTGGGTTATCCCATTAGCATCGATTTCGTGCTTAAAAGGCTCTCCTGTATGCCCGTAAAAATGATAATAAAAAATAACCTTATCCAATACATCCCTGATTTCAGGCATTCCATAGCCGTTTTTTTCCCTATCATCTTTGTCGTGAGTGATTAGGCAATCAAAAGTGTCGCTTGTTTTGAGTAATTTTTTAATTGCTTTCCTTTCATAATCTTGGATAAATCGTTTTTCTGTTCTGCCTTTTCTGTCCCCGATTCTGCCAATTCCGACAAAACTCAATATTTCATTTTCAGTGCGCAATACTTGCTTTACCCCTGACTTGCAGACGAACACTTTTTCGTAAACATCTATCGGAAACCAATTGGTATGCGAGTTTTCTTTCTCTAAATCATCTAAAAAGTCATGGTCTTCGTGATTGCCACGAACACAAATCATTGTTATATTCAGTTCATCTAAAAATTTCTTTATGCGTTGATTTATTTTGGTAAAATCATCATAGAACCCTAATTCATCCCTGTCGGATTGGGCATGTTTCGCCGTTGCTTTATCTAGATTATTAATGGCTGGATAGGCACCTATATCCCCACATTGAAGAATAAAATCAACTGCTTTTCCTGTTTCTTTTTGATATAAATCTACCAATTTGAAGGGCAGTAATATTTTACCGTGTATATCAGAGAAAATGGCGACTCTCATCGTTTACGCTCGTTTATTTATGATGCGATAGTCAATAGGCAAATAGCCTGTCTGGTCATTTTCACCCTTATTGTTTGCTGCTAGCCGTCCATCACGCTTTATGTGGTGAACAGACTTTATCGGATTGGCGGTGGACAGATATTTCCATAAAATCTATCCAATGTATGGCGAAAATAGTGGCGGGCCCGGAGGGATTCGAACCCCCGACCACCTGGTTCGAAGCCAGGTACTCTATCCAACTGAGCTACGGACCCAATAGCGGCTACATTCTAACTGATTTACTCAGCGAAACCAATAAAATTATCAATTAAAAAACAAAACATCTGGATACATCTGGTCATGCTTATACGATTGGATGCCTCGCTTTGTGGATTGCTTTGTGGCTCGCTTTGTGGCTCGCTTTGTGGATTGCTTTGTCTAGTTTGTCACACCTCGTGCTAAACTGGTATACTGTCTTTTCAGCGCATGAAACTATTCGATTACCGTGGTCGCTATAATAATCCAACTTAAATGTCATTTAAAACCAACAAAAGCACCTATACCTGAGACACGCAAATCAAAATCATCGCAATGAAAACCTTATTGATTACTTACCACACACAAACAGGCAATACCAAACAGCTCGTGGATGCCGCGCGACGTGGTGCTAATGCCATCGACAGCCCTATTACCGTCAATTGCAAACCGACACACGACGTCTCGGTGACAGAAATGCAGCAAAGCGATGGTTATATATTCGCCACACCAGAGAATTTTGGTTATATGAGCGGTGAACTAAAAGCCCTATTTGATCGGACTTATTACGATGCACGCGAACAAACAGCCGGCAAAAGCTACGCCCTATTAATTAGCTGTGATAACGACGGACAAGGCGCCGTCAAAGCCATTCAGCGGATTTTATTAGGCTACAACATGAAAGACAGCCAGTTATGCCATATTGCCAAAAACCCACAGGCACAAACCGACCTAGACGCCGCTTATGACATCGGGCTATATTTCGCAGAGGCGTTGTCGCTGGGGGCTATCTAGTCGTCTAAAACACAAAATCAAGCTGACGTTTTGTTTATAATAAAGCAATTAATACAATGCACTATATGCAATATATTATCGGCAATATATCATCGATAATGTATCAATGCACCTTATCTACCACTTGCCAACAAGCCTAACCCCGCTAACCCCAACAAGGTGGCGCAACCGCGATTAAATAATTGACGCATCGCAGGCCGTGAAAACCAGTGGCGTAAAAAATGACCAAAACACGCGTACAAAAAAATCGCAACAAACTCTAAAAGCAAAAAAGCAATGCCTAACACCAAAAACTGACCAAAAATTGGCGCCGATGGCGTAATAAATTGTGGCAAAAATGCGGTGAAAATTAAAATAGCTTTAGGATTGCCTGACGCTAATAGCAATTCCTGTCTAGCCATTGGAATTAAGCGAGGGCTAGACAACTGCTCGATCGCGTGTGGTGCTGGATCGGCGCGCCACAGCTGGAATGCCATCCACAGCAAATAAAATCCACCCACTAGCTTAATCAGCAAAAAGACTTTTTCAGAATTGTACAACACCGTTGCCAAGCCCATCGCGGCCAGCGTAATCATAACAGCAAACGCTACAATTCGACCAAGCCCAGCTATCAAGGCAATGCGCAAACCAAAGCGTTTACCATTTGCCATTGCCAACAAGTTATTGGGACCAGGCGACATATTAAGCGCAAAACACGCAGGCACAAACAGCAACAACGTCATCAAATTCATCGTAAAACCAACCCGCTAAAAAGCATGTTAAAAATCCCCTAAAACTTACCTAAAAATCACCTAAAATTACGCTAAACCGCATCAACCAACACAAAAGCCAGCCCTATCATTTACCAATATAATGCGTTATTTAATACCCGAACACAAGTGGTTTTTCCGACGAATGCCGTCACTGGCTGAGGACTAAGCGATTGACCCAACCAACTTTGTGGATAAGCGAGCGAGTGTGGTGGTTTTATCAGGGTCGCATCTACAGGCTCAAAGCCGACTTTGCCGTAAAAATTGACGTCACCGTAAGTCATCAGGCAATCGACACCTTGTTGTTTCATTTGTTGAATTGAAAATTGGATTAATCGCTGTCCAATGCCTTGTTTTTGCGCTGTCGTTGCGACAGCCATGGGAGCAAGCAACATCATATTAATTGCCTTGCCAGGCTTGTCTGCCGTAGCCGCAGTAAAAACCAAGCGGCTGAATAAAACACAACCTTTAATCACATTGCTTGCGGTTGAGGTTGAGGTTGCGGTTGAGGTTGCGTTTAAATCAATCGCCACCGAAATTAATAAATCATTTGTGGCGGTCGTTTCAAGCAAACCACTGACTAACCCTCCAATGAGTTGTCCTTCGTCTTTTCCTTCTGATGCCGTAAATACCGCCTCAAAAAACGCAGGCAATGTCAATATCAAAGCGTTGTCTTTCGCGTTTTTATTACTTAATAACCGATAATCAATTGTCACGCTGCCTCCTTTGACAGTCTATTATTTAAATCTATATTTGCATGATAAACGATTCGCAATCACTTGCATATCGGTTACAATACATTTTTTTAAAACGGCTTTATGACACGATGAAAGCACTTCTTTCCAATGATGACGGCTATCTATCGCCTGGGTTAAAGGCGCTCTATGATATCGTATCAACCCATTGCTCACATATAGATGTGGTCGCACCCGATCGAAACTGTAGCGGCGTCAGTAGCGCCCTAACCCTACGCCATCCGCTGTATACTCACCAGCACGAAAATGGCTTTATTTCCGTCGAAGGCACGCCGACCGATTGCGTCCATATTGCCTTGTTAGGTTTACTAGATACCGCATTTGATATTGTTATCTCAGGCATTAATCTCGGTGCCAACTTGGGCGATGACGTCGTTTATTCGGGTACCGTGGCAGCCGCCATTGAGGGCCGTTTTCTCGGTTACCCATCGCTGGCAGTTTCTATGACTTCGCCCCAGCCTGTGCATTACGAAACAGCCGCCTATGTACTCAATCAACTCATCCCAAAATTACACCAAAACCCATTACCCAATCATTTGATTTTAAATATCAACATTCCCGATATCCCCGTCGCTGAACTCAAAGGCATTCGCGCAACGCGGCTGAGCTTTCGACACCAAGCCAAACCCGTAAAGCAAGTCACCACTAAACACGGCCAAACCGCCTATTGGATTGGCGAACCTGGGGAGATGGCTGATCAACGTCTGGGCACTGACTTTCATGCGATTCAAAACGGCTATGCGTCTGTCACACCAATTCATACCGATTTGACACATCACCGCCTGCTAACATCAATCGATGATTGGCTGGGTTAAATTAATTCACGTTAAGTCAACTCACCCGATCCAACACCATGATATTCACAAAACTCTACCACTGGACCATCGCCTTAACCAAGCACCGTTTAGCCGAAACCTATTTGGCTTTTATTGGCTTTATTGAATCTATTTTCTTCCCAATTCCCGCCGACATTATGCTAGCGCCCATGTGCCTAAGCCAGCCGCAAAAGGCCTATCGCTACGCAACCATTCTCTCGATTGCATCGATAGCAGGCGGGGTTTTCGGCTATGGTATCGGTTATTTTTTTATTGAATGGGCCGAGCAGCTCGTCGCCACATTACATAAAACAGAGACCCTAGCACGTTATCGCCAAGCCTTTAACGACTGGGGGATTGCCTTAGTATTTGTTGCTGGCTTTAGCCCGTTCCCTTATAAAATCGCCACGATTGGCTCAGGCATGATTCCCATTGCCTTTCCTTTATTTTTTATCGGCTCTGTGCTCAGTCGCCCGTTACGCTTTTTTTTAGTGGCTTGGGCAATCCGCAAAGGCGGTAGAAAATTAGAAGAAACCATTAGACGCTATGCCGAATGGCTCGGTTGGCTGTGTGTTTTTTTAGTTGCGATAATCATCATAAGCCTGTATTATTAGAAAAAATAAAATGAATAATAAAACACGTTTGCCATGAAAAAAATTGCACTATTTGCCCTATTACTGACGATTATTGGTTGCGCAAGCCAATACGACACCAAATACTCCAAAAACAATTACGGTATAGACAAAGCACCGAATGTTTATACCGTGCAAAAAGGCGATTCGCTATTCGCGATTGCATGGCGATTTGGCTTGGATCAAAAACAAATCGAAGCCGCCAACAACCTCACCGACCCAAACCGAATTTTTGTTGGACAAAAACTCAAGCTCGCTAACACCAATAACACCGTCGCCGACAAAAAATCGTCTAGTAAGTCATCTAGTAAATCATCTAGTAAGTCATCCAGAAAATCTTCCAGCAAATCCACGGCAAAAACCACGGCAGAAAGCAATGCCAAAAAAGCCAACCAAAGCGCTGGCAACGGCTGGGTTTGGCCGATAAAAGGCAAGGTATCACGAGAGTTTAATGCGGCATCGATTGGCGGCAACGGCATTCGCATTGCTGGCGCACCAAATCAAACCGTCAATGCAGCAGAAGGTGGTGTCGTTGCTTACAAAGGCAATGGCCTTAATGGCTATGGCAATGTTATTATTATCAAGCATGACAATGGACTGCTGAGTGCGTATGGTTTTTTAAGCAAAACCTATGTCAAAGAAGGGCAACGCATCAAAAAACGACAAAAAATTGGCACCGTTGGCTATGGTAGCAACCGTGAATTAATGCTGCACTTTGAAGTCAGAAAGAATGGCCGCCCTGTCAACCCCAAACAATACATCGGCAGCCGCTATCATTTTTAATCAACGAAACAATCAGTCGAAACAATCCGTCAAATCAACCAGTAGAATTAATCAACGAAAATTGATTGGTTTAACTGAAAATAAAGCAAAAAATGACAACAAATTAATGCAAATGAGATAACTTGTTGCCGTAAATTCTTCATAATGTGTTTGAAAATTATAAAACAAAACCACATGGAGAATACCCTCATGAAAAAATCATTGTTTGCACTCATGGCAGCTGCCGCATTTTCAGCGCAATCGGTTGAAATCAACCCCGATGGCACTGGCCAAGTTTTACTCTACCCTTTTTATACCGTTAAATCAGGGTTTGACACCAGTATCAATATCACCAATACCACCAACACCACCAAAGCCGTTAAAGTCCGTTTTTCTGAAGGCAAAAACACCTGGGAAGTCCTAGATTTTAACCTCTATCTATCGCCTTATGACGTATGGACGGCGGTACTGACCAAAAATCAGGCGGGCGGTGTTCGACTGGTTACCCGCGATACCTCGTGTACGGTCCCTGCTATCCCAGCTGAAGGTATTTTATTCAGAAACGCGTTATATGCAGGCAACGATGCAGAAGGCAACGGCGAAGCCGAAGCTGATCAAAGCCTAACTCGACTAGAGGAGGGTCACCTTGAGGTCATTGAAATGGGATTGGTTCAAAATTCTGCTTCGCACCCGCTAGCTACCGCCATCAAACACGTCAATGGTGTACCCAATGACTGCAATGCCGTTACTGCGGCTTGGGATGGGGGGCTGTGGAGCGCGGATAGAAATGCCAACATGAGCGCCCCAACAGGCGGCTTATATGGCTCTACCCAATTCATTAATATTCCTCAAGGTATTTCTACTACCGTTGATGCGACCGCCATCGATAACTTTTGGGAGCTTTCAGGCAACGGCAATAGCGCCAATAACCGACCTGGCACCTCATTCCCTGATTTAAATGGACAAGTCGAAGAAGGACTTAGCCTACTCAAATTAGGCAATAAAAGTAGCAGTGTTGTTGCCAACGGTGGACTCGTCACCTCCACTTGGAACGAAACCATCGATGCCGTTAGTGCCGTACTCATGGCAAGAAGCATCAGTAACGATTACTATGTCAATGCAGGACTAAACGGTGCGACTGACTGGGTGATTTCGTTCCCAACAAAGCACTTTTACGTCAATGGTGGCGAATCCTTTAATGGTCTAGGCCCAAATCGTCCGCCATTTAAGTCAAGTTTTGACGCCGATAATGACGAAGGCGCTTGTGAAACTGTATCGCTTAGCTACTTTGATCGTGAGGAAGAGCGCAACCAAGTCAATACCGAGGTCGATTTTTCACCTTCGGTAAACCCTGACACTGGACCTGCCATCTGCTGGGAAACGAGCCGTATCACCTTTAACAACCGTAGTGTCTTTGGCGCATCAGCGACGCTCAATAATATTGAAATTCCGTTTTCAGAAGGTTGGGCGGAGATTGGCTTTAATGGTCGCCTAGTGAGCAACGAAAGCCATCGTTATATCGGGCTACCCGTTATTGGTTTTTCAGCCGTCTCGCTACAAAACGGTCAATTAAACGGTGGTAGCACGCTAGCTAACTACGCAACGTCAACACCGCACAAACGGACGCGACAAATCAACTAACAACAACTAACAAAAACTACCTCGTCGTACGTTTTTTTGTTAGAATCTGGGGCGTTTGCCCCAGATTTTTTTTATTCACAGATTGTTATTCACAGATTTTTTATTTACCTTAGGAGATGCTATGAGCTCAGAAAGCACCGAACAAACAAAAAACACAGAAAAAAACGCCGTATCCCACCAAGAACTGCTAAATGAATTCATTGCGCTCGCCAATAAATTCAGAAACGAAGGCGTGGAAATTCACGATATATCAACGGCGTTAATGGCCTCATCAGCGGTCTATACCACGTATGTTTTTACCGGCAACGAGGGTTACCTCAAAGAAAGCGGCATCAAAAAAGTGATCGAAGCTTATGAAAATCACGTACGCCGTGTGCAGTCGTTAAAAGCCAGTCAACAGACAGCAAATGACGATAAAAAATAGCCCCAGAAAAATAACTGCAGTCACAACAACGCTGATAAGGCAACCGCTTAATCTCAATGCATAACTCGGTAGTTTGTTTACATTGTGACTTAATCGCACAGGGTATTTCACTGAACCCTGGCGAAAAAGCTTGCTGTCCGCGTTGTAAGCAAACACTTTATCACACAAGCACACCACTAAATAAAAGTATTGCATTACTTATTGCCGCCATTGTTTTATTTTTTCCAGCGATTACCCTGCCTTTTCTAAGTTTGACGCTATCGGGGCAACAACAACAAATTTCACTGTTAGGCTCAACGCTTGCGATGCTCAATTCACAGAATATCGCGCTGGCACTCACGGTCGGTTTATTGATTGTAGGCTTGCCATTGTTGCGATTTGTGGGATTATTATTCACCATATTACCGCTAGCCTATCATCGACCGCCTTATTTTTCTGTGGGTTTAATTCGCTGGATTATTCGCCTGTCGGCACTGGGCATGATTGAAGTCTACTTAGTCGCCACGCTTGTGACACTGGTCAAGCTGGCTACTTTTGCCAATATTCAGCTTGCCGAAGGCTTTTATCTTTTCTCCGTATTAGTCGTTATTAATGCATTGATTAGCCTTGCACTTCCTGAGAAACGAATTTGGCAACATATCCGTTTACAACAGCGTGCAGCCAAAAACACGCAATACACAAAAAATAACGCCCAAAATCAACCTCGCCATGCGCCCAACTAGCTCAACTAGCCCTAGCCCTATTAGCCAAAATAACGCCACCACGAGCGCTGCGAAAATGGGCTTAAAAACCTGTTTGACTTGTGCAACGTTAGTATCCATGAATGACACGCACTGCCCCCTATGCCATCGCCAAGTCCATCTAAGAACCCCTCAAAGCCTCAGTAAAACTTGGGCTTATTTAATCACGGCAATCATCGTTTTTATTCCTGCAAATGTCTTTCCTATCATGGCGGCAACGGCCATCACAGGCAGTCAAAGTGATACCATTTTATCGGGAATTTGGCATTTATGGCAAAGCGAATCCTACTTGATTGCCTTGATTGTTTTTATCGCTAGTTTTGTCACCCCAGTGTTTAAAATTCTCAGCATGGCTTATCTATGCTACACTTGCCAAATAAGATCCAGCCGCCACATTCTCTTTCGAACCAAGCTATATCATTTTAGCGAAATTATTGGGCGCTGGTCGATGATTGATGTCTTTGTCGTTGCCCTACTTGGCGCCTTGATACAAATGGGTTTATTTGCCAAGATTGAGCCCAACGTTGGGATTGTTTTTTTTACCGCTCTTGTGGTGTTGACGATGCTTGCCGTTTCTCAGTTTGACCCCAGACTCATTTGGGATCTACAACAAGACCAAATAGCAACCAAAAACAGCAACCAAAGACCCCATAATACCTAACCACAATCACAATCGTAAATAATAACATCATTAATGAATAACGAAACCAATACCCCGTTACCCGAGGCCACCCGCACACCAGAAAACAAATTCAATCACGTATGGTGGATACCTTTTATCGCCTTTCTCGTGGCGGCTTTTCTCGTGGTTTCTCATTTTACTTCCCAAGGGCCATTAATCACCATTCAGTTTGACAATGCCGAGGGCATTAGCGTCGAAAACACCAAACTAAAATACAAATCTGTCACCATAGGTCAAGTTGAAAAAATCACACTAGACGAGTCGCTTGACAATGTGCTTGTCTATATCCGCCTACAAAAAGGTAGCGAAAACCTTATTCGCAAAGACAGCCAATTCTGGATCGTCAAACCCCGTATTGAAGTAACGAAAATTTCAGGGCTAAACACACTGCTCTCTGGCGCTTATATCACAATAGACCCAGCAAAAGACCAAAACCAAGACTACCAATACCATTTTGTCGGTCTATCCGATCCACCTATCACCACACAAGACAAACCTGGGCTTCGCCTGACGCTATTGGCTGAAAAATCGACCGCATTTTACCCAGGCTCTGCCGTCTATTACAAAGGGATGCCAGTGGGTAATATCGAGCGTGTTTATTTCTCAGACGACTATTTATGGGTCAAAGTTGACGTATTTATTAACGCACCACACCACCAGCTGATCCGACAAAATAGTAAATTTTGGTCGGCAGGCGGTATTTCCGTCAAAACGAGCGCCAATGGTATCGACGTTGCCTTAGAATCCATCGAAGCCCTTGTCGCTGGGGGCATTGCATTTGAAACCCCCATTGAGTTACTCTTAAATGACGAAGCGGTGACTAGCCATACGGAATTCTTCCTCTACCCCAACAAAACCATCGCTTACGAGCAACAGTTTGGCAAAAAACAACTGTTTGTTAGCTATTTTGAATCCAATATTAGCGGCTTATCAACCGATGCTCAGGTGCTGATGAACGGTATTACGGTGGGCAAGGTAAAAGCCATTCAGCTCATGTTTGATCCGATTAGCGGCAAAACTTACACCCCTGTTCTGTATGAAATCTATGAAGATCGTATCACAGTCCTTAATTCAAGCCATGACACAAGCCATAACACTGCCAACGATACCAGTAATCGCACGACGGCCGCCTCACTGACCAATCAGCTAATTCAAAGTGGTTTGCATGCACGCCTAGTCACGGCTAACCTATTAACTGGAAGCAAAAACATCACCCTCGCGATGAGTGACAATATCATCCCACTACCGTTGCAACTCGCTACTGTCGACGACCTAACAGGCTATCCGATTTTACCCACGCAGCCCGAATCGCTAGAGACGATCACCGACAGCATTGCAACGTTTGTTGATAAAATCAATCAAATGCCTATCAACGAGTTGGTGACCAGTGCCAATCAATTGCTTAACAACGCAGACACCACGTTAACCCAACTAAACTTACAACCAACGCTCGATGCATTTAATGCACTACTCAAAGATGGGCAGCAGCTTTCCCAAGCCTCGCATCAATCAATACAACAGTTGACCAAATCGATTGAGACGCTAGTGAAACAGACCGAATCTGTCATTGCAGGTTATTCACCCGACGCACCGCTCTATCATGGACTAACCGATACATTGGGTGAATTAAATGATACACTATCCTCATTAAAAATCTTATCAGAGATGCTGACACGCAGCCCTGATGCCTTGATATTTGGTGAAAACAGACGCCAACAATCCGAACAACCTCAACAACAAGCAACGGAAAGACAGCATGGTGACCAATAAACGTAGCGCCCATTTACAAACCCATTCAAACAATATGACCCATCGTGTAACAACCCTGATGCGAGCTTCAATGCAAAAAAGCATCATCGCTAAAACGCACCTATTGCGCCTATTGCGCCTCATTTCAATTGCTGTCAGCCTCGTCATTGCAGGCTGCGCTAGCGCGCCACCTATTCAAACTTACTATGTGTTAAGCCATAGCCCTACCGCCAATATCAGTGATATTTCAGGGCAACCCGATGTATCTATTCGCCGTGTAACACTGCCCAATTATTTAAACCAAAAAGGCATTGTCCGTATGCAACAAAACGGCAAAGTACACCTTTCCCTTACTGACATTTGGGCAGACCGACTCTCAGATGCTATCCCAACCATATTGGCTAGAAATATTGAAGCAACAAAACAGTCGCCTGTGGAAGTTCACCCATTACCACCAGGCATCTCGGTTGATACCATTGTTGAAGTGGATATCCAACAATTAATCAGCGAAGCATCCATCAATAACAGCAATCAACTCACGTTAGTGGCTAAGTATCGTTTGGTCAAACCAAAGCACCTCGATAGCTATAATTTTTCAACCCATATTCCGTTATCCGATACCAGTACAGTCGCTTTAGTCGATGCGCATAATCAAGCACTAGAGGCACTTGCACTCGATATCGCCAAGCATCTGTAATCGACTTAATTGACTGTAATCGAGGCTACACAGACGCGATAACTAGGCGATAAATGTCCTACAATCTACCCTCCTATTGTATTGCGACAGTACAGCTAAGGTGCAACCATTGGTTTTCGGATTTATATTGATTGCTACGCGTTGATTGCTACCCTTTATGTACACAACAACAATAATAATAACAATAATTAACTATTTAACCTCCTGTTTTTATGACGCACATCAATTCACCTGTTTCCATTATTAACCCAAACGGCACCAGTGATTGGTTGCTGGTCTGCGAACATGCTAGCGCCGATGTCCCTGATACACTAGACCGCCTTGGACTAACCGAGCAGTTTTTCAAGCAGCATATCGCCTATGATATCGGGGCATACGAAGCGACACTAGCCTTGTCTAAAAAACTCAACGCCACCGCCATTGTCTGTCATTATTCGCGACTGGTTATCGACTGTAACCGCCCGTTAAATGCCCCTGATTGCATCCCCGCAACCAGTGATGGTGTCGCTATACCAGGCAATACGCACTTATCGACGCAGGCCAGATTATGGCGAATTAACGAAATTTATTGGCCTTTTCATTTTTGTGTGGCGCAAGTCCTTGGTCAAAAGCTTACCCAAAATCCCAAGACAAAATTTGCCAATATTCACAGTTTTACCCCTATGCTCGTCGTCGAACAATTACAACGACCGTGGGATATTGGCTTTATTTACCGCGACGCGCAACCGACTACGGCTATTACGCAATACTTACGCAACAACACGCCTTATTTAGTCGGTGATAACGAGCCTTATGATGGTTACATTCACAAAGGCTATACCGTGCCTGCGCATGCAGACGCTCAAATGGTGCCGAATTTTCTCGTTGAATTTCGCCAAGACCACATCAATACCGCATCAGGGGTTGAGCACTGGACTGATGTCTTATGCGATGCGATTATCCAAACCAGTGATTATACAAATAGCCACAGCCTCTAGAAAAGCGACTCGAAAACCGACTCGGAAATCGACTGGGCAGCCTCTAGGCAAATAACGCTAATTAACGGTTTGTTCGCCCGTTGTTCGTTCGTGCGTTGGTTTATTCATCCACTGGCATTCATTTACCGCTTATTCGTCTACCGCTTATTCGTCTACGGGGCGACGGGTACACATAATTTCAGCGACACAGGCCACTTTACCATCAACGCGCGCCGTCCCTGTGAACGAAAAAATACCACGCCGTGAACGCTCAAAAAGCACCTCAATTTCTAGCTGATCCCCTGGCACAACCACTTGCTTAAAACGGGCTTTATCAATTCCTACAAAATAGTACAGCGACTGTTGTGCTTCTTCAGGCGTCATGTTTTCGCTTTTAAATCCAAGTATGCCCGTCGCTTGCGCCATGGCTTCTAAAATCATAACGCCTGGCATCACAGGTTTTTGTGGGAAGTGCCCCGTAAAAAAAGGCTCATTTACGGTCACATTTTTAATCGCGGTCAAAGATTTACCCTTTTCAAAAGTCACGACCTTGTCTAACATTAAAAAAGGATACCGGTGCGGCAAATACGCCATAATTTCTAATACATCACAATGATTAATTGCACTATTCATTTTCTTTCCTCATCGATTTTATCCGCTTAGTCAATTCATCTAGTTTGGTAAAGTAAATGGCGAGACGATTCCAGCGAGTCGCTGGCAGTGTCGGCAAAACACCAGAGTAACGCCCTGATTTTTCAATTGATTGCAGTATATTGCTACCGCCATTAATCTGTACACCGTCGGCAATGTGGATATGCCCCGCGACCCCGACTTTACCGCCTAATAGACAGTATTTGCCAATTTTTGTCGATCCTGCCACGCCAACAAACGCCGCCATTGCCGTATGATCACCGACCTCAACATTATGGGCAATATGCACTAAATTATCAATAATCACATTATCGCCGATAATCGTATCGTGGATTGCCCCCCGATCAATGCAGCTATTGGCGCCGACAAAAACCCGTTCTCCGATTTTAACACGACCAATTTGCGCTATCGGTTGCCACTGACCGCCTTCAAAGCTAAAACCAAATCCAGAACTACCTATCACCGCCCCTGACCCAATTTGACAAGCACGACCCATTTGGGTTTTACCGGTGATAGTGACTTGGTTTTCAATCACACAATCCGCACCTAGTTGGCACCCTGACGTAATCACCGAATGATGCCCTATCCGACAATAGTCGCCAATCACCACTCCAGACTCTATCACGACATGGTGACCAATCACACAATCCTGACCGATTGAGGCATCGCTTGCTATTTGTGCCGTTGCCGCTATTTGTGCCGTGGCTATAGTCGTTGACCCGTGAGCAGGCGCTGTATTTTGTGTTGCCAGTATGGCATCGAGAATTAATCGATACGCTTGCATTGGGTTGTCGTGACAGATGCCGTGGCTTACTTTGTCTTGCCAATCAGGCTTGACAATATAATAACACCCGTTGCCACCATCGATTAGCGAACAAAACTGCGGCTGATTGACAAACGCGAGGTGTTTGTCAATGGGTGCTTCTACAGAACAAACTCCAGTGACACGTTGGCTTGCATCTCCGATGACCTCACCCTGACAAAATACAGCCAATTGTCCTAGCGAGACATCAAATTTAATCAAGCGATTGCTCCGACAAGTATGCCATGACGTCTGGTGTGATATCAATTCGATTGCTCACATAGACAACCCCAGTATTATTCAGCACAATATCTAGGTTTTTATCTTGTGACACTCTAGCGACCATTTGCACAATCAGCGTTTGTAACTGATTGAGCGCTTCATTACGTCGCAAGCTATACTCGTCTTGTAATAACTGGCGGACACGATTAAGTTCACGCTGTTTTTCCGCAATCAACTGCTGCAACCGCAACAACTCATTACTCTGTTCTGCCTCAATACTGTCGTAACGCTGGTTTAGCGTTGCAATGTCTGATTGTAATTGAATCAGCTGTTGGTTTTCAGCCTCAAATTCTCGTGCCAAACTCACGCGAATTTGCTCTAGCTGTGGTGCTTGCGCCAATAACTGCCGAATATTAACAAACCCAATTTTTAAATTTTCGTTGGCTGTCACTGCGTTTTGTTGATTAGTGACTACGGGTGTATTGGGCGTATCGGCCGTATCTGTCTGCGCCAATACGGGCTGGCTCAATGTCGCTAGGACGACAAGGGTAACGACGGCAACCAGAGCAATCAGCGACATAAAATCCATCAATAGCCGACGAACAGATAGCGCAAATAGTGCAGATAGTGCAATCACTACAAAGGCACCCCAATGGTAAATTGGAAATTTTCGATTTTATCCCCATCCTCTTCATTAAGCGGCACGCCATAGCTTAAATTCAATGGGCCGACAGGTGAACGCCATATCAAAAATAGCCCAGCAGAGTAGCGAAAATCAGACACATCAAAATCATCTACGTCACTATAGACATTACCAAAATCTACAAACGAACCAACGCGAACTGTCTCAGCATCTTGCCCCAAATACCACGGGAAGATAACCTCTGCACCACCAGTGACGCGTAGGTTTCCACCGCGCACATCATCATTGCTCCACTTAGGACCTAAAGAGTTAGACTCAAATCCACGAATTGTCGTCAGCCCCCCTGCATAGTAATTCCTGAAAAAGGGCAGCTCCTCGGTGCTACCGTAGCCGTCACCGTAGCTCAAATCACCACGCACCGACAATAACAAATTATCACTTATGCCAAAATAAGTTCGGTTTCTAGCACCTAATTTGTAATACGTCTCATCGCTGCCTGGCACGACAATTTCTGCATTCAAGCGAGTAACCGCACCGCTGGTAGAAAATACCGTTTTATCTCGTGTGTCATTAGTCCATGCAAAATCAAACACAAATTCATCATAACGCTCGCCGTTTTCAGCGAGATAATCCGGGATTTCAGGCGCCACTTCATCGCCTGTTTTTATTTCAATACCACGATACCCACCGCCAATTCTAAAGGATTCATACTCGTTAATGGGGATACCATAGCGCAAAAACGCCCCCCAATTATCGCTAGTCCAATCACCGATTTCGGCTTCATCTTCGTCTTGTTCGCGGTAATACAAGTTAAACGTTCGGCTCACACCATTTTCCGTATAGTATGGGTCGGTGAAGGTAAAGCTATACTGGCGTGTCTCCGTTGAATTATTAAAATCAAACGCAAAGGTATTTCCCGTGCCAAAGAAATTTGCTGTCTCATAACCCAAGTTAAACAAAAATCCTGACGACGATCCATAACCAACGCCCGCGGTAATGGTTCGCGGTAGGCTTTCAGTGACTTCGTAAACAATATTCACTTGGTCAGGCTGCCCTGCCACAGGGACTTCTTTGCGGGTCACGCTAGTAATATTTTGCAAGCGCTGGATTCGCTCTAAAGAACGCGCTATTTTCGTGTGATTATAGGGTGCCGATTCAAATTGGCGCATTTCGCGCCGCAACACTTCATCGTTGGTTTTGTAATTGCCCGCAAACTGTATGCGGCGAACGGTTGTTTTTCGACCTTTATCAATTGCATAAGTCAATGAAACTTCGTTATTTTCTCTATCGATATCAGGGATAATCTGCACCGCTGAAAAGGCATAGCTTTTATCCCCTAGGGCATTTTTAATGTTTTGTTGGGTTTCACGTACCGCCTTTCTGGCGTAATAGTCACCCACTTCAAACGCTATCATGTCGTTTAATTGTGCTTTATCAATCGCGTCGGTACCGACAAAATCGACAGATTTTACGCGGTATGGCAGACCTTCTACTAGGCTGACGGTGATATAAACCCCTTTTTTATCATCGGTTAAACTAACTTGCGTCGAGTTAATTTTAAAATCCAGAAATCCTCTGTCTAAATAAAATGCTTCGATTTCAGCAATATCACCCCGTAATTTATCGCCTGAGTACCGATCATTTTTAGTAAACAACGAATGCCATTTTGTTGTTGAGAGGTCGATTTTTTTCAAAATTTCTTTTTCGGAAAATGCCTTATTCCCGACAATATTGATTTGCTGGATGCGTGCAGAGATGCCTTCTTGAATATCAACATTAAGCTGCACACGATTATCTGGCAATGGGTTTTCTTGCATTGCGATAATGACATCAAACTTTGAGCGCGCATGATAGACATTAAGTAATTCGCGTTCTGCTTGTTTTAATTTGGCAACATCAAAGGTATTTCCGGGTGAAATGCCTAGTCCTGACAATCCATTGAGCAAATCATCGGTTTTAATTTCTTTATTACCCACGATTTCAATTTCACCGATGACAGGTCGCTCTTCAACCTCAACGATTAACGTATTGCCTTCTTTATACAGATTAATATAGTCAAAAAAATCAGTTTGATAAAGCTGACGAATAATTTGGGGAAAATCCGCTTCATCTAATCTATCACCTTGACGAACGGGCAAATAATTAAAAAAGCTACCGGCTGTAATTCGTTGCAGACCATCCACTCGGACATCCTCAACGGTAAACGTCTCGGCAACAGCTGTCCCCAAAGAACCCAGTAATAACCACACATAGAGCAAAGTTTTTTTCATTTGTACCGACTCGACAGAAAAAGTGTTTCGTATTCTAACAAAGCTTACAAATGATGACTAGAAAAACCAATCGCGCAGGCGCTTTGGTTTGGTATCGGCACAATGTAATTCCTGCTCCCTGTATCTCTGCTCCGCTATGCTTAACCAGATAATCAACCAGAAGATTAACCAGATGATTAAACAAATAACTCAGCAGATCATTAGCGGAAATATTAGTGATTACTCGCGCTCGCTTTTTATTTTATTTACGTATTATTTTTATTACTGCGGCTAGTATAACGTATCCAATAACCGAATCCTAGCTTATCGCCTAGTTTATCGGGTCAATTGGGCGAGCAGCAATAATCTTTTGTCGTGTATTTGTTTGATTTGATGCCGCTTGACTAGATGCCGCTTGATTAGGTAATGCATTTGCCTCTGACATCGCTGCTAATTTTTCATCGCAGGGTTTGTCACAATCACAGGCTTTCTCAATCCCCGCGTTACCTAAGCCGCCACAGCTACCACTAATGGGTTTGCGTTTAAACATCACACCGACACCCATCATAGCCATCATCAACAACATCACTAAAACTACTATTAAAAACTCAATCATATTTATGCGCCATTACTTATTAATCTTCTACATTATAACATAATTTTACACCGCTAAGTGCTAAGCAATCCACGCGCTGTTTTCAGCTTCTCGCTCGATGAGTCACCTCGCATCAAACTCGCATTCAGGCAACATCCACTTAAGCGCTCGTATAAACGGCTTTTTCACTAATAATATAATCGGGGCTAACATCCCATTCGTTGACCTCGATGGGCTGGGTTGTTCGCTGTATGTCAAAGGCCACGCCAACCAATACAGGGGCGACCATTGGCGCACGCTTTTTAAACGCAAACGTGCGGTCATAAAAGCCACCCCCCATGCCAATCCGATTGCAAGACTGGTCAAAGGCTACCAATGGCGTGACAATCAAATCGATGTCGTCTGCTAACACATAATCCGCAGGATTGGCATCAGGTATATCCATGCCGATGGCATCTTTTGTCAGTGGCATATCAGGCACGTATTTAACAAACTGTAACGGCGTTTTCCAAGCCATCGTCACTGGCAAATAGACGCTTTTACCCAGCGCCCAACACGCGTCTATTACGGGCATTACCGTTACCTCTTCTGGCATCGACAGATAGCACGCAACCTGTTGCGCTGCTACAAAAGCAGGCAGCTTGATGAGTTGCGCGCAAATCTTATCGGCCGCGGCGATTTTTTCGGCGGGTGGTAGATTGTTTCTCGCTTGGCGTTTATTGGTGCGTATGGTTTTTTGTGTCTGTATTTCCATTGTGTTAGCCCATTGTTTATTCGTTTATCATTTGTTTTTAGTGATGCTGGTCATTTATTTTGGCTTATCGCATTTTGGCTTATCGCATAAGTAATCATTGTTTTACGGTTATCGTTTTTTAAGCGAATGCATCACAATGGATAAAATAACCAACACAGCACCTACGTACTGAATCGCGGCGATATGTTTTTGCAACAACGCCACATCGGCAACAAAAGCAACCACAGGTTCCAAGCACATCACCATCCCAACCAAAGCCAACGGTAGCTGCGGAATAGATTTTGCCATCAAAAACCACCCCATCACATGAATAATCGCGCCATAACAGACAACCAGTAACAAGGTACTGACATTAGGTATGCGAAAATCATCAAAACTCAGCGCGCCATAAACAGCGATAAAGCTCGCGCCCATCATCGACGCATAAAAAACCGTATTGTACAAGCTACGCTTTTGATGCAAGGCAACGGTTTTAAGAAATAACATAGAGACAGCAAACGCCACCGCCGATAACACACCGACCATTACGCCATAAAAGCCTTGATCCGTTTGTTGGATTTCGATACCACACAGCAACACCACCCCCAAAAAGCACAACACCAATGCGACTAACAACCGCATCGAGGGCTTTTCTTGATAGAGCAACAAACCAAAAGCCGCCATAAAAAAGACTTGCAGGCTATTTAAGGTCGTTGCGATGCCTGGGCCGATGGTTTTAATACTCTCATGCCACAA
The DNA here is from genome assembly GCF_009362845.1 of Ostreibacterium oceani. Classification (NCBI taxonomy): domain Bacteria; kingdom Pseudomonadati; phylum Pseudomonadota; class Gammaproteobacteria; order Cardiobacteriales; family Ostreibacteriaceae; genus Ostreibacterium; species Ostreibacterium oceani. The sequence continues at coordinate 114,749 of NZ_WHNW01000001.1, read as the reverse complement.
AATCAGGTCAATCGCCAAAAAAACGCCCGAAAGCCCCGCAAACAGCAACGCAAACCCATTAATGGCAAAGGATTCGTTTCGCATTCGCATGAGTAACGCAAAGACCAATGCAGCAACCGCCATACGATAAAACGCAATCGCCGATGAGCTGAGATCAATAAAAGCAACCAACAGCCCCCCCGACCCAAACAAGACGGCACCAATCGCTAACAATAACAAAGGCTGATTTATCGGCATACACTCACACTCACAGGCTGTGCAACAAGGAAATAATAAAAACTTAGACCAAAATCAATTGTAACAGCCTAATTGACAAACGCCAATACTATCCACGCGTTATAATCAAGTATCGACATCGCAGATAGAAAACACATACCAGGCTATGCTTGAGTGGTTTGCTTGAGTGGTTTGCTTGAGTGGTTTGCTTGAGTGGTTTGACTTAATGCCTATCTAGCATACAATAACCCAATGTCAACCACTAACCGCTTACCGTCATTTTCTACGCTGCAAAACAGCCTAGGCATTATTGTTTTTTCGGTATTGCTAGGGGCCGTGATTGCCATTATCACGGCAGGCTACGAATTTGCCTTTATTCACTTATCCGTGTATTGGCAGGCGTTGACTGAGCACCTATCTCAGCAGTTATCTCAGCAACTACCCCAGTGGATTAGTATCAATCAATCGTTGATTTATGCCACTGGTCCTTTTTTAGCGGTTCCGTTTATTTATTTACTGATTAACCGAATCCCTGAAAAACGCCAACACAATCCAGCCGATTTAATTACGGGCATTCACACCAATCAAGGGAAAATCAATGCCTCGGCCTGTGTCTTGGGTGCAGTCGCGTCAATTTTCTCTATCGGGCTGGGGTTTTCCGTTGGGCACTATGTCCCTAGCGTGCAATTAGGCGCAGGGATTGGTTATTGGGCGCATAAAGTCAAATGGATACACCCACAATTTGTGCATATTAGCTTGGGTGCAGGGGCAGCGGCGGCAATTGCGGCACTATTTCATGCGCCGTTAGCAGCGGTTTTATTTGTACACGAAGTCCTTTTTCGTTTTTTTTCCGTACGTGCTTTTGCACCCATTACGATTGCCGCCGTAACGGCTTATACCATTAGTCACTATTTTTTTGAACGGACTATTGTTTTTGATATGGGAGCGGCATTTACCCCTATCCCCAGCCATTACTTATTCGCCGCCATCGCGGGGGCAGTGGCCGCACTGGTTGGCATTTTTCTGATTCGCTCGATTCTGCACGTACAGCGATTTTGTCACCAACGACAGATTTCCCATGTCCGGCAGCTCTTGATTGCCGCGAGCATTACGGCGCTAATTATTGCGTTTTACCCACAAATTGCCGGGGTAAACACCAGTGCGCAACAACAAATCATCCAAGCCGAACTAACTTTAGTCAGCATTTTATTGGTGCTGTTTGTGCTCAAATTTATCGCAACCGTTGCCGCTATTGGTTTTGGTGTGCCTGGCGGTATATTTGGCGGTGCGATTTTTATCGGGCTTGCCCTTGGTGGGCTGTTGGTTACACTAGTTAACACTTATTCGCCTTATCAAATTCAAGACCCACAAATACTCATTCTAACGACCATGGCAGCGATGCTTAGCTCAGTGCTGGGTGCCCCCATTACCATGATCGTCATTACCATCGAATTAACAGGCAATTTCCACATCATTAGCGTCGTGATGATAGCGGTCGTTATCGCCAATATCGTATCGTTTCGTTTTATGGGGACTAGTTCTTATTTTGATGTCCTGTTAAAATCACGAGGATTTGACGTCGACGCTGGACGCGACCAACGCTATGCAGAAACCCACAGCATTTATTCATTGATTTCGCACGACCAACTCAGCATTGACCAAGCCACCTCACTCAAACAAGCAGAAACGCAAATGGCGGATAACAACGCAGAGACGGCTTTTGTAATTGATGAGGATAATAATCTGCTTGGCGAATTGCATTTTTTGGATTTAAAATTATTCCAGCTAGACCATCCAGACGATACAGATCTCGTCGCAGCCACCAACCCTGCGGATAACCATCTGTACCCAACGACTTCTGTCTGGCAAGCCCTGCAAGCCATGAAAAAAACCAATGCCCCTTTTCTCCCTATCGTAGACGGCGAGAACAACCCCGTACTCCTTGGTGTCTTGCATCAGCAGGCATTATTTGATTATTATTTTGACATGCTCACCATGCTAAGAGACCAAGAAAACGCCACACAAAAATCGCCAAGCGACTAAGCATGGATATTTTTTGCGCAAATAGTGCGAGATGTTATAGGCAAATAGCGAAAAACCGTTTAAAATATATCGCTGTGTTTAACAACTGAGCAACCCAATAATGAATGATGACCAGCCTCCGTCGAGGACGCAACGTAACTTTTTACAAAAACTCAGCCAATGGCTGACGAAACAAAACAGCAAAGCGGACTTGCGAGAATACCTCCAAGAAGCACAAGACAACAATATCATCGACCACGAAGAAGCCGCCATGATGGCAGGTGTATTATCCGTTTCAGAGCAACGGGTACGCGATGTGATGATTCCAAAATCTCAGATGGTCACCGTCTCCCCTGAGCTAACCTTTGACCAAATCATCGATGCAGTGATGGTCAGTGGACACTCACGCTTTCCTATTGAGCACAATGACGAAATCATCGGCATTTTACTTGCCAAAGACCTACTCAATTACGTGTACCAGCAGGGCATTTCATTTGACATCCAGCAAATTATGCGCCCAGTCAAGCTCATCCCAGAGTCCAAGCCGCTAGACATTTTGCTACGTGAATTTCGTTTTCAGCGGGTGCATATGGTCATCGTAACCAATGAATACGGTGATGTTTCAGGCTTAGTCACTATCGAAGATGTCCTCGAAGAAATTGTCGGTGACATTGATGATGAGTATGATTTGAGTGTGGGTGAGCAAATTAAAAAACTGGATAACACCAGCTATTGGGTCAACGCACTCACCGAGGTTGATGATTTCAATGATTTTTTCGCCAGCCAATTCGATGCCGACCAGACGGATACCATTGGCGGACAAATCCTTAGCCAATTTGGCTATGTGCCGAACCAAGGCGAACGAATCTGCCTCGCTGGTTTTGACTTTATCGTCAAAGAGGCCGATGAACGGCGTATTTTAGCGCTGGTTGTCAAGCCGCCGCTAGATAACCCACCGCCTGACAATCCACTACTGAACAACCCGCCACTGAACGACCCAGACACTGATGCCAAATAATCCTGTTTTCTGCCGATTGGGTTTCGCAAAAACCATCGCAAAAACCGTTGCAAAAATGGCGGCAAAAACCATGGCAAAGGTCATCGCAAAAACGATGGAAAAAACGGCAACGACACGGGGCAACATGTCCTTGGTACTTTACACCAACAAGCCTTACACCAACAAACTTTACCCCAAAACGCTATGCAAGGCATCACACGGCTAACCCACAGCAAATGGCGCTACGTTATCGCCGTATTGTTGGGGTTTATTTTGGCGCTGACTTTTGATGCAAGGCATGACATCGCCTTAACGTGGCTGCCAACAATCACGGCGCTCAGTGTGCTGGCTATTTTTAGTGGGTTATTGGTTCGTTTATCGCCAAAATCTGCGCTTGTTTTTGGTTATTGTTTTGGCTTAGGGCTATTCGGATATGGGCTAAATTGGATTTATATTAGTATGGATGCTTTTGGCGGTGCGCCGCTATATTTTGCAGTATTTGCCAATGCTTGCGTTATTTTGTATTTATCACTCTACTATGCGCTGGGCAGTTTTTTGGTCGTCAAACTCGCCAAATCAATCAATCATCGACTGTGCTTAATTGCCCCTGTTTTTGCTGGATTAGAATGGGTTCGCAGTGTTTTTTTTATTGGATTTCCGTGGTTATCGCTAGGCTATACTACCATTGAAACACCGCTGGCTTACTTATCGCGCGTAGGTGGCGTATTTTTTGTGAGTTTTTTACTTTTAATGACTGTCACCCTATGCCAACTACAAATCAGAAACAATCTCAAAACCATTGCCATCGGCATTTACCTGATGACAGTTCTGGTTGCTATCGCCTTAGTCAGTCGTCCACCAGCTAGTTCAGTCATCGGCCAGCCAGCACCAACGCCAATCACTGCCGCTTTGATTCAAGGCAATATGGATGTTATCACGAAATTTGACCCCGAAACAATGGATCAAAGCCTTATCCAATACGACAGACTGACCCAAGCGGCACTAGAAAAACACGCGGATGCCATTGATTTAGTCGTTTGGCCCGAGACGGCCATTCCGTATTTCTACGAACAAGTGCCCTATGTGCGTGAACGCATCCAATTAATGCAAACCGATTATCAATTTGACTTTATTAGCGGTGTTCCGCATACCACCGATGAATTTATCACCATTTATAATGCTATTTTTGCACAAACTGCCAAACAAATACCCGCACCAACTCAGACACTCGCACCGACTCAAGCACCAGCACAGTCAATCGCTGACACCAATCAATTTTATTACAAATCCCATTTATTGGCCTTTGGTGAATATCTGCCCATGCGCGGTTTTTTTGACTTTTTCAGAGACTATGTCACCATCCCCATGTCTGATTTTTCGCGGGGCGAAACGGTACAGCCAGCGTTTACTGTCGCGGGGATTGAGCTGGCGCCTAGCATTTGCTTTGAGGCTGTCTTTGGCGATAAAATCCGTCAAAACGCTCGCCAAGCACAAGCCCTCGTCAACTTGTCCAATGACGGCTGGTTTGGCCGTTCAAAAGCACAACCACAACACCTCAATATCGCGCGTATGCGTGCTATCGAAAATCAAAAACCCATGCTTCGCGCCACCAACAATGGCATCAGCGCCATCATTGATGCCGATGGGCAAATCACCCAGACTACACCTGCCTTTGACAGCGGCATGGTCGTTGGTGAGTTTACACCCAGCCACGCCGTTACGCCATACAGTCGGTTTGGTGATCGCCTAGGGTTAGTATTGTATAGCCTGATGATAATTGGTATCATGCACTGCGTAACTAGAGCGATGCGTAACTAGCCCGATGCGCAATCAGCCCGATGCATAACCAGAGCAGAGCATAGACCTTGCACAGAAAACCATTCATTACCTAACCATAACCTATTGATAATCCTATAATCCCTATGGAAAAAAACTACCACTTTGCTACTATCGAAAAACAAGCACAGCAAGACTGGGCAGACAATGACCGTTTCAAAGTCACCGAAGACCCCAACAAAGAAAAATTCTACTGCCTGTGTATGTTCCCCTACCCCAGTGGCAAGCTGCACATTGGCCACGTACGCAACTACACACTAGGTGACATTATTAGTCGCTATCAACGAATGCAAGGCAAAAACGTACTCCAGCCTATGGGTTGGGATGCCTTTGGTTTGCCTGCCGAAGGCGCCGCAATAAAAAACAACATGCCGCCCGCCCAATGGACTTATGACAATATCGCGTATATGAAACAACAACTCAAAACACTGGGTTTTGGGTATGATTGGTCACGCGAAATAGCCACCTGCGACCCCAGTTATTATCATTGGGAGCAATGGTTTTTTACCCGCTTGTATGAAAAAGGACTGGTTTACAAAAAATTATCCGAGGTAAACTGGGATCCTGTCGATCAAACGGTACTCGCCAACGAACAAGTCATCGACGGCCGTGGCTGGCGTTCGGGCGCGCTCGTTGAGAAAAAAGAAATCCCACAATGGTTTATTAAAATCACTGATTATGCGGATGAATTATTACACAGCTTGGATAATGCCGACCTTGAGTGGCCTGAAAAGGTCAAAATCATGCAGCGCAATTGGATTGGTCAATCGGTTGGGTTAGAAGTCGATTTTGCCGTCGCAGACCGCACCGAAACACTACGGGTATTCACCACCCGACCCGACACCCTGTATGGGGTGACTTATATGGCAATTGCATACAATCACCCGCTAGCCAAAGCCCAGTGCGAACAAGACCCAACGCTGGCTGAGTTTTGTCGCAAAATATCCCAAACCTCAACCGCCGAAGCCGATATGGAGACCATGGAAAAACTCGGCATGGCAACGGGTTTATACGCAACACACCCATTGACACAAGAAAAAATCCCCATTATGGTCGCCAACTTTGTCTTAATGTCTTATGGCACAGGGGCCGTGATGGCGGTACCTGCGCACGACCAACGCGACTTTGAATTTGCACAAAAATACCAATTACCCATTAATCCAGTGATCCAAGCCCCAGCAGATTTTGACTGGCAATCTGCCTACACCCACGTTGGCACGACCATTAACTCAGGCGAATTCAGTGGGCTCGATTTTGACACGGCGTTTGCGCGCATTGCCGATACACTCATCAGCAAAGGCCTTGCCAGCAAAAAAACCAACTATCGTTTACGCGATTGGGGCGTTTCTCGCCAGCGCTACTGGGGCGCACCGATTCCATTTTATCTCAACCAAGCGGGCGACACTGAGCCCGTGCCTGACAGTGACTTACCCGTTAGATTACCTGAGTCAGTCACGGTCAGCGCCAGTGGTTCACCACTAAAGCACATGCCTGAGTTTTTACACACGACAAACTCAGCCACTGGCGAAGCCGTTACCCGCGAGACCGACACCTTTGATACTTTTATGGAATCATCTTGGTATTATGCCCGCTACACTTGCCCAGACAATCACCACGCCATGCTCGATGAACGCGCCAATTATTGGTTGCCTGTCGATCAATATATTGGTGGGATTGAGCACGCAATTCTGCACTTGTTATACGCACGATTTTTCCACAAACTCCTACGTGACGAGGGCTTAGTCAGCAGCGATGAGCCGTTTAAAAATCTATTGACACAAGGGATGGTGGTTGCACCGACTTACTACCGCGACAACAGCGATGGTTCCAAAACCTATTTCAACCCCGACAATCTAGACATTCAGCACGATAGCAAAGGCAAAGCCACCGCCGCCATCTGTAAAACGGATGGACTTCCCGTCACCATCGGCAAGACCGAAAAAATGTCAAAATCCAAAAACAATGGTGCCGACCCACAACAACTCATTGAGCAATACGGCGCTGACACCGTGCGTTTGTTTATTGCCTTTGCCGCACCGCCAGAGCAGTCGCTAGAATGGTCTGATTCAGGCGTAGAAGGCGCGCACAAGTTTTTAAAAAAAGTGTGGCATTACGCCGAAAAGCACCAAACCCATATCCAATCCGCGCAGTCAGCCTTCCCTTTAGCACAGTATGGCAATACCAAACTGCAAAACGCGCGGCGCTTAATCCATCAAACCTTGCAACAAGCCAACGCCGATTTTGAAAAGCAGCAATTCAATACAGTCGTATCAGCCTGTATGAAAATTTACAACGCGGTTTCTGACCTTGACGGCACAGACAATGAATCTAATACATTGCGTTGCGAGGCTTATCATATTTTGCTGCGTTTGCTCGCCCCTATTACACCGCATATTGCTCACGCCTTGTGGCCTGCACTCGGTTTTAACGGCGACATACTCGACACCCCTTGGCCCCAAGTCGATGACAGCGCCCTAGTGCAAAGCGAAATCGAATTCGTTGTGCAAGTTAACGGGAAAATGCGTGGCAAAATCCATGCAAGCGTTGATGCCGCCCGCGAAACCATCGAAGACCTCGCCATCACGAATGAAAATGTCCAAAAATTTATTGCCGACCAAACGATTGTCAAGGTTATTGTCGTGCCGAAAAAATTAGTCAATATCGTCGTTAAGGCAAATCCATGATAAAAAAATGGGCGCAAACGACACAGACGCAAACGACACGACCGCTAATGAGACAACCGCAAATGGGACAGCCGCAAATGGTACCAAGCTTATTAACAAAGCCACAGCCACGCGGCTACATGCAATGGATTTTGTTGTGTCTGTCGTGTCTGTTGATGTTAGGCAACCTCGGCTGTGGCTTTCAGCTCAAAGGAACCGCCACACAGCTTTCAACGCGATTTGACAGCACCTACGTCAACCCGATTGACACACTGAAAAACAACGGATTATCTAGGCAACTAGAGCGATTAATCAACGTCAATGGCGGCAAAACCGTCGCCAATATCGATGACGCCAGCATTGCGGTCAACATCACACCCGTTACAACCCAATCTAGACAAATTGCCTTGTCTAGCGATGCCTCCCTCAAAGAGTACGAACGCATCTATACCACCACGGTAACCGTAACCGATTTGCAAAGTGGCGTTCAGCTCGGGCAGCGTCAACTCAGCTCGACACGCCATGTACAATTAGACGACCGCAAAGTCCTTGCAGGCGAAGAACAATCCAAAATCACCCAAGACAGCGCTGAGCGCGATTTAGCCTACCGCATCATGCACTATTTAACTGCTTTTTAAATCGCTAGCCCTGCCTCATTCAACCTCTGTTTCATCCAGCCCCTATACCAATCAGGCCCCCAATCACGCCCCCAATCACGTTAACCTAGTAGCCTACCCCGCAACGACTTCAAGGCAAATAATCCGATACCGATAACCAGCACCTTGCATCGGCACCTTGTATCGGCGCCTTGTATTGACACTTTGTATTGACAAGCGGCAACACTCACCGTAAACTAATAGTTAGTTAATTAGCTAACTATTAAACTATAAAAAATTAAAATGCAAAAAACACTAAGCCGCACCACTAACCATGAATAAAATCATGAATAAAATGTCTCAACAATTCAAAGCCCTATCCGACCTCAGTCGCTTGCGAATTATCGCAGCATTATGCACCTACGACGAGCTATGTGCCTGTCATCTCAGTGAATTACTCGGCTTTGCCAACGCAACAATAACCCGCCATATGGCGCTATTAATTGCGGCGGATTGGGTGCGGCGGAACAAACAGGGGCGCTGGGTATATTATCGCTTAAATACCGACAATCCCCTGGTACAAGCACTACAACCCACGCTAATTCAAACCTTTCAATCCGATGCGACTTGCCAAGCAGATACCACACGATTGGCAGCGATTATCGTCGCCAGTGCCGCCGACCAAAAACTATGTAAATTATCAACGCATTAGCCAATAACGAAAACCAATAACGAAAACCAATAACGAAAACCAATAACGAAAGCCGATAACGAGAGCCATAAAAATGAACAAAAACAGCACCTCAAACAATGCACCAAACAACGCAACAAACCATGCGACAGACAATCCCTCAGACAACAATCGACAAATGAAAAGCCTGTTTGAACGCTACCTAAGCGTTTGGGTCGGTAGCTGTATCATCATCGGTATTGCACTCGGTAAAATCGCGCCAAATTTAGCAACCCAATTGGATAGCATGGCGATTCATGTCAATGGCGCCCCCGTGATTTCTATTCCGATTGCCATTTGCCTGTTTTTTATGATGTACCCCATCATGGTCAAAATCGATTTTGATGCGGTTGTCAAAGCAGGGAAAAGCCACCGCCCCGTATTGCTGACCTTATTCATCAATTGGTGCATCAAGCCGTTTACGATGTATGGCATTGCCCTATTTTTCTTAGGTTTTTTATTTTATGGCTTTATCGGCGATACGGCGATGGATTTGGTAAAAATGCCATTTGGGCTCGACTTACCCGTGGGGGCAACGCACGGTGTCGGCACTGTTGTACTCCACGAAGGCGTTAAAATGCTAGAAATCCCATTGTGGCGTAGTTATTTTGCTGGCTGTATTTTACTAGGGATTGCGCCGTGTACGGCGATGGTCTTAGTCTGGGGGTATTTAGCCCGTGGCAACGACGCGCTGACGTTGGTTATGGTCGCCATTAACTCACTACTGATGTTGGTACTTTACGGCACATTGGGCGGTTTTTTATTAGGCGTTGGACAACTACCGATTCCTTGGCAAGCCCTATTGTTATCGGTTATGGTCTATGTTGCATTGCCCCTCGCGGCAGGCTATGCGTCACGCAAATGGCTCATCGCAAGTCGTGGCGAAGCGTGGTTTAACCAACGATTTTTACGCGTACTCACGCCCATTACGATTACTGCCTTATTGATTACTTTGGTGCTATTGTTTAGCTTTAAAGGCGAGCAAATTTTAGCAAACCCGCTGACTATTCTGTGGATTGCCGTCCCGCTAACGCTACAGACACTGGTTATTTTTGCCATTGGCTATGCCCTAGCCAAATGGCTCAAACTTTCATACCAAGACGCCGCCCCTGCCGCGATGATTGGCGCCTCAAACCACTTTGAGGTCGCCATCGCCACCGCTGTCATGTTATTCGGGTTATCTTCGGGCGCAGCACTTGCCACCGTCGTCGGGGTATTAATCGAAGTTCCGTTGATGCTGCTCCTCGTCGCCATCTGTAAAAAAACCCAGCATTGGTTTGATTAATCACTCAACGGGCAAGTCAGTAATCGGCGACTAAATTGGTTCACTAAACATTATGGCTAGTATGGCGCCGATAATTTATGGCATACGCTGGGGTTTCAATGCTCTCTGGCAAATCTGGCGCATCAATTGGCGCTCCAAAGTTCTGCTCTACTGGAATGACGCCCGCCCAATAGGGCAAATTTAGATCCGCGTCATCGTCCTTTGGTCTGCCCGTGCGTATTTTGCAGGCAAATTGATCAAGCTCAATGGCAATCAAAGTAGTCGCTTTTACCTCTTTCGCTAAATGCTCGCGAAAATCATGGCGTGAATTAGGAATAATGCGCTCGACAATGTCATAAAGCAATTGCGCTTTGTCTTCATCGGCAATGACAGTGCCTTGGCCATGAATCACCGCCGAACGATAATTCGCTGAACAATGCATACCAGAGCGCGCCACTACCAATCCATCAAGGTGCGCGATGCAGATACACACCGGCGCACCGGACGCTAAATGCTTCATGAGGCGCGACTGATTCGAGCCATGTAAATAAATCGCATTATCTATGCGCGCAATCACCATTGGTATGGCAATGGGCTTTGCGTCAATGGTGACGCTGACCACTGCCATCAACGCCGCATCAATGATGTCATACAGTGTTTCTTGGTCATAGTGCGCACGTTGTCTTGCTTGTCTGACCGCTATGCTGGAATTTTTCATTTGTTTCACCTGCTATAAATAATTATCTTGTCTATTTTACAAATCCCCTTGGCGCAGTTATTCGAGCAATAACCAAACGACCACCGCCAGCATACACACACCAAAAAGTACTCTAATTAAAAATTCATATCGCGCATCGCCTAACAGTTTTACCAGCTGACTGCCCATGTAGATCCACAAAAAATGCGTCAACACGTTTAACACGAATAACCAGGCAACTAAAAGCCAGATTTGCAGCGTCTCATCAAAGCTGCCGTCAACAAACACCGCAAACATAGTTATTAACATCGCCCAAGCTTTAGGGTTCGTTAGGTTCACAATCACACCATCCATAAAAGTATAGCGATCCTGTGTTTTATCACCATTTGCCGTTTGATGATGAATCATCGGTGATTTCACGAACTTGTAAGTTAGGTATAACAAATATCCCACACCGATAATTTTAACCGCGCTGTAAATGAACGCATTTTCTTGTAAAAAATACCCCAGCCCAAATCCAAAAATAATCGAATACAGCACAAAAGTTAAATCAACCCCTACCAGTAAAGCAACAGAGTTGCGCACACCAAATTTTGCACCACTTGCGGCAAATACCAAGTTGGCAGGTCCTGGACTCATCACTAACGGCGCCATTACTAAAAGCCAGGATACAAAATACGTTGCTGTCATACATCACCTCGTTAGATTAAATACTGCTGACCTTGCAAGGTAATAAGTTCGCCTCTACAAGTACGCAATTTGTTTACTCATGATAACTTATTATGGTTTAATATAAAGAACCATAAACGAACAACAAATAGACCATAATGCCAATCGACATAGCACAGCTGCAACTACAACCAAACGGCACCATTGCATTAGCGCGTCAGCTATATCAATTGTTGCATCAACAAATAATGCAAGGACAACTGACGTATCATGAGCGCCTTCCAGCCACACGGCAGCTGGCCGCAACACTGAACATTTCCCGTGGCGTAGTGGTCGAAGCCTATGACATGCTAAAACTTGACGCCATCGTCGCCGGGTTTGGTAAAGGGGGGACGCGGGTTTGCGTACCAAGTACGCAATCACCTCCCCCCGACCAGTCGAAAAAATCACATGCGACACCACCAAAAATAGCGTTATCGACACGCGGACAACGCATCGCGAACAGCCGCAACTATCCAAACCGAAGTCAAACGAGAGAATTTCCACTGACACCGAGCATGCCTGATTTTCGTTTATTTCCACTTAAACAATGGCAACGCGTCGCAGCGATGGCATTAAACAGCAGCCCGAAATGGTATCACCGTGATGGCGGCTTACCATTACTTAAGCAACAGTTATGCACGTTTCTTGCACAATACCGCGGCATTACGAATGTGCAACCGCAGCAAGTCATCATCACAACTGGCAGCCAAGGCGCACAAAGCTTGCTTGCCACGTTGCTTTGCAATAGCGGAGATATCGCCCTAGTAGAATCACCTTGCTGGACTGGAACAGTCTCTGCGCTAAAACAAGCTGGATTAGACATAATCACCTCGCCATTAGATAATCAGGGAATGCAAGTACCTGTGAATATAAGACATAAAAAACAACAGCCAAAAATAGTCATCACCAGTGCCGCAATTCAATTTCCAACTGGCATTACAATGACACCAGCGCGAAGGCAGGCGCTCGTCCAAGCAACGCAAGCGTGGCAAAGCTGGCTCATTGAAGATGATTATGCCGCCGAATACAGCTATAACCATCACCCACCGCCGTCTATTTTGGCGACCTCCCGCGCTGCGCATATTATTCATATCGGCACCATGAGCAAACTACTCATGCCGGCGCTTCGAATGGGCTGGCTCGTCGTACCGCCTGCACTCATTTCACCTATTGTTTCGGCAATGAATACACTCGGATTGCAAGCCAGTTATTTGCAGCAGCAACAACTGGGGCTTTTTATGCAGTATGGTTATCTCAGCACACATCTAGCCCATTGCCGTGCCGTGTACAATTTCCGCCGCAAGCGCGCGTGCGATTATTTGCAGCGCTATGCAAAAGGTTACTTCTCAATTACGGATTCTATCAGCGGCATGAATATCAGTTTACGTTTAGATGATCGGTTTTCTGATTTAGATTCAAGGCAGTTAAGTGAGCATTTCAAACAGCATGAACTGGGCATAAGCGTATATCGTTTTCAAGATTGCCAGCACCTACTCCTTGGGCACACCCTGCTCGATGATGCAAGTTATGCCAAAGAACTTGACTCATTCATACATGCAATAAAAACATTAACTGCGTAGTCGTTTAGTAAACTCTGTTAGGTCAAATAGGCAGGCGAGACCGTTAAACCTAACTGGTAGGCGCATATAGCAAACAGACACAGTAAACAGACAGGCAAAATAAAACCCACATAATCATCAATGACTATGTGGGTTTTTGGTATTGGCGGAACGGACGGGATTCGAACCCGCGACCCCCTGCGTGACAGGCAGGTATTCTAACCAGCTGAACTACCGCTCCAATAAGTGCTAGACACCTATTATGGCAAACTGATGGTAAACTGATGGCAAACGATTACAGCCAGTTATTATCGCTGACTATATGATCCGCCATCATGGTGACCCGTATGCTAGGCACTAAGGCAGTAAGTCAATAAGACCTATGCAATAAAACCTATGCAATAAGACCTAGCAACAAGCAGGGCGCCTCACTGCGCCAATCTGACAAGCATCAGTGTGCAGTTAGCGTGCAGTTAGCTTGTAATCAGCTTGTAAGTGGCTTATCAGCCAAGCATATAAGCCAACTATACAAACCACCATATAAACCAAGGGTGCTTGCTAGTAACCGCAAGCACCCTCTGCCATAACAACTAAGTAATTACCTAACGGAAATTACTTAGCGAAAATTACTTAACAGCGTCTTTAAGTTGTTTACCTGCTTTGAATGCTGGTACTTTAGAGGCTTTGATTTTGAGCTCTTCACCCGTACGTGGGTTACGACCAGTACGCGCGGCACGCTTACGAACCTCAAAGGTACCAAAACCAATCAATGTAACCTTATCCCCTTTTTTAAGGGCTTTAGTGACTGATTCAACGACCGCATCCACGGCTCTGTTAGCGGCTGCTTTTGAAATATCTGCTGATTTTGCGACTGAGTCGACTAATTCTGTTTTATTCATCCTTATGCTACCTTTAATTGTTGTTTATTGAAACGTTATATCCAGTGCGGAATAACAGGCTAAATTTATACCTAAAACCCTAAAATCTGTCAATGTATTTTTAAGTTAATTTGTCAATGCGTGGACTCTGAAGCTTGGTTTGTTTGCATGTATTTTTCGACCAACGGCATGGGGCTTTCTTTTTTGCTCTTTTTATTCAGCTGATTAGAAAAAACCTCTGCAAAAACGCTCTCGATTTTGCTAACGGGCTTAATATTTAGCGCAGATAGGATTTCAGCGGGTATTTCCGCCAAATCCTTCGCATTGGCTTCTGGGATGAAAACACGCTCAATATTTTCACGCGCCGCGGCGAATAATTTTTCTTTTAATCCCCCGATTTCAAGCACATTGCCTTGCAAAGTCACCTCACCTGTCATCGCAATCGTATGACTAATCGGCACTTGCATCACCGCTGATAGTAACGCCGTGGCAATCGCCACGCCAGCGCTTGGTCCGTCTTTGGGCGTAGCCGCCTCAGGTAAGTGGATATGAAAGTCATGCTCTTGGAAAAACTTAGCCGACACACCCAAATCCGCGACATGCGATTTAACAACCGTCATCGCGGCCTGTACGGACTCTTGCATCACTTCGCCTAGCTTGCCTGTCAGCGCCACCTTGCCTTTTCCTGGCAGGACAGCGACTTCGATATTTAGCAACTCACCACCAACAGATGTCCATGCCAAGCCACTAATACGACCGATACTCGCCGTTTGCGCGGCCGTATCGCGTTTGTATTTCGCCACCCCTAAAAAGTCAGCCAAATTATTCTGGCTGATGGCGCATTTATCACAATCGCTCAACGCAATTTTGGTCACCACTTTGCGGCATACTTTGGCGATTTCACGGTCTAACTGACGCACGCCTGCTTCACGCGTATAATCCGAAACAATCAAACTCAACGCTTTATCTGTCATGCTGATTTCATTTGCTTTTAGACCACTACGCTCAATATTTCTGGGTAACAAATACTGCTTAGCAATCGAAAATTTCTCACCCTCGGTATAGCCAGGGATACGAATCAACTCCATACGGTCGAGTAAGGGACCTGAAATATTGGTGCTGTTTGCGGTGGCCAAAAACATCACATTAGATAAATCAATATCAACTTCCATATAGTGATCGTTAAACGTATGATTTTGCTCAGGGTCCAGCACTTCTAGCATGGCAGAAGCTGGGTCACCCCGATGATCCATCCCCATCTTATCGACCTCATCGAGCAAAAACAACGGGTTATTGACACCTGCCTTGGTGATATTTTGTACTATTTTGCCTGGCATCGCGCCAATGTAGGTTCGGCGATGCCCACGAATCTCAGCCTCGTCACGCACACCGCCTAATGCGACACGGATATACTGTCGATTGACCGCCTCAGCGATACTCTTACCAATTGAGGTTTTACCCACGCCTGGTGGCCCAACCAAACACAAAATACTGCCCGAGGGCTTTTTTTTGCGCTGCTGCACGGCAAGATACTCCACAATCCGCTCTTTCACCTTGGTCAAACCAAAATGCGACGCATCAAGGATGTCTTGCGCTTGCGCCAAATTGTCGTGTAGCGCCGTTGATTTTGACCACGGGAAGTCAACCATGTTTTCTAGATAGTTTCGCAACACAGTGGCTTCTGAGGACATTGGCGGCATGCGTTTTAGTTTATCAAGCTCATCTAGGCATTTTTTCTCGACCACTTCGGGCATTTTTGCCGCGCGAATGTCTGCCTCTACCTGTCCAAAATCGCTTTTGGTTTCATCCAAGATTTCTAGCTCTTTTTGAATCGCTTTGGCCTGCTCATTGAGGTAGTATTCTTTTTGATTTTTGTCCATTTGCTCTTTGACGCGGTTGCGTATGGATTTTTCCAATGCCCAAACACCGAGCTCTTGCTCAATCAGCGTCGCCAGTGTTGCGGCACGATCCTGAATATCCGTTTTAAGCAACAAATCCACCCGATCGCTGACTTTTATTTGCAAATGCGAGGCAATTGCATCGCAAAATAACCCCGTGTCATCAATGTCATTAATTAATTTCACCAATTCATTTGATTCTTTTTGCTGGGTTTTGATATAGCGCTCAAATAAACCCAATAAAATTTTTCGAATAGACTTTGCTTCTGCTTCACTGATGTGGTTGTTTTCGGCCAACTCAGTGGCTTCACATTGCATCAAGTCATCGTCCAAAAAGGCATCGACTTCAACGCGTGAACGCCCTTCGACCAACAATTTAACCGTGCCATCGGGTAGCTTCATGATCTGGATAATATCTGCCAAGGTGGCAATCTGATAGACATCGTCTGGCTTGGGTTGCTCAACCTCGGCGGACTTTTGTGTCACCAACACGATTTGCATCTTTTCGTGAGCAGCCGCCTCTATCGACTGAATTGATTTTTCTCGCCCCACAAAAAGCGGCGCAACCACGCCTGGGTAAATAACCACATCGCGCAAGGGTAAGACATTATATTTCATGAGAATACCTGTTTAAATATTAATCGTTAATCTGTATATTGGGGTGGGCTAGACAAAATCAAGGCGACGAGTTGACATTTTAACCGCCCGTTACAAGATAATCAAACAATCCACAGAGCAATCCACAAAGCAATCCACAAGCCAACCTGCCGCGCAATAGTGTAGCAGTATAATATAATGCACTAATGTGGCTCAATAGTGCGGCTCAATAGTGCGGCTCAATAGTGCGGCTCAATAGTGCGACTCAGTAGCGTGGCACATGCAATAGCGTGGTGCAGTAGCGACAAGGGGCTAACCAGCTAACCAGTTAACCAGCTACCAAGGGGCAACAAGGAGGGCAACAAGGAAGGTAACAAGGGCAACCAAGTTACGACAAGGCAGCTACACCAACAGGCGACACCTAACCGTACAATTGTTTTTTGACAAATTTTTCATCAACGGTGAATTGCGCCATCTTATCGACAGGCAAATCATACATCACATCCAGCAAGATTTTTTCAATAATAGATCGTAATCCACGCGCGCCCGTATTCTCTAAGATGGCTTGCTTGGCAATTGCCCTGAGCGCGCCTTTTGTAAAAGAGAGCTTGCAATCATCCAGCGCAAATAAATATTCAAACTGCTTAGTCAGGGCATTTTTGGGTTTTGTCAGGATAGTGACCAACGTGGCTTCATCAAGGGGATTTAAAATCGCACGCATCGGCAATCGCCCCACAAACTCAGGGATTAAGCCAAAACGCACCAAATCGTCGGTATCTACGCATTGTAACAACGTATTCTTATCCAAAGTCGTGTCAGGGCGCTTGATATTGGCCGAAAAACCAATACTCCCTTTTTCAACACGGTCTTGAATAATGCGGTCAATGCCTGCAAACGCACCACCACAAATAAATAAAATATTGGAGGTATCGACCTGAATCATTTCTTGGTTAGGATGCTTGCGACCGCCTTGTGGAGGCACTGAGGCGACTGTGCCTTCAATAATCTTGAGTAGCGCTTGCTGCACACCCTCACCCGACACATCCCGTGTAATCGACATATTTTCAGATTTACGGGCGATTTTATCAACCTCATCGATATAGATAATGCCGCGCTGGGCTTTTTCCACATCGTAATCGGCGTGTTGCAATAATCGCTGAATGATATTTTCAACATCTTCACCGACATAACCTGCCTCGGTTAAGGTGGTGGCATCAGCCACGGCAAACGGCACTCTCAGTGTTTTGGCTAGCGTTTCCGCCAGCAAAGTTTTACCTGAGCCAGTGGGCCCAACTAACAAAATATTGGACTTGCCGATTTCAACCGTGCTTTTATCCCCATGCAGCAAGCGTTTATAGTGATTATAAACGGCGACCGCTAAGATTTTTTTTACCGCGTCCTGACCAATCACATAGTCGTCTAGGTGCGCGGTGATTTGTTGTGGCTTGGCCAATAAAAAAGATTCCTCTGCAAACGCAAAATCCTCTGCCATTTGGGCTTCGATTTCATCATCTAACTCCGCATCAGAAAATACCGCCATCCCCTCTGACAAACAAATACGACAAATAGCCACACCCGCTTGGTCACCTGTCAACAAGCCACCACCGTCTATTCGATTACGCCCACAAAATGAACAGACTAATTCTTTTTCTTTTTTACTCATAAACCTACTTTATCAATGCTTATCGCACGGTTATTGCACAGTTATCGGACAGTTTTAGCTGCTCGACGCCAATGGCTTTTGATTGTTTTGACCGCTCACTATTTCAATTGTTTTACTCAATTGTTTTACTCAACTGTTTTGCTTATTTACCGCAACAGGTGCCAGCGTCAGTTAGCGGCACGCTAACTTCTCTGGGTGACAACGCGATCAATCAAGCCATATTTTTTTGCCTCGTCTGCGTTCATGTAATTATCGCGGTCGGTGTCTTTGGCAATGGTTTTTATCGATTGACCACTATGTTTTGCCATGATTTTATTTAGATTATCGCGAATTTTGAGTATTTCTTTGGCGTGAATATCAATATCGGTTGCTTGCCCCTGATATCCGCCTAAGGGCTGATGAATCATGACACGAGAATTCGGCAAAGCATAGCGCTTACCCGGCGTGCCTGCATTGAGTAAAAATGCCCCCATTGACGCCGCTTGGCCAATTACCATCGTTGATACATCGGGTTTAATAAACTGCATGGTGTCATAGATTGCAAGCCCCGCAGACACCGATCCACCTGGTGAATTAATGTATAGTGCGATTTCTTTTTCTGGGTTTTCTGCTTCTAAAAAAAGCAACTGTGCAACAACCAAATTAGCCGTTTCGTCTGTGACAGGCCCGACCAAAAAAACAATCCGCTCTTTCAGTAAACGCGAATAAATATCATAAGCGCGTTCGCTACGCCCCGTTTGCTCTACCACCATCGGTATTGGCATAAATGCTTGGGTATTCATTAGATTCATTGTCCCCTCAGTTTTGTTCATGGGTAAAAATTAACGAGAAAAAGCATACGCAATAACGCCCAAGCCTGTGCCGTGCCATACCATGTCGTAAGTCAGTTCATGCGCCAACATAGCAGCAACATAGTAGTCACATGGCGACAGCGCGATCAGTGGCTTATCGCCTATCTATCGCCTACTGCTACCACCTGAAAACAGTCAATTACGCGGCGTTTTCGCCCTTCATCACTTCATCGAAGCTCTTTTTTTCTTCGACTATCTCGGCATTGGCCAAAATTTCATCGATGAGCTGCTCTTCCATGACTTGTGCGTAAATTTTTTCCGCCGCTTGCGCGTTATTATGGAAGTAATCGCGGAACTGCTGCGGGTTTTCATACGTTGCCGCCAGCCGCTCAACAGTCGCTTCAACCCGTTCGGCATCGGGTCTAATGGCTTTTTCTTCAAACAGTTTCCCCATCACCAGACCTAACAAAACACGACGACGTGAAGGCGCTGCAAATTGCTCTTCTATGATTTTATTGCGCTGTGCTTCGTCACTGACTTGCTCGGCTAGCTTGGTCTCTTGTACCATGCGTTGCTTTTCATTTTCAATCATGCTAGCAGGCACCACAATATCATTCGCATCCACTAAATGCTGCATGACCTGCTGATTAATCTGCCGACGAATGCCCGTCTCTAACTCACGCTCCATATTTTCGCGGACTACGTTTTCAAAGTTTTCCTTGGTTGGCTCTTCGATGCCAAATTGACGGATAAATTGCTCATCAACACGCGGTAGTTTTGGTGTTTCAACTTGTTTGATTTGAATGGCAAATTGCGCTGTTTTACCCGCAACCGCTTCGCCGTGATAATCGGCTGGGAAATTGACGGTTGCCTCTACATCATCCCCTGTTTTTTTGCCTGCTAACGCAGACTCAAACTCAGGCAACATCTGCTTAGCGCCCAAGACAACAGGCACATCTTCGGCACTGCCACCATCAAACGCTTCGCCATCAATCGTTCCAGT
Source organism: Ostreibacterium oceani (assembly GCF_009362845.1). Taxonomy (NCBI): domain Bacteria; kingdom Pseudomonadati; phylum Pseudomonadota; class Gammaproteobacteria; order Cardiobacteriales; family Ostreibacteriaceae; genus Ostreibacterium; species Ostreibacterium oceani. The sequence continues at coordinate 94,628 of NZ_WHNW01000001.1, read as the reverse complement.
AAAGTTGATAAGCACGCGGTCGCCTTCGGCGGCAGGTTCGTCGCTGGTTTGCCAGTCTGCTGATTGTTTGCGTAGTGTATCAATCATGGCTTTGACGTCTTTGGCAAGGACTTTGGCAATGGGTTTTCTCACCGTCAAGCTATCAAGTCCTTTGACATCAAACTCAGGAATGACTTCAATTTGCGCTTCGTAAACAAACGCCTCATTGGCCGCAAACCCTGAAATTGGTTGAATTGACGGGTGCGCGGCAGGGGTTAATTTTTCCTGCTTAATGGCCTCGCCATAAGTCTTTTCAATCAGATCGCCCAAGACTTCTTGGCGCACGGCAGCGCTGTATTTTTGTTCAACGACTTTCATCGGCACTTTGCCTTTTCTAAAACCATCCATCTTGGTAGTTTTTTGTACTTTTTTCAGCTTAGTCATCACTTGGTCATTGACCTGATCTGCTGGGATTTCCACCGTGATTTTACGTTGTAGACCTTCTAGAATATCGACTTTAACTTGCATGTTTTTACCTAATTTGATTATACCATTGTGGATTAACACCACGCAAAACCCCTTCGCGGGGCATCAATTAAACACTGAGCGAAAAACCTAGCCTAAACGCCTAACTTAGCACTAACCTAGGGCTTAACCACGCCCAGCTAATCGAGGGGAATTATTGTATCTTAATCAATGCAAAATGCCAATGAATTCCCACCGAATTCCCACCGAATTCCCCACCGAATATCCACAGAACACCTAATCAACACCTAATCAACACCCAATCAACACCCAATCAACACCCTATCACATGCCCAATCAATACCCAACGAACCCCAGAAAATCATCGCAAATATCATCGCATAACACCCGTTCATCTCTACGCTCATCTCCCTATTCGCTTTGCTATATATCTAGCCTACTACCTAGCCTATTACCTAAGCTACTACCTAACCTATGTATCTGAGGCGTCATTTATGCTAAAGTGACGTATACAATCAAAACCAACGACTATCAACCAAACCAGCAGCAAACCGACAAACCATGAAAAGCGTATTTGACTTTAATGCCTACTCGCCACAAGAAATAGCCGCGCGCGTCGAATCCATTGGCGTAACGAAAGCAAACCTTGCGTGGCTGCCGCTATTCATGCTGGCATTATTAGCAGGCGCGTTTATTGGCCTTGGTGCGATGAGCTTTGTATTGGTGAAAGCCGATGCCAGCTTATCCTTTGCCGTAACGCAGTGGTTTGGCGGTTTGGTATTTTCGCTCGGTTTGATTTTAGTGGTTATCGCCGGCGCGGAATTATTTACCGGCAATAATTTATTAGTCATGGCGTGGGCGGATAAAAAAATCACCACGGCCCAATTACTACGAAACTGGGGCATCGTATTTCTTGGAAATGGCATTGGCGCGTTAGGATTGGCGCTGCTGTTACTTTTCGCCGAGCAAGGCAATGCCAATGGTGGCGCGGTTGCAAAAACCTATATTGACATCGCACAGGCAAAGATTAATCTATCAATGAGCAGCGCCTTTTTTAAAGGTATCTTATGTAATGTTTTAGTCTGCATGGCGATTTGGATGGCAATGGCCGGGCGCAGCGTAATTGATAAAATAGCCGCCATCGTCCTGCCTATTGCCGCGTTTGTGGCCGCTGGGTTCGAACACAGTATTGCCAATCTATTTTTCATCCCAATGGCGATGTTACTACAGCGCTTTACCGGACAAAGCGAACCCCTGATTGGCCTTAACGACATGCTACAAAACCTCATCCCCGTCACAGCCGGCAATATTGTTGGCGGCGGATTCTTTGTCGCCTTTGTCTATTATGTGATTTACTTACGCGCTACTCGCTGATAATGCATTGATTTTCATACTGGCATATAGCGTATATCTTGGATAGCCAAAAATTTATTGCAACCAAATTAGAACATACAAACTCAATTAAAGCGTTCAGGGAAAGTTCGATGCTAATTTGGAACGATATACCGAGGGCTGTATTTTATTTAAATTTCAAGTGTTCTATTTTGTCTATTCTATATTGTTTGTCCAATATTTTTACAGCGCCAACTATTAACGAAAACTAAATAACAAGGATTGCTTTGCGCCCATATCTCATTTAATATGACGAATAAACGAATTTTTAGCATAACCTATAGCCCCGATAAACGAATGTTCGTTTATTCGGATGTTGTGCGTCAGCTTAAACGAACATTCTGCAAAAACAAACCAACGAAAAAAATATGAACGATTTCAAAATTATAGGCATCTCAACTGAAACGACAAACGAATCAATGGTTGACATTGAAACGCTTTGGGGCAGGTTTTGGGGAGAAAACATCACTGACAAAATACCCAACAAAGTAAGTGACGAATTTTATGCTGTTTATACAGACTACGAAAGTGATTATACAGGAAAATATACCTTAATCATTGGCTTTCCTGTAACAACATTGGACAATATTCCAGATGATTTAGTGGGACGAAACGTTTCAATTGGTTCAAATGTAAAATACACTTCAAAAGGAAAAATGCCCGAAGCTATATTGAAAACTTGGACAGAAATTTGGCAGGATACTGAACTAAAAAGAGCTTACCGTGCAGATGTAACAGTTCACGGACAAAAGTATTTTGACGGAGACAACGCAGAAATTGAAACCTATATTTCAATTATTGATTAAAATTTATGACGGAAGAATTGACTTTACGACAACTTCGTTTTTTGACATTAGAAAGTCAAGGATTAACAAAGCCATATCCTTTTGGAAAAGGTAAAGATGCAGTTCTTAAAGCATTAGAACATCTCGGATATTTACAAATTGATACTTTGTCAATTATTGAAAGAGCCCATCATCACACACTTTGGACAAGAATTCCCGATTATACAACGGAATATTTAGATGAGTTAGTTGAAGAACGAAAAGTGTTTGAATATTGGTTTCACGCTGCATCATATCTTCCAATGAAAAATTTTCGTTTTGTATTACCTCAAATGTTAGAAGTGAAACAAAGCAAAACGCATTATTACAATGCAGACGCAAAAGTGATGAAATATGTATTGGACACTATTCGTGGAGAAGGTCCAAAAAAAGCAAGAGATTTTGAAAATGAGACAAAAAAAGCAGGAAGTTGGTGGAGCTGGAAACCTACAAAAATAGCACTGGAAAGACTTTTTCTACAAGGCGATTTAATGATTTCGAGCAGAAACGGAATGCAAAAAACGTACGACCTCACTGAAAATGTTTTACCAAAATCAATTAACACAACCTTACCAACTGACCTTGAATTTGCAGAATATTTAGTAAAAACTTATTTAAATGCGTACGGATTTACAACCGTAAAGCAAATCACACACCTTAAAACAGGAGAATTAATACGAAAAAATGTTGATAAAGTATTAAAATCGATGCTTCAAGAAGGAACAATACAACAAGTAAATATTGAAAATATGCCTTCTGTTTTTGTGAATAAAAATTTACTTGAAAAACCCTTAAACAAAACCAATTCAAGCATTCGTATTTTATCGCCATTTGACAATTCAATTATTCATCGAGACCGAGTAAAGCAATTTTTTGACTTTGATTATAAAATTGAATGCTATACACCAAAAGAAAAAAGGCAATACGGCTATTTTTGTTTACCTATCTTATTTGGCGACACATTTATCGGACGAGTGGATTGCAAAGCTCACCGAAAAGAAAAAGAATTTGAAATCATACATTTGCATATTGAAAACACAAACATTGACATTGAATTATGGAAAAAACCATTTGTAAAAATTATAAAATCATTTGCGACTTTTAATGGTTGTGAACATATTAAATTGACAAAAGTTAGTCCATCAAAACTGACAGATAAAATAAGACAATTATTAACCTAAAACAAAAAGCCGAACGCACAACAGCAGTTTGACAAAATAGCGGGTTTAGTGCTAAATTCAACGGCAGTTCTTCGATTGAATATTTGTGCAAAACTAAACTTTTGTGCTTCGATTTCCGCCATTTCGCCAAGCTGCAAACCGTTAGCGGTAATGCCACGAGACCCGAAAAACAGACAATAACTGACAGACGTGCCGTAAATATCGGACACCCACCGATTGTAATTATACCCAATTGCCGTAAATATAGGACACTTGGAATTTGAATAGAATATTGCCCTAGGCATACGCTTAAAAATCAGCCTATAATTCCACATAGAACTTCTTATATAAAATTTCAGTTAAAATTTTGACAAACTCTACAGTACACTTTAATAGCAATAGGATAACAACAATGAAATCAATAAATCTCGCGGAAAAATTGGCGTGTTTCTCGACACACTGGGATCCACATGTGGTCTCCGATTACAACGACAATGATGTTATGGTAGTCAAGTTTATTGGAGAATACCCATTTCATAAACACGACACCACAGACGACTTTTTCTACGTGCTAGAAGGTGAGATGCAAATAGATATTGAAGGCGGCCCATCCCACACGGTCAAGGCTGGTGAGTTGTTCGTCGTCCCCAAAGGGGTTGTTCATCGCCCGAGAGCTGAAAACGAAGTGAAAGTGTTACTGATTGAGCCAAAAGGAGAACCTAATTCTGGTGATTCAGGTCACGAAGCTGCACCCAAAACTCGTATCTAATCAATTTTAATGGCATAAAATGCTGCGTCACCCAGCAGCAGCCGGCTATAACACCCACTATTCTGCACGCGTATTGAGTTCATGCCCTATGTTGAAATTACTCGAGTTTGTGACTAAATGTCGTGTGACTAAATATCGGACACCCACCGATTGCGCCGATTATAATTATACCCAATTATAAGGAAAAATGTGACACTTGGAATTTGAATAGAAGATAGTCCTCGGCATACGCTTAAGGCAATGATAAAGGACATCCGCGCCTTGACTGTTAGTCGTTAGGATGTAAAATTACATCGTGCTGCTAACGCTTTTTAAAGGCACTGCTAACCGTTTTGACTCAACATGAGACAACGGTATTTACCACGTAACATGATTGTTAAAACATGCGTAAAAGACAATTACTTAAAACCACAGTGGCAGCACTACCTTTGATGAGTTATATCTCTACTGTATTTGCCGCTTCACAAACGACACTTAAAAAAAACAACATGCAAACTCAAATTCGCTATACCATGCCAGACGAAAGTGAATTACACGAAGGGACTTGGTTGCAATGGCCGCACCACTACCAATATGGTGTGCCCTACCGTAATCGCTTAGATGCTACTTGGGTGGCAATGACTCAGGCATTGGCCGGCAGCGAAAATGTGCATATTATTGCTTACAATGAAAAGGAAGAAAAACGTATTATCGACTTACTCAATAAAAACAACATTGATTTAACGCATGTCGATTTCTACCGCTTTAAAACGGATGATGTTTGGGTAAGAGATAATGGACCAATTTATGCCCGCGATATGCATGGCAATTTGGTCATTCAAGATTGGGGATTTAATGGCTGGGGACAAAAAAGCGATGAAGAATCAAATCAGCCAATTGGCTTTACCAATTGCAATGCCATTCCTAAAAAGATTGCACAAGCACAAGGCATACCGTTAATAGACCTAAACAAAACCTTAATTAACGAAGGTGGCAGTGTTGAAATTGATGGACATGGCACCTTAATGGCATGTAAAAGTTCGATTATCAACGACAACCGAAATCCTGGCATGAGCCAAGCACAGATTGAGGCCATTTTTACCGAATATTTAGGCGCAAGTCACTTTATCTGGCTAGACGGACAAGCAGGTCTGGATTTAACCGATCAGCACATTGATGGTTTTGCCCGTTTTGGCAATGCAAGCACCATCGTCACCATGAATAAACATGATTTACTTGAATTTGATGTGACCGCCAAGGACATTAAAACGCTGTATGGTGCAAAAAATAAACAGGAAAAGCCATACAATTTTGTTACTGTGCCATTAACCAAAAACACAGTAAAAAAATCAAGTGGCAGCGACCTTGGCTATAAAGGCTCATATGTCAATTATTACATCGCCAACACGGTGGTTTTAGTACCTAATTATCAAGACCCAAATGACACCATTGCCAATGACATCATTCAATCACTGTATCCTAACAGAAGCGTAGTTGGCATTGATGTTAGAGACCTCTACGAAAACGGTGGCATGATACACTGCGTCACCCAGCAGCAGCCGGCTTAAAACAACCCAACGCGCATTAAAGTCGGCGTTACTGTGCCCGCGTATTGGGCTCATGCCCTATGTTGAAATTACACGAATTTGCAATAAAACACATTTTATTCGCGGTCTCGTGCAGTTCGTTTGCTTTGGGTATGTGGCTAGCGTCTGTGATCACTACGTGTGGGTGTAGCGTGACTTCGGTAAATCGTCCGCTGCCATCGTCTGTTTCTGCCATCACCCCTGTGGCGTAGTCTACATATTCCGTAACGACAATATGATGCACCGAGCATAAGTGCAAATACCATAGCATATGACAAGCCGATATCGACGATAAAAACAAGTCCTCTGGGTTATACCTTGATTTATCGCCTAAAAAAGCAGGGTCCGCCGAGCCTGCTATTGCGGGGGTTTTGCCATCAATTTGGATTTGATGGTTTCTATTATAAGCGCGGTAATTCAGCGTGCCATCGCCCTCGTTTCCCGTCCACTCAATTTGCGCCTTATAATGGTGTTTTTTCATTCTCAAATACATCAAATACGATTATCAATGATAATCAAGCAACCGCTGCTGTGACAATCACTTCGACCAACAGCTCAGGTCTCGCTAGTTTTGCTTCGCCACAGGCGCGAGCTGGGGCATGCTCTGATGGTACCCACGCATCCCAGACGCTATTCATCTCGGCAAAATACTGCATATCACTCAACCAAACAATTGCTTGCAAAATATGCTCCCGACTACTTCCAGCCTCTTTTAGCAGCGCATCAACTCGAGCCAAACAGCTCTCAGTTTGTTCGGTAATACTCACACCTTCACCGACCTGACCACACAAGTAAACCACACCATTATGGCGGACAATCTTGCTCATTCTTTGACCAGTATGCAAACGTTCAATACTCATATTTATTCAGCTCCTTTTAATTTGTTTCTTCTTTCGCTAAGCTAGCCACTTCGGCTAGTGTTACAGGTTTAATGACCGGCCGTATGCGATAATAATCAATTTTATCGGGCGACAGTTTGCGCTCATCTGCTAACACTAAAGCCGCATTTACACCACACTGTCTCCCTTGGCAAGGCCCCATACCACAACGGCTAAAGGTCTTAGTTTGATTTAAGCCTAAACAACCTTGGCGGGCGTGCTCGCGTAATTGCCCTACACTGACTTCTTCACATCGACATACCAATGTCGAACTATTATTCAACATAGTGCGATTGTCAGGTGCATAACGATAATCCAAAAACGGGCGTACAGCAAGCTCAACTCGCAACTGTTTGTTTAATGGCCTTGCTCTGGAATTATATTGCGTTTGCGTAAATACACCCATTTTTTTAAGTAGCTGCAAAGCTACCTGTTCACCCGAAAAACGCGCAACAGTCGCTCCACCAATACTTGCGCCATCACCAGCGATATAGATATTCTCTAGACTACTTTCACCGCTTTGATGTGTAACAGGCAACCAAGTCTGCTGCTGCTCACTCCAAAAATGCTGCAAATTCAAAGCGCGACTTATTTGCGTATTAGGAATTACCCCCTGATGAATCAAAGCATTCTGCGTATTTAAGGTATGCGTTTTACCGCCTTGTTGAAAGCGTATCTGCTGCAATGATTCGACCCCAATCGCATGAATATCACAAGCCTTGGTGTAATGCTGGATTCCTGCTTTCTTGATTAAAGCAAGCATTTTAATGCCCTTCCAAAGATAAGAACTGCCATATAGCATCGCGTTGGGTAAATGAGGCAAGGCGTTTTTCCAAGCATTTTTAGCCTGCGTCTCAACAATCGCTTGCGGAGGGTGGCCGAATGCTAATAATTGGCTCGCTAACAAGTATAATAGAGGGCCATTCCCAATTAAAACTGAATTTTTTACCGCTACGCCGTGTGCCTTAAGAAGAATTTGTGCTGCACCAGCCGTCATCACTCCAGGCAGCGTCCAGCCCGGAAACGCAAAAGGTCTTTCCTGTGCACCCGTAGCCAATACCACATACTTCGCTTTCACTTGATACGATTGTGCGCCAACAGAATACACAATTTGGCCAGATGTGTTTACACTCCAGACTTTAGCATTTAAAACGCGTTGCAAATGCTTCTCAGGCAATCCTTGTGTTAACGCAAGGCCGTGTAAATAGTCCGCACCGAGTTTTTCTGCACGCCCAGCATATTGCTGACTGACGTGTTCGATGCCCCGATATATTTGCCCACCCAAACTGGCTTGCTCGTCTAGTAATAAACAAGAGACTTGGTTTTCTGCTAATACTCGTGCAGCACTTAAACCCGCTGGGCCGCCACCAATAATAGCAACAGTAATGTCATTCATAGGCTACCCTGCTTAACGGGTGGATTGACCGCCATTTGATCCGCTACAGGCATCATACAGGCCTGCACTACACACCCATTCAATAACACCAAACACTCAAAGCAACTTCCCATCATACAAAAAGGACCTCTTGGCTGACCTGAGACTGGGCTGTTTCGGTTACTATTTATACCTGCTGCTAATAAGGCACTAGCAATACTGTCGTCTGTTTTGGCTGGTATTGCCTGCCCTTGCCAATAAATCGTAACCGACTGTTTATTTTTGCTATCCGCCTCAGTGTTCAGACGCTCTAGAAAATCGTTGCTCATTAAATTTCTCCAAATTTGGGGCATTATCGAGACCCTCCAGCCACAAAGGTATTGCCTTAGAGTGTGCGGCTGCTAGCGTTATACCGCTGTGGCAAGTCACCAAATAACAACCAGAATGACTCGGAGATTCCGCATAAACAGGCAGACCGTCTTTCGTCATAATACGCAATGCACCCCAATTTCGTATCATATTGACCTGACCCAAACGCGGATAAGTAGCAACGGCATTTTTAGCGATTTTCGCAATAATTTCCATGCTCTCACCATCATCAAAACCTACATCTTCCTTGGAGTCACCTAACTGAATACTCCCTTCATTTGTCTGACGAATGGTCATACTAGGCCGGTTAATAAATAATGGTTGTTTTTCGGTCACCAAATTTTGACCGCGCAATGGATAAACACGAGTCAAAAAGCCTAGCTGTTCGGCAAAACGATTACTGCCTAAACCCGCACAAACCACCACCTTATCCGCATGAATACTGTTGCCATTTCGCGTGATTAGTTCGTAGCCACGATTCTTAGCGACGACTTTGTTGACTTTATCATCATTGCACAGCTTGCCACCTTGAATACGATGCGCCAGATGCAACGCCTTTAGTAACTTTAAAGGGTTCACATGCCCATCTTGGTGATGCAGGATTGCTCCTACTACCTTAGGACCAATTTCAGGCTCTTCTTGCCTTAGTTGCGCCGGCTCAAGAACCTCAAATGGATAATCTCCGTCTAATTGTTCCCGCAAGGTATTATAAGATTTTAACCGTTGCTCTAAACTCTCTTCAGTGAGGTGGATATCATAACCGCCATTTTGTTGCAAATCGAGATTAATACCAGTTTGCGCTTCTAAGTCTGTTGCTAACTGCGACCAAATACCCGCAGAATACTGAGACCAGCGCGCATAATGTGGTGCGTCAATACCTTTACTCTGCACCCATACTAGTCCAAAATTACCACGAGAAGCCCGCAAAGCGCAATCGCCCTCATCTAGCACCGTTGTCTGACAACCTAGACGTTGCAATCCATAAGCGATGGCGACACCGACAACACCTCCACCGATGATGGCATATTGTGTGTCCATAATAGACTCCCCAGAATAAAATGAATATCCTCTTTCAACTCTATAAATGAAAGAGGATATAAACGGACAATAAAATTACTCTGCGCTTACCTTATCTAAAATAGCCTGACCCCACTCTTTACCTACATCTTCTAGAATTTCAGGCCATACGTCTTGGCGTACTTTGCTGGCAATAGCGGCTAATTCATCATCACTTAACGAGACTAACTCGGCACCGTTTGCAACCAGTTTTTGTTCAAATTCAGACTGATCTTTTTCTGCTTTTTCCCAACGCTTGGCGCTAAATTCCTCAGCCACTTTCAAGAAAGCTGCTTGGTCTTCTTTGTCTAATCCTTCAAAAGTCTCTGTATTTACGATCAAATACCAAGCTTCAAAATGCGTGTTGGCAGGAATATACGTTTTTGTGACGTCACGGAATGATGCGTAATAACCCTCGGCGCCAGAGCCAATCACGCCATCTACTACACCCGTTTGTACTGCTGTGAAGGCTTCTGAAAAAGGGATTGGTGAAGCAATATACCCGGTTTTATCCGCTAACATCTGAAAACTTTTTATGCCTGGAACGCGTACTTTTATACCTTTAGCGGCAGTTGGGTCGCCAGCATTTACAGCCTCACGATTCAAAGCAATGCCGCCAAAATAAACAGGGTATACCGCTAGCATTGTAATCCCTTGTTCTGCATAAAGTTCTTTCATTGTCTCGGCAATGATACCACCTGGACCATATATCTCTTTAGCATGATTCCAGTTTTCCGCCAAAGAGGGAAAAGAGCTAATAGTCATTCGTCGATCAGAGGCTGTCGCTGCGGGTTGAATTGCCATATCAACGGCACCAATTGAAATACGCTCCTGTACCGTCGTGTAATCACCCAAGGAACTGGCAGCAAAAATTTTCAAGGTAACATCACCTGCGGTCGCTTCGCTGAGTGCTGCACCTAATGCTTTTGCATCTTGATCCACAATAGCATCTTGCGGACGTACGTGGCTAATCTTTAACTCAACAGCTTGCGCCAATGAAGCAAAAATCATACTAGTAGATAATATTAATACGGGTAACTTAATAGTTTTCATAATGTTTTCCTCTATCGTTTTAAAAAATCAAAGTCAATAACCAAACAAACGTGGTAAAAATAACGCCAAATCGGGCCAAAAAGACGTTAATAAAGCTATCGGCATATAGCCAAAAACCAATAAAACCATTGCTGGGCGAATCACTTGTGTCACTGGCACATTGCCAATCCTTGCACCCAAATAAAGAATAGACGCATAAGGTGGTGTAACCCCACCCATAGCAGTAGTCACACCCATTATTGCAGCAAAATGTATGGGATCAATCCCCAACGCCTTCATTAAGGGCATAAGTAAAGGCGCAATTAAGATAATAGCAGTAATATCATTGACAATCATGCCGACTAAAAATAACAGCAAATTAATCAACAAAAGCAACAGTATTTTATTTTCTGTTATACCAAAAATAACATCAACCAATGACTGCGGAATACTCTCTAATACTAACATCTGACTGAGAATCATACTAAACAAAATCATGATTAAAATCGCGCCTACTGCCGTACTAGATTCTTTGCCCGATTCTAATAGATTTTGCCATGTAAGACCCTTATAAATCCAAAAACCGACTGGAATTGAATAAATAACGGCAACAGCAGCAGCTTCTGTCGGCGTCATCACACCGCCGTATATGCCGCCTAAAATAATCACTGGCATCAGTATAGCTGGCAATGCATGTTTAAAACGCACACTACTTTCTGCCATGAGCACTTTAAATTTCGGTTTTTCATCTAACTTTAAATCGAATTTTCGCGCCATTATCAGATTTATCACGCTAAAGCTAAACATAATTGCTAACCCCGGCCCTAAAGTAGCCAAGAAGCTCGCTAATATAGAAGTATCCGTTACCCAACCAAATACAATCATCGTGACACTAGGCGGAATCAAAAGCCCTAATACCGAAGAATTGGCAATCAATGCAGTAGCGTATGCCCGAGGATACCCTTGTCTTTCCATTTCAGGAATGAGCAATGGTCCAACCGCAGCGACTCCAGTCAGTCCGGAGCCCGAAATAGCGCCAATAATGGCGCAACTCACCGTTGCTACGACGCCTAGGCCTCCACGCACATGACCGACAAATATATTAACAAAGTTCAGCAAACTGGCCGCAATCCCACTGCGACTCATAATCGTTCCCGCCAATACAAATAGTGGTATCGCCAACAACACTGGATTAGCTAGCTGTTGCATTCCCCATAACATATTGCCCTTCATGGTAACGCCGCCAACAAGGCTCATCACCATTAGTGCAGCGCCAAAGCAATACGGTAATGGCACCCCTAAAGTCAGGAGAATCACTAATACGCCTATTGACATTAATGCGACTTCAATCATATAGCTTTATCTCCTCAGGGGATGCATTACGTCGAATATTACGAACACTTCGAGCGATATGCAGCAATGTAAATAGGGTCATTAGTAACAAGCACAGTAATAATGATATATCGGCATAAAAAGTGGGCAGATAAAGTGTGGGACTTTCTTTCCAAATACGTAAAATGTATTGAGTGAAATCCCATGCCCAATAAATCAGCCATAACAACACAATAATGCTAATTACATCAGATATAATCGCTAAGATGTTTTGTTTTCGTGGGCTTTTAATAAATACATCCAGCACATTAGCGCGAATATGTGTGTTTTCTCTGGACGCATTAACCGCACCTAACATATAAAGCCAAAGAATCGGATACATAATGAGCTCTTCCATGCCCATTACAGGAACCTCTAACACATAGCGCGTTATCACTTGACTGAATTGCGCTAAAGCCACTATGCCCATCAACGCAGTCAAAGTGTAGCGAAAAAAGTTGTCCATTAATCCTCTAATTAAGAAATTAAAATTTAATTATTTAAAAAGCTATTGAGGCTTTGCGCTGCAAACGACTTGTATTTATATGAGCCTAGGCACTGAAGCTAATGAGAGCAACAAAGGATACGTAATAAATTTTATTCATACAGAGTATAAGACACAGTTCTCAGCCTGTCAATCCCAATACGTAGCAAAACTTCCGATAAAAAACGACACTCTGTAACAGCTACCATGGATTTAAATTAACATACTAAAAGTATAGAAAAAAATAATCAGGCATTCTTATTTTCCTATTAAAGTCTACATCGCTAGTGCATTAACTCTTAACGCTCAACGCATTGGCGATTTTCGCAAATATCGCGCCGTCAATTTTTTCTGCACGCAAATCCGCATCCACCCCGAGTGCTGCTAGCGTCTCTGCATCCATGATTGGTTTTAGCGCATTACGTAGGGTTTTTCGGCGCATAGAAAAAGCTTGTTTGACTACGGCAGAAAATACCTGATTGTCATTTACTTGCCAGCGCGGCTGCGGCAAGCGTTTTAAGCTTACCATTGCCGAAGTGACTTTAGGTGGCGGGCTAAACGCCGTAGCTGGCACATCAAACAAATACGCCACATCAAAATACTGTTGCAACATCACCGATAACCGTCCATAAGCAGGCTCGCCCGTTTGCGCATCCATACGTTCAACGACTTCTTTTTGCAGCATAAACACCATATCCACAATCGACTGCACAGGACACAGCGCAAACAAAATCGGCGTAGAAATATTGTAAGGCAAGTTACCAAACACATGCCACGGCTTATCGCCTAGCAGTGCATTGAAATCAACGGTCAACACATCCGCTTCAATAATCTCCAGCGTGCCAATCAATGCTGCGTTAGCACGCAATAGGGGAATAACACGGGTATCCAACTCAATGACGGTTAGCCGCTTACACTCAGACAACATGGGCAATGTAATTGCCCCCAAACCTGGACCAATTTCTAAGAATGCGGCGTGGGGATTCGGGGCAATTGCTTGAACGATTCGCCTAATAATCGATTCATCCGTTAAGAAATGCTGCCCTAATTGTTTTTTGGCCGTAACGGGGCTTTTTTGTCGGCGTGGTTTAGACATTAGTCTTTCTCTTTTGTCGGTTGATTGTCGGGTGGATAACTGAGACTGGCGTTAGTTGTTGTGTTATCTGTTGTGTTTCTTGCCTTATCTTTTTGTGCGTTTGTTACCATCTGTTTCGCCATTGCGATGGCGCAGCGCAGGCTATTGGGGTTAGCTTTGCCCGCCCCCGCCAAATCCAGCGCCGTGCCATGATCAACCGATGTACGAATAATGGGCAACCCCAGCGTGATATTGACACAACCACCGAAATCATGCGATTTAATCACAGCAAGCCCCTGATCATGATACATGGCAACAATCACATCAAACTGACTGACATGATGCGGCGCAAAAATCGTATCAGCAGGCATCGCATCAGACACATTAACTCCTGAGGCGCGAAGCGATGCCAGCACGGGGTTAATCACCGTTATTTCCTCATTTCCCAAATGCCCTGATTCGCCTGCGTGTGGGTTTAGACCACAAACACCAATCGACAGTGCGCGGCCGTTTGTCAAGTAACGCTGCCCATCCTCGGCGATAATTTTTAACGTCTGTCGTAGGCGGGCTGGGGTAATTGCACTCGCCACATCACGAAGCGGCAAATGGGTCGTCACTAGTGCGACTTTTAAATTCGCGCTCGCCAATAGCATCACAGGGCAAGGCACTTGTAATTTTTCGGCAAAAAACTCGGTATGCCCAGAAAACGCAACACCTGCGTCACAGATGATGCCTTTGTGGATAGGTGCGGTGATGATGCCTGCATAGTCACCTCGCTGGCAACCGGTGACCGCCTCCGTTAACATTGCGAGGACATAGTGGGCATTGCGACAATCTAATTGACCTGGCACAACAGGTGTCGCCAGTGCAATATGCTTGACTGCAATCGCCTGGTTAGTTTTGTTACTAACTTTGCGGCGTTGTTGGCTATCGTCAAACAGACAAAACTCAACATCAACGCCCAACGCCACCGCCCGTTCACGCAACAAATCAATGTCGCCGCACAACACAATATTGTCATTGGCCAGCTCCAACGCCAATTGTACACAAAGATCAGGACCAATCCCTGCGGGCTCACCCGTTGTTAAAATAAAGGCAGGTTCAGTCATATTGCTCCCTGATAAGTTATGCTCCCTGATAAGTTATGCGCCCTGATAAGTTATGCGGCGGTAACGACCACATCTCACAGTCCGCATCCAAACTAACAGCATGCATCACAGCAAACTACGCGCAATTGCGCTCAATTGCGCACAATCGAGCACAATCGAGGGTAACTACAAATACCGAAAAGCCGCTCATGGTTATGCAGAATAGTTATTGCTCAATATACATTATTGCTCAATGCGAATATCAACATACGCCTCATCTCGTAGCCGAGACAGCCATAGCTCCCACTCTTGTGCCGCTTTGCGTCGGAAAATTGTTTGTCTCGCCTGCTGCTCAAGTAGCGCGCGATTATTTTCAGTTAACAAGCGGCGGTCATTGACTTGAATAATGTGATAGCCAAATGGTGTTTTAATCGGCGCCGTGATTTCACCGATGTCGGTCGCCTGCATCGCGCGTTCAAATTCAGGCACCATTTGACCAGCCGCCACCCAGCCCAAATCGCCGCCTTTAACTGCTGAGGCAACGTCTTGTGAGGCCGTTTTTGCCAGCGCGGCAAATGTTTCGCCCGCTTGCAAGCGCTCATAAATGGCGTCAATCTGGGATTTTGCCTCGGGGTTATTATTATCTCGAATCAGGATATGCGAAACCAATGTTTCTTGCCTTGCGACATCACCTTTATTGCCACCTTTATTGCCACTTTTAGCGCCACTTTTAGCGCCACTTGTATCGCTACCTGTATCGCTCGTTGTGGCATTACCTGAGGCTGTCCCAGCTTGGTCGTTATTAACTTCGTTATTCCCGTCATTATTGCGTTGGCGCGTATTCGTCGTGTTATTGGCGGTTTCTCTTGCCAACACTTTTAGCAAATGAATCCCATCGCGATCAACAATCGGTTGTGAAAATTCACCAATCGGCTGGTCAACCAACACCTCGGCAAAATTCGGTGGAATGACACCCAGCTCGACCCAGCCCAACGGATTATAAAACACATCATCGTAATCTGCGGCGACTTGCTCTGGCGGTTCGGTTGCTAGGCGGCGTCTAATCACTGCCGTTTTTTCTTGGGCAGCACGCAATACCGCAGGGTCGGCCGATTCGGGGACTTGTACCAACACATCCACCAAATTAACCCGGTCGCCTACGGTACGCAGTTGATTTTCCATGACATCGGCAATTTCTCTATCCGATATCTGGACTAAGCTATTAACCACTTGTTGTTGCAGTCGTGAAATCATCAGTTCTTTTTTGACACTATCGCGTAGCGCAGCATATTCGACCGCTGATAACGATGACTGCAGCTGCGCCAGTGTTTTATCCTGAGACTGCGCCAATTCCTCCATCGCGATATTAATAGCGGTATCACCCACGGCAATATTGGCAGATGCAGCTTGTTGCAACAAGAGTTTTTCGATAATGAGCTGTTGTAGCGCATTGGCTCTTTGTTCGGCGGGAATATGTGTCAGCTCGCGTGCGGTAATGACATCACGCTCAACGACTGCGATAATTTCATCTAAGCGCTCACCCTTGGACTCGTTTTGCGGACCAAACTCTAGGGTGTCTAAGGTCTGCGCCTGAGCAAAGCTTGGTGCCAATAGTACAGATAGCACAGATAGCATCCCGCTTGCCATGACCGCCGTTATCCATTGCAGGCATGCCTGTCGTCGCATTATGTTTGCTTTTTTATTTTTTTTTATCATATCATTACATTTTTTATTCATAGTTAATTTTCCGATAACCAGGAATCACATCCTGTAGCAATCGCGTCGTATCATTACCCACATTACCCAGCCCACGTAACACAAACTCAAGATACATCGTGGTCTCTAAATCCTCAGAAGTACTGTCACTTAATTCACGCCCCAAGTTATCACGTTGTTGCCGTGCCAGCAAGCGCACAGCCCAACAACAATCCGCATATTCAATACCCGCTAACATATCAATGGGTTTTTTATACTGTAAAGAATAATTCCATCGCCAAAAACCACGCCACTGGTCGCTCAAACGCCACGCGCCGCTAAAGTCAAACTGCTCATAACTATCAATATCATAGAGGTGGCTTAGGCTCACCACATTGCCTTCTCCTGAGGCATAAGTCAACCCTAACATGGATTTTTCGGTTTGTTCCGTATCGACATTATGATAAATCAACCCACGTAATTTTAACCGTGAATTAAGCGACAAACTGCCTTCGCCAATGACACTCGACCGAGACGCACTGGCAACACTGTCTAATAACGAAACTTTTCGGTTTTGGAAATATTGAATTTGTCCGACGGACAAGCGTGCCAGCTCTCGACCCGATTGGTTATCAAGATACGCCGTGCTAATGGCTGTCGTTAATTGATTGGCATCGCCAATTCGGTCTTTGCCATTAAACCGATTCGTCAAAAATAAGGCATCATAAGAGATGTCTATTGCCGCGGTATCAAAATCAGGAATCGCAGATTGGTTGACATAAGGGGTGCGTAAATAAAACAACCGCGGCTCTAGTGTTTGGGTTGCACTGCGCCCAAACCAACTGGTTTGACGCTCAAAAAACAAACCACTGTCTAGGCTAAACGTTGGAATAGAACGGGTGATGCGTGTCGGCTGATCCGCGCTTTCATTGCGTAAATTATAATACGTAAATCGGTAACCCAGCTTAGGATTAATAAACGCAAAGGCATTTTGATAAAAATACTCCGCAGATAAGCTTTGGTCAACCCGCACGCCAGATATGGTATCCGCCTTATCAAAATTGGTTAATTCGGTATCTGCATTAAAAATCCAACCATCACCAACAAACCAACGTCCGTTGCCCTGCAACCTAGGCAATATATCATACGGCTTGTCTGCTGTTGTGTAGGCGTTATTAACCACCTGATAGGATTCAACACGCCCCGAAAAACGATAATTGGGTGTAAACTGATAGCTACCTGACAAGCGACTATCCAGAAAACTCTCGTTAGTCAAATCTAACGTGTTTTCAAAGTCATTTAAATAGGTATCATCCGAAACCCGCTGCAACAATGCACTGATGGCAATCCGATCATTGGGTCGGTAGTCATGCGCCGATTTAAACGACCAGCGTTTTTGATTGGTTTTTTGGTCATCGGGCAAATAGTTTGCGCTAACAGTACCCGATAGCTTTGCCAGCAAATAACGATATTCACCGCCTAACATAAAGCCACGTTTTGACATTAATCGTGGGAACAAGGTCGCATCTTGGTTGGCCGCAATATTAATGTAAAAAGGCAGTGTCAAATCAACCCCTCTATTTTCAGAAAGACTGGCTTCTGGCACTAAAAAGCCAGTCTTTCGTTCGTCATTTAACGGAAAACTCACATAAGGCAAATAAAAAATCGGTGTGTCCTTGACACGAAAAGTGGCATGCCTCGCCTTTGCAACACCCGTAACATGATTGAGCTCAAGCTCTCGGGCTTTGATGCTCCAGTTGGGCGATAATCGTGGACAGGTCGTATAAGTCGCTTCGGTTAATGCCTCCGTTTGTTTTTTTCTATCGGCTTTAAGTGTCTTGGCGCTACCCAGTGCTTGACGTTTGGGCAAGTAATACGCTAAATCCTGAAAAACGCCTTGTTCGTTGCCCATTTGGTAGGACGATTCCCCCGCAGAAATGGCAAACTCAGGATTGCCGTAAATGAGTTGCGGAGAATGAATAACCTCATGTTGTCTATCGTAGTGAATTTCATTGGCTCGAAAAATTTCTTGGCCACGGCTGGCCGCCACATCACCACTAAAGCTTGCTAGGATATCCGAGACTTCTGAGGTGTCTGCGGATACATTAATGCGCTCATCAGCACGATTATTCCCCCAGGTATACGGCGCCAGCGTATCCACCGGGCACTCTAAAGCCACGCCAAACCCAGGGGCAAACAAGGGGGTAAAAAACCATAAAATCCAAGTTTTCTTCATGTGCATTGGTTATTGCTTGGCGGCCTGATGCAAAAAATCGGGGCAAAAAGCGTATTTATTTCCATACCTATCGTCATCGCTATAGTTTATCAAAAAAGCGACTGACGATTGAGTGCTTTTTTATCCATTACTGCATTTAATTATTTAGTGCTTTGAAATGCACTCGATAATCCTCAACAAAACGGATAAAAAATAATAACAAGTATTCGTTAAATTAACACAATATCGATTTGTTAAGAGAACCGCTAAGGCCATAAATCCACAAATTTAGCAGATAGCGTTGGAATATAGATAAAAAGGCATGGTATGATATCAACCAACAAGGGCTAGGCAATGCGGCAGGCACTGCGGCTGAGCAATGCGGTAGGCACTAACCAGCACCAAAGCGCCATCCTAACTGAAAAAACCGTAGTAGAATGCCGTAGTAGAATGCCGTAGCCAATTATTATCGCAGTAGATGGTATCACAGCAGATGAATACACGACGCTTAATGCGACCACATTTAACGCTAATTAGTGACTGACAAACATGGGGCAAAACATGGAAAAAATCACAATAAAACGCGCTATTCTTAGCGTTTCTGACAAAAGTAACTTAGTTGAATTTGCCAAGGCTTTACAGCAGATGGGCGTTGAAATATTGTCCACAGGCGGAACAGCCAAGCTCCTTTCCTCGCATGCAATCCCCGTCACGGCGATCGAAGACTATACACAATTCCCAGAAATCATGGGCGGACGCGTTAAAACGCTGCACCCCAAGGTCCACGGCAGTTTGCTCGGCCGCCTTAACCAAGACGATACCGTCATGGCACAGCACGGCATCTTGCCTACCGATATGCTCGTTGTTAACTTATACCCTTTCGCCGCCACCATCGCCGAACCCAACTGCGATTATGCAACCGCCGTAGAAAATATTGATATTGGCGGCCCTGCCATGTTGCGTGCTGGCGCCAAAAATCATGAGCGCGTCACTGTCATTACTGATCCTTCGGACTACAGCGCTATCCTCCAAGAAATGCAAGCCAACGACAACAGCGTTTCATTAACCACCCGCAAACAATTGGCAAGCAAAGTTTACGCGCATACGGCCCAGTACGATGCCCAAATCGCCAATTATTTAAGCCGACAAAATAGTCACGCGCATCATAAATCAGAAAACAACATAGACACACCGACCCTACATATTGAAGCGTTTCAGCAAAAACAAGTGCTACGCTACGGTGAAAACCCCCATCAAAATGCCTCGCTGTATGTTCCTCTCGGTTCTCACGAAGCTGGCATTGCCAATGCCCAATTGCTCCAAGGCAAACCGCTATCTTATAACAATCTCGCTGATGCCGATGCGGCAGTAGCAGCTGCTTATGAGTATGATGAGTTAACTTGTGTGATTGTCAAACACGCTAATCCGTGTGGCATCGCCGAAGGCGACACGCTATTAGATGCTTACGAAAGCGCTTATCGCTGTGACCCAACGTCCGCATTTGGTGGCATTATTGCGTTTAATCGACCATTGGATCTCACGACCGCAAAGACAATTATCAAACGCCAGTTCGTCGAAGTCCTCATCGCCCCTTTGGTCAGCCGCGAAGCGCTTGACGTTTTATCTGAAAAACCCAATATTCGTGTGTTAGCGCTAGGTGAGCATTATGAACAACCGAAAGACATCCAGTTACTACATCGCATCTCAGGTGGTTTATTAATACAAAGCGCGGATAACTTACCCTTAAGTGACGTTGACTTTCGCGTCGTGACTAACCGCGAACCAACACCAAATGAACTGCATGACCTTATGTTTGCATGGAAAGCGGTCAAACACGTCAAATCAAACGCCATCGTCTTTGCCAAAGATAAAATGACAGTTGGTATTGGCTGTGGGCAAACGAGTCGCGTCCACTCTTCGTTAATTGCGAGCATCAAAGCCCAAGAACAAAACCTTAGCCTACAAGGTGCGGTCATGGCAAGTGATGCATTCTTCCCCTTCCGAGACGGGCTTGAAAATGCAGCAAAGCACGGCGCAACGGCAGTCATCCAACCCGGTGGTGGCATGCGTGATGATGAAGTCATCGAGGCAGCAAACACCCATGATATCGCGATGATTTTTACTGGCGTGAGACATTTTAAACACTGATTAACCTGATTAACTTGATTAACCTAACCAATCTAACCAGCCTAGCTAAATACTCTACTTAAACCCGCAAAATAGTCAACTCAACCAACACTTGGAGCACCTCCTATGGCTTATTCTCTCGGTATTGATACTGGCGGCACTTATACTGATGCCGTTTTACTTTCTGACGATAAACAGGTTATCGCCACCGCTAAATCATTAACCACACGGCACTGTTTAGCAGACGGCATTCGCCAAGCAATCAAACAACTACCTACCGAGTACTTAACTGAAATCAAACTCGTCTCTCTATCCACCACATTAGCCACCAATGCCGTTGTCGAAGAACAGGGAAACCCCGTTTTGGGGCTGTTTGCTGGCTATTCTGACAAACAGTTAGCACGCGTCAAAATCCCTGAAATCATTGGGCAAAGTCACGTCCATATTATCCAAGGCGGTCATTCTGCTGCAGGCAAACCCACTGCGCCGCTTGATTTAGATAGCGCGCGGCGTATCATCGAAAAAAACCACGCGCATGTGTCTGCCATCGCTATTTCTTCGATGTTTTCAGTACGCAACACCGAACACGAAAAAGCCTTGCAAGAAATGATTCAATCGATTTGTGACAAACCAGTTACTTGTGGTTATGAGTTATCCCGGGCACTCGATGCGCCTAGACGTGCGCTGACCTCCGTACTGAACGCACGACTCATTAGCTTTACCAAAGAGCTCATCACGTCCGTCGAGGCGATTAAAATAGATTTTGGCATTAACGCCCCGCTGATGATTGTCAAAGGAGATGGCACGCTCATTAATGCGAAAACGGCGCAAAAAAAACCCGTTGAGACGATATTATCTGGACCAGCCGCGTCCGTGATGGGTGCCGCGCTATTGTCAGGCAAAAAAAACCTCATCGTTGCCGACATGGGCGGCACGACAACAGACATTGCCATCATTCGTGACGGCCAACCTAAAATCAACGCCCACGGCGCTAAAGTCGGCAACTGGTCACCCATGGTCAATGCCATTGCCGTCCATGCTGTCGGCCTTGGCGGTGATAGCGAAGTTAAATTTGGCGGTAGCAGCGGTAAAATTGCGATTGGCCCCCGTCGCGTCATGCCAATGAGCTTACTATGCGACAAACACCCAGAAGTCATTGCGCAACTCACCGCACAAAACAAACTCGCACCAAGCACCCGTAGTAATCGCTTTGCCGTCCCGCTCTATACCAACGCGCTATTACAAGAACAGCTCGATGATGAAGAAATGCGCGCATGGGAAACCTTGCAAAAAGGACCATTAGAAATTGAATCGCTGGTCGTCAGTGATAATCACTTAGCCCGTGCTGTCGCGCGTTTGCAACGTAAAGGCATGGTGCTTTACAGCGGCTTTACCCCATCAGACGCCGCCCACGTATTAGGAAAAATGTCACACTGGTCTGTCGAAGGCGCTGAGATTGGCGCAAAAATCTGGATTAAACAAATGCGTCGTGTTTATGGGCTAGGCACTTGGGAAGCTGATGACATTCAAAGCGCTTGCCAAGCCATTACTGACCGTGTGATTGACTGTATTGCCAACACACTAATTACGGTTGCACTAGATGAGGGCGAATACCAAATCAAAGACCTCCCGACGGAGGCACTGGCTGAATTAATCGGTGAATTGCTTTGGGGCAAAAACAAAGCCGAGAGCTTATTCGATTTAAACTTTGCACGCGACTACCATCTGGTTGCCGTTGGCGGCCCTGTCGCGAGCTTTTATCCACAAGTGTCACAACGCATCCATAGCAGTTTGATTATGCCTGAACATGCCGCGGTATCAAACGCGATTGGTGCGGTTGCCACCAATGTTAAGCAAACCGTCAGCATTACGATTACCGAGGCACAGCAAGGGGTTTATCGTGTCCATGCCTTCGACATTATCAAAGACTTTGAAGACTATGAACAAGCCATTACCTTTGCTCAACAACACGCAGGGCAAAATGCCGAAGCATCTGCTAAAGCCGCTGGCGCTATTTCGTTAACAACGACCTATCACATTGACGAGAATCGCGTCAATAATAGCATCGATGGCGATGTCTTTTTTGAAGCAACTGTGACAGCGACGGCTGAGGGGCTGCCCGCCTAACGAACCAACACCCTAACGAACCAACACCCCACGTATTTCACTCAGCGTTTTATTTACGATTTTTAGGCACATCTATTGCATGAAACCTAAAAACCTACTAAAATACTCAGTAATTAAAGAAACAATTTTATAAAAGGGGTAATCACACTATGGGCATCTATCTAGACTACGCTGCAACCACACCTGTTGACGAGCGTGTGGCTGAAGAAATGAAAAAATACCTAACCATTGATGGTAACTTTGGTAATCCTGCTTCACGCTCGCATCAATTTGGCTGGAGCGCAGAAGACGCAGTCGAGGCAGCCCGTAAAAATGTGGCAGACCTAATCAACGCCAACCCCAAAGAAATCATCTGGACATCAGGCGCCACTGAGTCTGATAACCTCGCCATCAAAGGCGCAGCCCACTTTAACCAACGTCGCGGCAAACACATTATCACCGCCAAAACCGAGCATAAAGCGGTATTAGATACTTGCCGCCAACTCGAACGCGAAGGGTTTGAAGTCACTTACATCGACCCAAATCCACAAGGCATCATCACCCTAGATGAAATCAAAGCAGCCGTCAGAGAGGACACCACCGTTGTGTCTATCATGCAGGCTAACAATGAAACAGGCACCATCAACGATATCGATGCTATTGGCGCATTTACGCGTGAGAATAAAATCATTTTTCACGTCGATGGCGCTCAGTCTGCGGGTAAAATGCCTATCGATGTCGAAGCCAGCAATATTGACTTAATGAGTTTGACCGCACACAAAATCTACGGCCCCAAAGGTATCGGTGCGTTATATGTCCGTCGCAAACCACGTATTCGCCTAGAAGCACAAATGCATGGCGGTGGGCACGAACGGGGTTTTCGTTCAGGCACGTTACCGACCCACCAAATTGTTGGCATGGGAGAAGCCTTTCGTGTCGCCAAACTAGACCTCGACAAAGACCGTGCGCATGTCAAAACACTCGCCAATCGTCTATGGGATGGTGTCAAAGACATCCCAGAAGTCTACCTAAATGGCCAAGACGCAAACAAATTGGATAATATTCTTAATATCAGCTTTTCCTTTATTGAAGGCGAGTCACTGATGATGTCAATCAATGAATTAGCAGTCTCAAGCGGTTCAGCTTGTACCTCAGCCAGTCTTGAGCCATCGTACGTCTTACGCGCCCTTGGTGTCGCCGATGAATTAGCATCTAGCTCTATCCGGTTTAGTTTTGGTCGTATGACAACAGAAGCAGACATTGATCGTGCCATTGAACTCATTCGTGCAGCTGTTGATAAGCTACGTGCATTATCACCGCTGTGGGAAATGCATCAAAATGGGATTGACTTAAATAGCGTGCAGTGGAGCCACCACTAAGGCAATGGCAGTGACTCGTGATATGAATACCGCCAACCCGATGACAACAGCAACAGAAGCAGTCGCGGCAAAGCCAGAGCAACCCGCGCAGATTCCCGCGCAGATTAATATAACCCTAAGCGATGCAGCAAAAAGCCGCATGAAAACGTATTTAGCTGCGCGCGGCAAGGGTATTGGTGTACGTTTGGGGATTCAAACAGCGGGCTGTTCAGGCATGGCTTATGTCATTGAATTTGTTGATTCGCTTAACCCCGATGATATCGCAAAAACTCACGATGACTTAACGATAGTGATTAGTCAAAAAGCCCTCATTTACCTAAACGGTGTGGCAGTCGATTACCGTAAAGAGGGGCTAAATGAAGGCTTTAAGTTTATCAATCCAAATGCCAACGGCGAATGCGGTTGCGGCGAGAGTTTTACCATCTAACCCAAGCAGCCGCTACTATCGCTTAGATGACATCAAACGCCGGATGGTAACTGACATAAGCATAGATAGCTAGTCGATAAGCGGCATCGATGGGCAGTATCAATAGGCAGTATCGATAGGCAATTGCGTATAGATTGGGCGTTGATACATCAGTGGTGATATATCAAACACAAAAACTGGGCACATTGCCGCATCGTGTTCTCATCGAATTCGTATCGAGTTCGTATCGAGTTATTATCGTATTGCATTGCTATCAAATATACATTTTTTGGCGTAAAATGGTCGTAAAATGGTCAACCACGCCACACGCTAAATAAACAGCACTTAACACAATAAAAAACCTATGACAACGCATTCATTTAGCCAATTAGACAACCCTTTTACCTTGCTGGGTATAACCGCGACTTTTTATATTGATGAAGCGCGACTATCAGCCCATTATCTACGGCTGCAACAACAGTTTCACCCCGATAATTTTGCGCACAAAACCGCCAAAGAGCGCCAGCTCGCTACCCAATTCAGCGCCAACCTCATCGATGCTTACAAAACGCTATCAGATCCTGTTAAACGCGCCATTGCACTGCTTGAAATACACGGGCATTCAATTGATCTAGAACATAACACCAACCGTGACAAAACCCTGCTCATGACGCAGCTCACACTCAGAGAAAAAATCGACCAAGCCGAGACAAAAGACTTACCCAATTTGCAAGCAGAATTCAAAGGTACGTTTGACACCTTGTGCCAAACCTTTAACGAGGCTTTGTTGGTCCACGCGCTAGACCGCGCTGCGCAAACGGTCATCAGTATGCGCTACTACCAAAAACTGCTCGCCGAAATTGCCGAAAAATCCAACCAACCCAATAAATTTGCAGCCGAATCCACCGCTAAATCCGCCACTAAATCCGCCGCCGAATCTGCTGCAAACCCGCCACGTAACGAGTCAGCCCTATGAGTTTATTAAACATTTCAGAACCTGGACAAACCACCAAACCACACGAGTCAAAGCTGGTCATCGGCATTGACT
This sequence comes from Ostreibacterium oceani, assembly GCF_009362845.1. Lineage (NCBI taxonomy): Bacteria > Pseudomonadati > Pseudomonadota > Gammaproteobacteria > Cardiobacteriales > Ostreibacteriaceae > Ostreibacterium > Ostreibacterium oceani. Next base: position 68,749 of record NZ_WHNW01000001.1, on the reverse strand, counting down.
TAGGCACGACGAATTCCTTAGTCGCCGCCACTCGAAGCGGCATGACTGAAACCTTAGACGATGCGTATGGTCGCGCCATGCTCCCTTCTGTTGTCGCTATCAACCAAGCGGGCAAACGGTTGGTTGGTTATGAAGCACTGGCAACCGATGCACAGTTTGACAAAATCCATTCTGCCAAACGCATTATTGGCTATAGTTGCGCTGAAATCGCCGCCGAAGGTTTGGCGCAGACATTTCCTATCGTGGATACAGCCACCATCCCCGCTATCAAAACCATTGGTGGCGAGCTCACCCCGATTGACGTCTCTGCAGAAATTTTAAGCGCACTCAAAGCACGAGCAGAAGCAGCATTCGCGCGAACCGTAGAAGGCGCGGTCATCACCGTCCCTGCGTATTTTGACGAAACCCGTCGCAAGGCAACCAAAGACGCGGCTACTTTGGCTGGGCTTAATGTCCTTCGCTTAATCAACGAACCAACGGCTGCGGCACTCGCCTATGGGCTGGATAAATCCGCCAGAGGTAACGTGCTCGTCTATGACTTGGGTGGCGGCACGTTTGATGTCTCGGTCTTGAGTCTCACCGAAGGGATTTTTGAAGTCAAAGCCACACTCGGCGATATTTTGTTAGGCGGCGATGATTTCGACCGTGCCATCGTTGATTGGCTAATCCAAACGGACACCACGACACTACCGTATTCCGTACTAAAAGCCAAAGCCAAAGCCGCCAAAGAAAAACTCGCCGAAACCAACCAAGTCGACATTACCCTCGCACAACAAACCGTCACGCTAACCCGCCAACAGTTTGACGCATTAATTGAGCCTTGGATTCAGCAAACGCTACAACAAACCCAACAAGCCATTCGCGATGCTGGTCTGACGATTGAGGCGATTGACCATGTCGTCTGTGTTGGTGGTTCAACGCGCATTAAACTGGTCCAAGAAAAACTCAAAGCACTCTTTGACCTTGACGTATTGACCGATGTTGACCCTGATAAAGTCGTCGCCATTGGCGCTGGTATTGCCGCCGAGAATCTATCTGGCAACCGTAAAAACGACAGCTTATTGCTCGATGTCACGCCACTATCCTTGGGCATTGAAACCGCAGGCGAGTTGGTTGAAGTCATTGTGCCGCGAAACACCCCTATTCCCATTACCCGCGCCCAAGATTTTACCACGTATAAAAATGGACAAACAGCCATGCGCATCCATGTCGTACAAGGTGAGCGCGACCAAGTCTCCGAATGCCGTTCTTTGGCAAATTTTCAGCTAACAGGCATCCCTCCAATGGCTGCTGGAGCCGCACGCATACGCATTACGTTTTCAATGGATGCAGACGGACTACTGACAGTTTCGGCAACCGAACAAACCACGGGCGCAGAATCTGTTATCAACGTCACACCGAGTTATGGTCTGACCGATGACGCTATTACCGATATGCTACTGGCGTCTATGAATCACGCCGAATCTGATTCACATTTCCGCCGCCTTAATGAACAAAAGGTCGAAGCAGAACGTGTACTTGAGGCCATTCGTGAAGCGCTTAAGTCAGACGGTGACTTATTAAGCCCCATCGAGGCCGAGCCAATCGTCCTCAGTATCGATGCACTAGAAAAAGCCATGACAGGGCAAGACGCCAGCGCCATTAAACACGCCATCAACGCGGTTGAAAAAGCCGCCGATAGCTTTATTGAAAGGCGCATGAATCATGCGATTTCCAAAGTGATGAAGGGGCATGATGTTGATGAATTTTCGTCCTAGGGCGCCCTATTGACCATTGATGTCTATTGACCACCCATAGCTTATTGCATTGCATTGAATTGAATTGAATTGAATCTATTTTATTGACTTTATTATTTAAAAAGGAATCCACTATGCCAAAAATTACTTTTTTACCCCACCCAGAATTCTGTCCCAGTGGCATGACCATCGATGCTGACATAGGGGTAAGCATTTTAGACAACGCGCTAAAACACGATATCGATATCGAACATGCTTGTGAAAAATCGTGCGCCTGTACTACCTGTCATGTCCATGTTCGCGAAGGGTATGATTCATTAGACGAGGCGACTGAACTCGAAGATGATTACCTAGATAAAGCCTGGGGGCTAGACCCAGATTCTCGCCTGTCTTGCCAAGCCATTGTCAGCGAAGCAGATCTCGTGGTAGAAATCCCGCAATATACCATTAATTTGGTCTCTGAAAATCATTAGAAATACGTATATCTCTCTTTAAAACTCCTTTAAACGTGCTTGCAAAGGCACTTTTAAAGGGGTTTTCGCGCGTTGTAAACTGGGTTCGGGTTATTTTTTGGGTGGTAAATCCGTACAGTGCCCATGAAAATGTTCGGCTGCCATACCGACCGACTCTGACAGCGTGGGGTGTGGGTGGATAGTTTTACCGATATCATTGGCATCGGCACCCATTTCAATGGCAAGGCAAATTTCAGCAATCAAATCACCCGCATTCAGCCCAACCACACTACCACCAATGATACGGTTAGTCTCTGGATCAAAGAGCAGCTTAGTAAAGCCAGTATCGGTATGACAGGCAATCGCTTTGCCCGAGGCTTGCCAAGGAAATACGCTGGTTTTATACGCCAATTTTTTGGCGTTGGCCTCTGTCTCAGTCACGCCAGCAAAGGCAATTTCGGGGAAAGTATAGGCAACCGAAGGAATAACACAGGCATCAAAGTGGGTTTTGTGCCCTGCCGCAACCTCAGCAGCCACATGCCCTTCATGCACCGCTTTATGCGCTAACATCGGCTGACCAACGACATCACCAATCGCAAAGATATGCGGCACGTTGGTGCGCATTTGAGAATCGACAGGGATAAACCCACGCTCATCAACGGTAATGCCTGCATTATCTGCTTCAATTTTACGGCCATTCGGGCTACGCCCTACTGCTACCAAGACCAAATCGTAGGTTTTTTTACCTGACGTTTCGCCGCTAAAGGTAATTTCTATGCCTGCTTTTTTAGCCGTTGCAGCAGTTACTTTGGTGTTTAATAACACGTCTTCGAAACGCGATTCGTTGGCTTTGAGCCAGACTTTGGTGAGATCAGCGTCAGCGCCTGGCATCAGGCTATCAGACAGTTCAACCACCGATATTTTCGCGCCCAATGCCGAATAAACGGTCGCCATTTCCAGTCCAATCACGCCACCGCCAATCACCAACATGTGTTTCGGAATAAAGGGTAATTCCAACGCGCCCGTCGAATCAATAATTCTCGGATCATCAGGCATAAATGGCAGTTGAATCGGCGCTGAGCCACAGGCAATGATGGCTTTGTCAAAAGCAACCGTCTTGGCGCTGCCCTCGTGAATGACTTCAAGCAAATTTTCATCAACAAAGGTACCAACCCCTTGCACCACCTGAACCTTGCGCATTTTAGCCATGCCTGCAATGCCTTGATTTAGTTTATTTACCACCTTGTCTTTGTCAGCACGAATCGCATCCAGTTTAATCGTCGGTGCTTCAAAATGAATACCGTGCTGGCTTAATGCCATGGCCTCTTCGCTAATATGCGCCGTATGTAGCAAGGCTTTCGACGGAATACAACCAACATTGAGACATACACCGCCAAGATTAGGGTATTTTTCAATCAACACAGTTGATAGCCCCAAATCTGCTGCCCGAAAAGCCGCCGAATAACCGCCAGGGCCAGACCCCAACACGACCAAATCGCACTGAATATCAGCATCTGTTGTATTTGTTTTTGATTGCGGGCTTGTCTGTGGCTTTGATTGTGGCTTTGATTGTGGCTTTGATTGTGGCTTTGATTGTGGCTTTGATGGTGACTTTGATGGTTCATCTGCCGCTGACGAATTGGTCTGCGTTGCTGTTTTTTTATTCGCATCTTTATTGGCATCGCTATCAGTACCGCCATCTACCGTCATTTTCGCAACGCATTGGTGTGATTTCACCGTATCATTAACGGACAAGCAAATTTCGGTGAGGGTTCCTGCCTCGGTTGCGCCTATTTCCATCGATGCTTTGTCTGACTCTAGCAGTAAAATCGGGTCATCTTTTGCGAGTTTGTCGCCTACTTTTGCTAATATTTCAACCACGGGAAACCCTTCATCGCTTCCTAAGTCTGGCGCTAAAACCGTTTTATTCATCGTCTTATCCTATGTTATTGGGTTGGCTTTGGTCTGTCACAACGACCTGTCTGTCACAACGACCTGATTTAACTATGCAAATAACTGGCATGGAAAGCAAAATGTGTATCAATAAACGACTGTACAAAATAATAGCTATGATCATACCCTGGGCGCAAATGAATACTCACGGGCGATGTCACATCACGAACAGCTGCTTCAAATAAATGCGTTTTTAAGTTGTTTGATAAAAAATTGTCAGCATCGCCTTGGTCAATCAGTATCGGGCGATGCGCTTGGCTCGTTTTCACTAGGGCGCAAGGGTCAACCGCTTGCCAGTCATTCTCATCATGCCCAAAATACGCGGGTAGTGTATCTTGCCCCCATTCGCTATTGGCAGGAGACACAATAGGAGAAAAAGCCGAAATTGATTGGTAATTCTGTGGATTTTTCAAGCCAATCAATAACGCGCCATAACCACCCATCGAGTGCCCTGTGATACTTTGTTGACCCGTGGTTGGGAAATATTGATGGATAAGTGTAGGTAGTTCGTCTGTTATATAGTCATACATGCGATAGTGCGTTGACCACGGGGCTTGCGTGGCATTTACATAAAAGCCTGCGCCTTGGCCTAGCCAATAGCGCTCATCATCGGCCACCCCATCACCTCGCGGCGATGTGTCTGGACAGACGACCATGATTTGGTGTTGATCGGCAAAACGCTGAAACCCTGCTTTTTGAATCACATTTTGCTCGCTACACGTCAGCCCCGATAAATAAAACAAAACAGGTAGTTTTTTCTCAACGGGCGCCATGGATGATTGCGGCAAATAAATCGCAAAACGCATCGTACAATTTAACGTGGTGGCACGGTGTTCGTAAACCCGTTGCTCGCCCTCGCAGACGCGGTGTGCTTCTATTTGTGTTAACGGATGGTTGCTGTTATTTATTGTCGTCATCGTGTTGTCCCTTGAGCGTTTGGTACTATATCAAATATCGGCAATCTATTTAATTGTGCCTTGTTTATTATCAGTCGTGTTATTTTATTTTGTCGCCTGGCGTTGCTGATAATCCCGCTGGCACTAAACACAACCCACTGGCATTTTCAGAGGATAATATCATCCCTTCAGAAAGCCCAAATCGCATTTTTCGTGGTGCGAGATTGGCAACCAAAACCACTTGTTCCCCAATCAAATCCGACGGATTTGGGTAATAGGCTTTAATGCCTGAAAAAACTTGACGTTCACCTAGTTCACCGACATCAAGCTGAAATTTAAGTAATTTATCAGCACCTTCAACGGCCTCACAGTTAACCACGCGTGCCACACGTAAATCCAGTTTGGTAAAGTCTTGGATGTCGATAGTGGGTTGTTCTTGTGTCACGGTTTCTACGGTTTGCTCACCTGATTTTTTAGTGTCCGCGTTATTTACGTTACTCACATTACTCACATTACTCACATTACTCACATTACTCACGTCATTCACCTTACTCACGTTATTAGGGTTATTCGCATCTAGGTCGCTTTTGGATCCATCAATCACTGCGTCAATCGCGCTGTCATCAATACGCTCAGCAAGTGGCTTGAATGGGTTAATGGCATGCCCCAACAGTGCCGTACCCGCCGATTTCCACTGGCTAGATGGAATATTTAAAAACGCTTCGGTATCGGCTGCCAATTGTGGCATTACAGGCTTTAACGCAACAATAAGCTGATAAAACAAGTTAATTCCTGTTGTACAAATCGCATGGACTTTATCGTGTTGAGTCGGGTCTTTGATTAACACCCAGGGTTTTGCACTGTCGATGTATTCATTGGCTTTATCCGCCAATGCCATAATCTGGCGCATAGCACGCGCGTATTCACGCGCCTCAAAATCCTGTGCGATGTCGTTTGCGATGCGTTCTGCGGCTTCGTTAAACAAGGCGGGCGTATCCAGTGCATTAGCCAAAGTATGGTCAAAACGTTTATTAATAAAGCCCGCGCAGCGACTGGCGAGATTAACCAACTTGCCGACAATATCACTGTTATTTTTTTGCTTAAAGTCAGTTAGGTTTAAATCAATATCCTCGACGCTAGCGGATAGTTTTGCCGCAAAATAATAGCGCAAATATTCAGGACGCAAGTGGTCGAGATAAGTTGAGGCTTTAATAAAAGTACCCCGTGATTTTGACATTTTTTCGCCATTGACGGTTAAAAAACCGTGACAAAAAACACCCGTCGGCACGCGATAACCACTGCCCTTTAATGTTGCAGGCCAAAATAGCGTGTGAAAATACGCAATATCTTTCCCGATAAAATGATACATTTCAGCGCGACTGTTTTCATTAAAGTAAGCATCAAAATCAATTTGGTGTTGGTGACAATAGTGTTGTAAACTCGCCATATAACCAATCGGCGCATCCAGCCATACGTAAAAATACTTATCCGCTGTCTCTGGAATTTTAAAGCCCCAATAAGGCGCGTCACGCGAAATATCCCACGCGTTTAAACCCGCATCAAACCATTCTTGCATTTTATTGCGAATTTCGGGCTGAATATTGGCGGTGTCTAGCCAGTTTTTCAAAAAAGGTGTCATCTTAGGCAAATCAAAAAAGTAATGCAGCGAGTCCTTTTCCACTGGGGGTTGGCCTGAAATCACCGAAACAGGGTTGATTAAATCCAACGGATCATAAGTCGCACCACAGCGCTCACAATTGTCGCCGTACTGGTCTGCCGCCCCACATTTTGGGCAGCTACCTTTGACAAACCGATCGGGCAAAAACATTTGTTTTTCAGCATCATACGCCTGCGTAATCGTTTTTTCCGTAATGTATCCATTGGCTTTTAAACGGCGATAAATATCCGTGGCAAATTGCTCGTTCTCAGGCGAATGTGTTGAATAAAAATTGTCAAACGCGACTAAAAATTGGGCAAAATCTCGACTATGCGCCTGATGCACGCGATCGATTAACTGTTGTGGTGTAATGCCCTCTTGCTCGGCGCGTAGCATAATCGGTGTGCCGTGCGCATCGTCTGCGCAAACGTAAATCACGTCATGATTTTGCATACGCATAAACCTAACCCATATATCCGTCTGAATATATTCGACTAAATGACCCAAATGGATGTCTCCATTGGCATATGGCAAGGCACTAGTGACTAATATTTTTCGTGTTTGATTCATGAATGACACTACAGATAAATGATGCAACCCGTATTTTAACGGATTTTTAGCCCTGACCAAAGGACAAAATCAGTAACCTCGCCAATCAAGCATTACCTGAAATAAAAAACTGCTTACTTTACTTGCAAGGTTTTTTCGGGTTTTTTACCGTATTTTATTGAGATACTTTAGTCAACGCATGACGTTGAGACATCACTGTGGCAAAGCTGAACCCAGCAACCTGCCAGAACCATACACTAGTAAACAGAAACCCAACGCCAAACGCCAGCAACCCCACAAAAGAGCAAACCAGTGCCAACAATACAATAAGCCATGCATACCAATACTCTGTTCCGCTTTGAATCACGTGAGCCATCGCCTTTCGGGGGTCAAAAATCTCAGACTTATCAAAATATACACAATAGTGAGACATAAACCCCGGGATAGCAATAGTCGCTACTATAAAACAAACACTAGCACCAATAAGAAAAATATTATGTTCAAGCCACAAATAGCCTGCAACACAAAGAAACGTCGGACTGTAATAGAACAGCATACCGGCAAAGGTGACGCAACCATGAATAAAAAGTGATGAATAATCACACCACGCTGGCCATGCAGGTTTGGAATGAATCATGTTGTGAATAAAAATAATTCGATGCCCCATATTTAGAATCCAGCCAATCACTGGCACAAGTAGCCAAAGGGCTCCCAATACTAACTCACGTCGAGAAACACTGCTTTGCAGTGGAAACGCAAACGAAGCACGCATTGTCAGTGGTGTGGTCAAATCAATTCGCAAGTTACCTCCAAATAACGCCCCGCATCAGCGCGCAAGTTTGCTGATTGCTTTATAAAAATTCAATAGAATTATTTATTAAAAATCGGGTATCCATGTAACGATCTTTTTTTATGCCTTGAATAACAACCGTGCCCGATAACTTATCGGCAATCGTCTGTTTCTTTTTATCAAAAGCAGCGACTAACAAAGGAATGCCTGCTAGTGCAAATATCATAAAAGTGCCTAATACTCTCAACATCCACTGCATAAATGTAGGTTTCTCTAATGTAGCGATATCTCTTACGCGTAAATTCATTATCAACATACCTAGGGTACGCCCAAAAACTAACCAACAGGAAAAAATAGTGATTGGTAAGCCATAATTTATATATATTTTCAGCGCTAAAGGCTTTGCTGTGAAATGACTTAAATAGTAAATATCTTTAATAGCAATGATAACAACAATGGTCGACGAAAAAATGACAAAATCAATCCAGACAGATAACATCCGCTTGTTTAATTGTGCATACTTAGAAAGCCAGTTCTCTTTAGCTATATCTTTTTTGTTTTTTTTAGCCCCTAAAATTGAATCAACCATAAAAACTAGTGGGAACAAGATAGGTAAAGATGCTATTATCCACCCCCAAGCTTTGGCTACCGGATCGTTTACCCCTAAATCGATGTAGTCTTTACGTCTAATTAATACGGACTGACTTGGTTTTTTTGGGTTAACCCAAACAATAGCATCCCCTTTAAGTTTATTTACTAATGCTTCAGCTTGTTGCTGTGTCGGTAGAGCAACGAATCCACCTGCAAGACGATTGTTGAAATAATTTTTTTTGTCATAGACATATTGATAATCAACATCTAAAGACCATTCGCGATCTCGCCAATTTGATACTCTTGAAACATCCAGTCGTTCAAACGTCACTGGGGTTTCCACCCATTGATGATTACTGCTATTCAAATAACCATATTTCGGTAAAGCGAAAGCCAAGGTTATTAAAGGCATCAAAGAAGCGCCGAAAAATACCAATAAAACGCCCAAGCCATCACTAAAAGGATTTGGGTAACTTTGATATTGACTAGACACCTATCGACCTCATTATATTTCACAATGCATAAAAAATTATCAACATTCACTTTTGCAAGGCCAGTTAATTCGACTAACAATGCCATTGAATATAGCTGGCATTATACTTAATAATACAGCGAATACAACACCTCCAACCCGACACAAAACCCATCCACAAAAGCCCCAGCTCCCCCCTAAAAAACGCTGGAGTTTAAGGCGATTTTGTTATAGCTTATTCCCTATTGGTCATAAAAAAAACTGCGGTATTGCAATACGGCAGCTATAATAACCACAGAAATAATAAATACAGAAATAATCATCAAAACAGTTAACACCGCAAAATACAATGACCAACAAAAAAACGCCGCATTTAACAACACAAGCCGTTCGTGTCGGGCTTTGCAGTGACAAACAGCACCGCGCCCTCGTGCCGCCGATTTATTTATCGGCAACATATGCGCTCCCTGGCTTAAACCAAAAAGGCGAATACGATTATAGCCGTACAACGAACCCAACGCGCAATACCTTAGGCCGTGCAATCGCTGAACTTGAACATGGGCATACGGGCATTATCACGAACACGGGCATGTCGGCGGTTTTACTTGTTTGCCAACTACTTAACCCTGATGATACGGTTGTTATCCCACATGACTGTTATGGTGGCACGTACCGTCTATTCACCCACTTAGCCGCCCGTGGATTATTTCAGCTCGATATTGTTGACCAAAATGATGCCCACGCACTATCTAGGGCATTATCTAGCGCAGAGAACCGCCCCAAACTCGTCTGGATTGAGACGCCCAGCAACCCCCTACTACGCATTTATGATATTGCCGCCATTGCCAAACAAGCCAAAGCAGCAGGTGCATTAGTCGCTGTGGACAACACGTTTTTATCACCGATTTTGCAACAACCGTTGGGCTTGGGTGCCGATATCGTCGTGCATTCGTGCACCAAATTTATCAACGGTCACAGTGATGTGGTTGCAGGGGCAGTAGTCGTACGCGAGCAAGCCATCGGTGAAACGCTATCATGGTGGGCCAATTGCTTAGGCGTTACTGGCTCTGCGATGGATAGTTATTGGGTCATGCGTAGCTTACGAACCCTACCCGCGCGATTGCGCTGTCACCAAGAAAACACCGAACAAATCGTTGAGTTCCTAAGCCATCATCCCGCCATCAAAACGCTGTATTACCCAGGGCTAACCACCCATCCGCAACATGCGTTGGCCAAAACACAGCAACTGGGGTTTGGCTCGCTGGTGAGTTTTGAGTTAGTTGGCGATGAAGCGGCTAGACAACGGTTTAGTGAGGCGTTGCAGATTTTCACCCTCGCCCAGTCATTAGGCGGTGTTGAAAGCTTAATCAATCATCCTGCCAGCATGACACATGCCGCCATGCCAGACGATGCCAAAATCACTGCTGGCATTAGCCCTGCACTGTGGCGGCTTTCCATTGGTATCGAGCACCCAGATGATCTAATCAACGATTTACGCAACGCACTGGCGACCGTAGCACCCTAACGGGTTTTAAATTTAAACGGTTTGGATGATTCCAAGGCTTATTTTGCCTTAATCAATTCTGATAACTTCAATCCACAGCGTCAACTGACATAGCGTGCTAATAAAGCGAGTTCAGGGTTGACTGCGCCTAACGGGATTTTAACGACATGCCCTGAGCCGGGTGCAACTTCGATTTTTTCGCCTTTGAGATTTTCAATGTGGTCAATCATCAGATCCGCTGTGCCTGATGGCGTGATTAACTCGACTTTATCACCCACCGACAGTTTGTTTTTGATGATAACTTCTGACAGCCCTGTACTGGTGTCATAATCGACAATCTCACCGACAAATTTTTGGTTCGCATTGTGTGAAATATTCTCGATATAATTCTGATAGTCTTGGGTGTGATGGCGCTGAAAAAAACCATCAGTATAACCACGATTGGCGAGGTTTTCGAGCTTACCAATCAACGTTTCGTTAAACGCACGACCAGCTAGCGCATCATCAATCGCTTGGCGATAAAGTTGCGCTGTCCGCGCGACATAATAATGCGATTTGGTACGGCCTTCGATTTTTAGACAATCAACCCCCGCGTCGACCAGCGCATGCACATGCTCAATCGCACGCAAGTCTTTGGAATTCATGATGTAGGTTCCGTGCTCATCTTCGCTGATTTCCATTAGTTCACCTGGGCGGTTTTCTTCTTCGAGGAAGTAAATTCCATCGGCCCGTGGATCGCGATTACCTTGCGCTGGCATGCCACTTTCATCGCGACTAGATGATAAATTCGGCACCAAAACCTGCTCCGCTGATAGGGTGTTCGCCGCGCTAGCAGCGTCGTGCATTTCAGCTTCATTATTAGGCACATAAACCCCTTCGGTGTTTTCACTGCCTTCGATGGTTTTGTATTTCCAGCGACACGAATTCGTACAAGTGCCTTGGTTGGGGTCACGGTGGTTAAAATACCCCGACAACAAACAGCGACCAGAATACGCAATGCATAACGCCCCATGAACAAATACTTCGATTTCTAAATCAGGGCAGTAGTCTTTGATTTCTTTGATTTCGTCAATGGACAGTTCGCGTGACAAAATCACGCGAGAAACGCCCGCTGACTGCCAAAATTTAGCCGCCGCATAGTTAATCGTATTGGCTTGCACCGACAAATGAATTTCAACCTCAGGGAAAGCCTCTTTAACCAACATCATTAATCCAGGGTCGGCCATAATCAAGGCATCTGGGCCTAACTCAATCGTCGGGCGAATATCATCCATAAAGGTTTTAATCTTTTTATTGTGCGGGATAATATTGGTCGTCAAAAAAAAGCGCTTACCCAATTCGTGCGCACGGCGAATCCCTTTTTCTAAGTTTTCGCCAATAAAATCATTATTCCTTACCCGTAAGCTGTACCGAGGTGCGCCAGCATAAACGGCATCAGCGCCATAAGCTAGTGCGTATTCCATACTTTTCAGTGTGCCCGCAGGCGACAGGAGTTCTACTTGTCTATTCATATTTCTTAGTGTTTTACTCGGTTATTAAGGGTTGCATTATAAACCGAATGACCTCGTCTGCAAAAGACTTTGCGCGCCAAGTATTCGTCGCGGTAATATGCGTGGCATTTGGCAGTACCCAAAGCGCACAACGGGGGATGGTTTCGTGCATCGCCATCAATACTGAGAGTGGAACCAATGGATCACGATCGCCACAGATAAGTAGCGTATCGGATTGGATTTGCGCCAAATCCGCTAACGCATGGTTGTGGTCTGTGGTTTCTGGGTGTAGCACCTTCGACACGTTGGCAATGACACGTTGCCACGCATCACGACCGCCTTGTGGCAAATGCAATTCACTTAGCCAATTGTGTAGCCCAAATTTGCGCCAATACTCTGGGTCTGCCATGTGGTTGGTCTGCGCGTGGGTTGCATGATTTTTGCGGTGCGCGATGCGATAGACAATCAATTTATCGACCAAATTAGGGCGATGAATCGCCAACCACAAGGCAACTGCTCCCCCCATTGACGAACCGAGAAGATGGACTTTGCTAAGGCCTTCGGCTACTACCATGTCAGCAACCGCATTGCCCATCATCGCAACCGATAGCACCTCGTCATCTGCAATCGGTGATTGACCATGACCGGGTAAATCAGGAACGAGTAGATTAAATTTTTTGGACAACTGCGCAATTTGTGGCTGCCATTCAACGCCAGCCATGCCACCGCTATGTAAAAGCACGAGCGTATCACTGGTTGGCAATTCAAATTGTTTTTGATAATACATCAGACTTACCTATTGTAAATGCAAATAAAGCGCCAAATGCTAAGCGCCAAAGTTTACACATTAAAACCGAATGGATGCCCTATTAGGGACCATTTCGTGCTAAGACGACACATTGTTTTTGTGTTTACGTTGTTGGCGACGCCATTGTTTAAACGCTTGCAAGTACTTCTTTAGTTTAGCAACCACAATGCTGACGGGTTGCTCTTTACCGTGCAGTAGATAGTAAAGTGCTGGGTCATGCCGTACGATATAGTCGATTTGATTGCGGACACTTTTATCCGAAGCCAATAAAAAAATATCCCCGTTTTTCATCGGCGTGTTGGCTTTGGGTACGAGCTCAAACTTGCCGTCGCGAATCAACATTAGCGCCAGCACCTCAGGCGCTGGGTTTTCAAGCTCAGACAGCGGCGCAGGGTAAACATCTTGCAACCTGAGAATATTACCCGAGCTAACGTGTCGTGTAATTGCTGGTGCGTGTTCATTGTCGATTCGTAACAAATATGTATAAGGCACAGTCTGTCCAATCTGGGCTAATTGCTGACTAACTGTGTTTGCCCATGCCTCGTTTTCGTGACGTGCCAATCGAATAAATTGATACAAAGTCGGCTGTGTAATAAATGGCAAAATACGCCAAACCAACAAGCGTGATGCTTCCATCACAGAATCAATACCTGCACTTTGGAAAATTGCACGGTTACTGTCGCGATTCTGTAACGCAATTTGGTATAAATTCGGATTTAAGTTACGCGCCGTCATGATAATAGAAAAATTATTTGTATCATTGTCCGTACCTGCCACAATACCGACGGCATCACGAATGCCTGCGGCTTTGAGGGTTACGGCCTCGGTACCCGTGCCGATAACATGCTGTAGCGGGATTTCCTCTGGCGTAACAATGGTATAGTCTATCCCTTCGTATTCTAAAAACCTTGCCATCTCTTGACCAAACCGCCCAAAACCACAAATCACCCAATGTCCTTTGGGCGGGTGCATCGGTGCCGCAAATTGGCTACCTGGACGTTTGAGCAATGAATTAATTAGCTGCTGAACGCTGGGTTTTCTAAATGTCATACCAAATCCCTCGGCATAAATGCGTTCTGGATTAATCACATAATCGGTATCAAACGAAGTCGCATTTGCCATCGACTCTTTGCTGTGTACGCGACAAATGACTTTGATATGACTACGAATTAATTTAGCAGCGGCTGAAATTTTCACATTAACTGCATCGTTATTGGTAATCGCGATGACCGCACGACATTGCGGGTGTTCAATGCCAGCCATTTTGAGCGTATCAATCGCACTGGCGTCTGCCATGATAAACGGCGTTTTGTATGCGTTTGCGTCTAGTTCGAGCAAATTAATTCGTGCTTGGTCTTGATCGATGACCACGCACTGGTAGCCTTGTTTATTAAGCTGAGATAACAAAATAGCACCAGTCTCACCATAGCCACAAATGATATAGAATTTACTGTTAATCCGTTGAACACGCCGACTAAAACGGTGTTTCGCCAACGCAATCTTAAGCGCAGGATCTTGAAACAAAGAAATAATCTCACCGATGGCAAATAGCCAAGAAATCACCGTTAAGTAGATGCAAAATGAAACCCATAGCCGTTGCGTATCAGTAAAATCATACGGTATTTCGCCAAACCCAATCGTGGTTGCCACATAGCTGAAAAAATAAAATGCACGAAATATCGTGAAGTGCCATTCGGTTCCATCCTCATGCACACCAGGAATCAAGGCCAGTCCAGTAATCGCAATTGCATACGCCAAAATTAAGACAATGAGTGGCGCACGCATTCGTTTAAGAATGATATAAATAATCGGATGTCTAACGGCTTGCATAGGCGAGAATTAGGCGTGAATTAAGCAAATTTTAAAAATCAATTGGCTAATTGTTTAACGTCTACGAATACTAATAGTTTCATACAACAACAACGCCACTGAGGCAAAATTCGCTAACATTGCACCGCCTGCCATGGACACGATACTTGCCATCGTAGATGGATCAGGTTGACCGCCGACGGTAACACTATGCCAAGTCCATATCGCAATCGCAATCGCCATATGAAAATCCGCCACGAGGCTAGTCGCCAAAAAAATGGACCCTAGCTCAGAACGATCACCAAATTTGAGTATCGTTGCAATTAAACTCACAATAAATGCCGCACCAAGCTCCCATTTATGGTGGTGCAACGGATTGTCTAGCTCGCCCATCACAAACCCAAAGTTCAAGGTTAGTGCTAACACGATAAAAAATCCAAACCACGCTCTTTCTGTGTTCATTGAGTCTCCTCGTTTATTGCCAATTGGTCAAAAATTAGTTAGAAATTAGTCAAAAAATTCATGAGACAAACCCCAAAACACTTGCACCAACCACTTGCACCAACATTCATATTTTAAATATATATGTTTAAAGATATATGCGAAGTTGATGAATTAGCTCACATCTTAGGGTTATGTCTTTATAGTATCTGTTTATAGCCAGTGTATTATTTCGGCAAATCACCTTCGATGCCGTCGATAAAATAATTCATTTTCAATAGCGCCTCATCCGATAGGATTTCACCAGCAGCGACGACTGTCTCGCCGTCACGATTGATGATTGGTCCAGTGAAAGGGTGAAAGCTTTTGGCGGTAATTTCCGCGCGTACTGCCTCAGCTTGCGCGACGATATCGGCGGGAATATTCTCATTAAATGACGCTAGCTCGACCATCGTTGCGTCAAAGCCACGCCACGTATCTGTGTTTTGCCATGTGCCATCCAGTGCTGCTTGAACCCGCTCGATGTAATAAGAATCCCAGTCATCAATAATCGCCGTTAGTTGTTTGGTCGGCGCAAATTCACGCATATCGGTTGCATTACCCACGACCCAAATATCATTTTTTTCACCCGTTTGCGGCACAGCAGGCGAATCAACATGCTGCATCAATATGTCAACACCTGAGTTAACCAATGATTGAGCGGCTTCGGTTTCTTTGGCGGGATCATACCACGAGTTCACCCACACGACTTTGATTGTCACCGCTGGATTGACGCGACGCGCGCCTAACAAAGTCGAATTAATCCCACGAATAACCTCAGGAATCGGATAAGATGCAACATAGCCAATGGTATTATTCTCGGTCATCGCGCCAGCAAGCATCCCAGCGATATAGCGCCCTTCATAAAATCGCGAAGAATAAGTTGCTAAGTTTGTCTCACGCTTATAGCCTGTCGCGTGTTCGAATTTTACGTCGGGGAAACGTTTGGCAACCTTAACCGTCGGGTTCATATAGCCAAATGACGTGGTGAATATCAAACCATGCCCATCGTTTGCCAACTGCGTAATCACGCGTTCTGCGTCTGCACCTTCTTTGACGCTCTCGATAAATGTCGTTTTCACTCGGTCACCGAATTTCTCTTCGATGGCTTGACGCCCTTGGTCATGCTGGTAAGACCAACCAAAATCTCCGACGGGCCCGACATAAACAAACCCAATTTTAAGTGGCGTCTCTACCGATTCCTCGGTCGCACTGGCAAAGGTTAATGCAATACTCGATAACATCGCAAATAAGATTTTTTGTAAGCTGTTTAATGGCATATTTAATGGCATAATTTTCCTCAGACTCTGTATGATAAAAAAAAACAAAAAACTAACTATCGGGTGGGGTGAAACACTTTTCCCAAATCCGCAGGCGCATGGAATCGCCCACTGATTTTAGGATTAGAAATAATCACTAACACCAAAATAGTCACCACATAAGGTAGCATTGCCCACAACTGCGGCGCCACAAAAAACCATTGATTATTTTGCAGATTGTATTGTAACACACTTATGCTACCAAAAAGATACGCGCCAAACAACAGACGAACGGGGCGCCACGTGGCAAAAACAACCAGCGCAATCGCTATCCATCCTCTGCCTGCGGTTAATTCTTGTGTCCATAGATGCGGGGAAATCAATGACATATAAGCACCGCCCAATCCTGCCATCGCACCACCAAAGGCAATCGCCAAACATCGAATCAGAATAACTCGGTGCCCCAGAGCGTGCGCGGCATAATGATTGTCGCCAATGCCACGTAAGATGAGCCCCAATTTTGTTTTATAAAAAAACCAAACAACCAAAGCTAGCATCAAAAATGACAAATAAATCAACAGATTTTGATTAAATAAAACGACACCGAGCACGGGGATATCAGACAGATAAGGTATCGCCAAATTACCAAACCCATCGAATTGCTGCCCGACATATTTAGCCCCAATCAGTGAGCTTAACCCTGTGCCTAAGATAGCCACTGCTAATCCCGTGGCGACTTGGTTCGCCTTAAATCCCAACGCAAAAATAGCAAAAACCAAGGCTAACGAAACACCCGCCAATGCTGCACCAATAAAACAAAGCCATGGCGCCGTGCCCGACAGGGCGAGTATAAAGCCGACCACAGCACCCATTAGCATCATGCCTTCAACGCCCAAATTTAACACACCCGCACGCTCAACCACCAACACTCCAAGCGCCGCCAATAACAAAGGCGTGGAGGCATTCATAATGGTCAGCCACTCTGCCAGTATCACGATGACGCCGCCTGATTATTTTGGTTACTTTGGTTGCTTGAGTTACTCTGATAACCTGACACCCAAGCAAGCCGATACCGTGTTAGCACTTCTGTCATCAACAAAAACAACAGCACGCTGGCTTGCAACACATCACCAATCGCCCTTGAAATAACAATGTCATCACCGCTATTGGATAGTGCCAATTCCTGTGTATCAACAATTTGCAACACTTCTCCGCCCAGATAAGTCAAAGCGATGGCAAAGCCTGCAAAAAAAATACCAATAGGGTTTAGTCGCCCCAAAAAAGCCACAATAATCGCGGTAAAGCCATAACCCGGTGACACGCTAGGTACTAGCTGACCAATAATGCCAGTTACTTCAAACGCCCCAGCCAACCCAGCGCAAGCACCAGAGATTAAGAAAACAGTCCAGATGATTTTTTTCTGAGAAAAGCCTGCATAACGGACTGCCGCTGGCGCCATACCAATCAAGCGCACGCGGTAACCCAGCAAGTGTCGATTCAACAATAAGCTAGCCAGTATCACAATAACAGGGATTAAAAGCATGCCATAGTGCAGCCGAGTACCAGCCATCAAAGGCGGTAATGTCGTTGCACTAGAGAATAATTCGCTTTCAGGAAAGCCAAACCCAGTCGGATCTTTGAGCGGTCCATAGACTAAAAATTGCAATAATTGATACGCAACATACGTCAGCATTAAGCTGGTTAAGATTTCGTTGGTTTGCATATGGACCTTTAAAAAAGCGGGAATGGCCGCCCACAGCATACCAGCAAACACCCCGCACAAAATGACCACATAAATCACCCAAGCGCTTTCGCTTGTATTAAAAAAAAGTGCCGCAGCACTTGCTGCCATAGCACCACAAAATAATTGGCCCTCAGCGCCGATATTCCACTGATTGGCGCGAAAGCAAAAAGACAACCCAATCGCACATAAAATAATGGGGGCTGCTTTGACAGCAAGCTCGGCTACCCCTTGTAAATTCGCAAGCGGTGAAACAAAAAACACCAACAACGTTTTCACAGGATGCAACCCTAATAAATAAAATAACAAGCCGCCAAACAACACCGTTAACAAAGAAGCCACCACTGATCCTAAGTAGGCGATAAAATGACTTTTTTGTTCGCGCTTAATTAACTGTATCACTGAATATGACTCGCTAAAATTTTATCATCAGATAACGGATTACCTAGCATCATTAACCCAATATCCTTACCGGTAAGTATACTGGTTGGATAGCTGGGTGAAAGCTGCCCATCGTATATGACTGAGACGCGATTAGCAATCGCAAATACTTCATCCAAATCTTGCGATATCACCAAAATGGCACACCCCGATTTGGCTAAATCAATTAGGGTTTGCTGGATTTGACATGCCGCCCCTACATCAACGCCCCACGTTGGTTGCGCGGCTAAAATCACCTTGGGCGCTTGCTCTATTTCGCGACCAACGATAAATTTTTGCAAATTCCCACCCGACAACTCACTGGCCAGTGTTTTTTCGCTTTGTGCCTTAATCGAATAAGATGCCATGACTTTGTGCGCAAACGTGGTTGCTTTTTTCGTTAGTAGCCAGCCGCCTTTGGCTAGTTGCTGTGTCGTCGTCGCTGTCAGTAGCGTATTTTCAACCAAATTCATGTCAGAAACGGCACCATGACCCAAACGCTCTTCTGGCACATAGGAGATACCAATGCCTGCTTCTCGTCGCCTTGAAATAGGCAAATTCGCGATACCTTTGTCGTTAAAACAAATCGTGTTAGCGTCATGTAGCGGTATCTCACCTGACAACACCGACATTAATTCATTTTGCCCATTGCCTGCCAGCCCAATAATGGCATAAATTTCGCCTGCATTAATCGTAAAATTAATATCACGCAGCGACACCGCTGTGCCTTGACCAGCTAAATTTAACGAATTAACCGAATAAACAGGCTGTTGTTGGTTAGGGTTGTTATCCTGCAATGGGGTGTAGATTTTTTTACCGAGCATTAACTCAGCAATTGCTTGGCTGCTGTGTTCTCTCGGGTTAATTTCGGCAACGTGACGCCCTGCGCGCATAATCGTCGCCGAATGACAAAGCGCACGCACTTCATTGAGCCGATGGGAAATATATAAAATCGCACAGCCATCTTCGGCTAGCTGACGCAAGGTAACAAATAAACTCTCGACTTCCTGTGGTGTCAAGACTGAGGTGGGCTCATCCAAAATCAATAATTTTGAACGCTGCATTAGGCAACGTAAAATTTCAATGCGCTGCTTAACCCCTACTGACACCGACGAGACTAACGCGAGCGGCGGCACAGGCAACTTATAATGCCCAGAAATATCAATAATCTCATTAATTAATGTCGCACGATTATACGGCCGCGTTAGCGCTAGCGCAATATTGTCTAGCACGGTCATCCCTTCAAACAAAGAAAAATGCTGAAATACCATGCCGATGCCTAATTTTTTCGCATCAATCGGCGAGGTTATTGTGACGGGCTTTCCATCCCAATAGAGCTGCCCACTGTCTGGTCGAATAACGCCACTTAACATTTTGACAAAGGTTGATTTACCTGCGCCATTCTCACCGAGCAATGCTTTTATTTCCCCAGGGCGTATAGAAAAATCAACGCCGTCATTAGCCACATAAGAACCGAATCGCTTGGTCAGCGACGCAGAAACTAACTGCTTGCCATCAAATAAATCCGTTCTATCCAAAATGATTCGTCTGTTTAAAAGAAAAAAAGAAATCAATCCACCGCAATCAAACTCACCGTAAATCAACGCATAGTATAGCAAAAATTCGCGCATATTCACGCAAGTTATTTCATAAACTTTCATCGAATAAAGCCACTTTACGTCGCATTAATTATGGCGCTAAGCAATACTGTCCTTAGCTATTATTTGGAAAATAAATACAAATATAATATATCATTATGAGAGTTGGCTGTCTGATAAATGGGTTCTTTATTTGCCAGTATCTCAGGGAGCGCGCGTTTCCTATTTTTATTATAGGCGTAATAAAATGTGCGGATTTGCTGCAGCTCCGTGACAAAAGTTGGCGAAGCGGTGTGCTCTGGGTGACGCCCCGCGTAGTATAAAAAAGTCTCGTCGTTTGCATAAATGGGATAGTCGGTCAATGTGGCTTTGGCGTAGCTTCCTGCGGCTTTGATATGTGTTTTTGTGGGCCCAAAAATAATATAACCACTTGCAAAATAAGCCACTAAACACCAAATAATGACCAATGAAAAATGCCTTGGATATCGATGCGTTAATAGTTTTTTAAACACATAAGATAGCCCCAATGCTGCCAAAATAAAAATCAAAAAAACACTCGCAAAAAAATACAACCCTGAATACTCAGCGGCAAATACCCACAATAAAATAGCAACCAATATGTCGAAAATAAATACATAAATAAGCAAACTTAAATACGCAGAATGAACGACTTGATACTGTTTTTTTCGCCAAGCATAAAAAGCCAAAAGCCCACAGACTAACCCCAACGACATCATCATATGGATAAGCACAATACTTGTTGCACCTGAAAACACAAAAATCGCAGGAATCAGTCGGTCACTTTCGTCAAGCCACGCCGCATTATTTAACCGCAACCAATCCGATAACCGATTGGTTTGCCCAGCTATTTCGATAAAAAAGTGCAGCGGAGACTCACCGTGGTAAAGCGGAAATAACATCAACAAAATCATCACTGCCGCATAACAAACCAACGCGATAAAGACACTTTTACTGCGCCAGTCTTTAATCAAAAAAGCACCAAATGGAAAGAGCAGCAGCCAAAACCATGCGGCCAAACTGAGCTGACCAGCAAGCAGAAATAGCACAATCCAGATAATGCCTGTGAACACAGGACGCTCGCGATAAAACCGCAACAGAACATACACGCCAACCAACCAAATTAACCAATAAATCGGTTCATTCATTAGATAGGTGCGAAAATCATTGTAATTGGGGTGGCAAAGCACCAAAAAAAGCAGTATCCACTGCGTCAATAATGCTAACTGCAGGCGCTGTGTTATCAATAAAATCAACCCAATAATTCCTGCATGCACCACTAACAACAGCCCATACACCGAGGCAGTTAAAGACAGCCCCAAGCCATCATGCAACCAATGACCAACAACACCCAGTATACCGAATACTTCATAAGGCGACTGTGCTGGTTGCGTTAACTCCATTTGTTGCAGCTGCCACATGGGTAATAATGCTGCTCGATTAATGATGCCGTAGTCAGCAATCAGATAAACCCCTGAAATGACAGACAGCAGCATCCCAACCGCAATAGGATGGCGGTAAATCATTGGCAATAGGGTTTGACGAATATATTGCATTAGCTATCAAAAAAACCGTTAACGAAAAACATCAACGGCTTAGCAGGGCGTTTTAACCATCTGCACGATTGGTGGTATTCGTACAGGCTAGACACGAAATCCAAAAATTTTAATCCCCGTTTGGAAATCTTCAGGGCGTCTCATTTCGGCCGCAACCAGTGTTGCGATGCTTTCACCGACCGTAATATACGGGTATTTTGTCTGTACGAGCTGCTGACCATTCTGGGCGATTTTATGAATAAATTCTTTGTGGTTAGACAGCAATTCAAGTTTTTGTTGAAATTCGGTGTAATCTCTAAATAACACAATATTGTCTAAATCACTCAGCCCAATCGCCGCATTCTCCGTTTCACCTTGGTCAAACGCCATGACCATCACACCACAGGCCATTGCTTCAAAGGTTTTATGCAAATACTCTCCAGCACCGATGTCTGGGCAAACCAGCATTTGGATGCTATGCAGAAAGTTAACATACGCTGATTCGCTCAGTGCCTCTGCAATGACGGTATTCGGGTAATCTGCGATTAATTTTTTGATGAATTGGGCCTGTTGCTGCTGATGCGGGTATTTTTCGCTTTTAACAAATCGATTATTAATCAAGCCGATGTCAGTTTTACGTTTGCGGGTCACTTGATTAAACACACTACTGTTATAGCCTTTGGGGACCGCCCACGCGTCCAAACCATGCGCTTGGTATTTTTCCATCAAGTTATAACTGGTTAAAATAACACGCGCCCAAGGAATTTTTTTATAAAATTTCATGTGCTGGTCATGGCTTTCAACACTATCAAAAGACGTTAATCGATCGATAAAAACAAGCCCTGGCAAGGTCGCCAAAAATTTTAACTGAGACGTCAAATATTCAAAATGAAGATGCAAAACAATGCGATCATATTTTTCCGTCTCTACATGGCTATCAAAATAAGCGCGCAAATCAGATTCAGCCAGTTCATCCAAACGCCGCATATCCACCGAACCGATGGCTTTGTGGAAACCGATATACAAATCATTGTATATCTGAAAGGTATCTTCTTTAATTAAAATTAAGGTTTTCATTGGTTATGATATAAATTTACAACCGTCTGATTAACTGTCGTCTCGACAAATCACTTTTGCATAATGCAAATAGCATTCGAAACACTTACCTGCTTATCACTGCTTATCACTGCTTATCACTATTTATTACTACCCACAACACTTATCGTTATTACGTAGAATCACGCATCATTAGGCATCATTACGCACCATCGCTATCATTCGTTTCATTTTAGCCTGACACATCTCGTTTTATGATTTCAAAATCGATTTTTCCGCGTTTAATCTTTTGCATTTTTAATAACGTATTATTCACATCAAACCAAAGCTTAATCACCCGCTCGCCACCCGCTGCCTGCGTTAGCTGGACTTGGTTTGTGTTGGCTTGCTGGTCTAGCGTTGCCACATAAGTGCGCTGGTTGGTATCAGTCACCAAGATATACTCAGACCGCAATTGTCCTTTCGCTATATCTTGTTGAATTTGTAATATTTGTGTCAAGGGATCTTGGCCGCTTTGCATTAATGGTAATCGTTCATAGCCATCGGCTTCTCTTACCTCGAGCATATCATCGATAAATGCCACGCTCAGTAGCGGCTCGCCCGTTGTGTCACCGCCACTAGACAATGGGTAGCGCCCATACGACTCAGGGTAAAACTGGTTTGCTTTAATCACGCCAGCGGCTTTTTCTTGCATATCGTCAACCCCAAATAACTTTGCCACCCCGCTAGGGTACAACGCAAGGCTTACCGCATAAGTCGACGCATTTATTTCATACTGCAGTGCGGCTTTTCCCGCGTTTACGCCTTTGACAGTCACATCGTATTGCTGCGCCTGTGCCCAAGCAGACAGCAACAACAACGGCAATACAAAGCAATATTTTTTGGCTTTATATTTTTTAGCCTTTTGTTTTTTAATGGTGCTTTTTACAAAAACCACATCAAACCCCATTAAAAAACAACTGGTCTAATTTTTCACCTGGATCATCGTGGCGCATTAGGCTTTCCCCAACCAAAAACGCATAAATACCCATGGTATTCATTAACTCTACGTCTTCGCGTGAATGAATACCGCTTTCAGTGACAATAAGGATTTCTTTGGGAATTTGTGCAGCCAGCTCAAAGGTAGTCGTCAAATTCACATCAAATGTATGTAAATCACGATTATTAATCCCCACCATACGGATTGGCAACCCTGCGACCTTATCCAACTCAGCCAAATTATGCACTTCGACCAATACATCCATACCCAAATCATACGCTAGTCGCGTAAAGGTCAGCATTTGTGTTTGCGACAAACACGCGGCAATCAATAGAATACAGTCTGCGCCCATCGCTTTGGATTCATAGACTTGGTAAGCATCGATAATAAAGTCTTTACGAATCACGGGTAGTTGCGTTGCCTCACGCGCCTCCTCTAAATAGACTTCGCTACCCTGGAAAAATGACGCGTCCGTTAACACCGATAAACAAGCCGCTTGGTGGCGTTCAAAACTTTGTGCAATCTCAACGGGGGAGAAATTTTCACGAATCACACCTTGGCTGGGGGAGGCTTTTTTTATTTCTGCAATCACCGCGTTTTCATGTCGCTCGACCCGCTTTTGCAAATGCTCATAAAACCCACGCGATGGCCCGTTTAGTTCTGCCAACATATGCTCAACAACCGCCAACGGTATTTTTTCTGAACGCTCAGCGACCTCGGCTTTTTTGACTGCCACAATTTTTTCCAACAAGGTTGGCATTGCTGCTGCGGTGTTTGACTGGTTCATGTTGATGTTATTCTCCTAATTTTAATGCTTGCCATTTCACACGGCATACGAAACCTCGGTGTCCGCTATTATTGTTTATCATTCATTCAGTTGCCCGTATTTTCCACAACAGCGATGTCACCGCAGCGGCGCCACAATAGCGGTATTATTAATCACCACAAATAACCGCAAAATGTGCAGGTTACCCACGCCAAGCATGACAACAAGCAGGGCACAAGCAGGGCAACAAACAAGGCAACAAGCAGGACAAGACAAATTATTATACGATAGACCGCTCGCAAGTTTGTTTCGGCTAATTAAATTTAAACCGCCTGTGATTTAAACCGCCTGCGTAAACCGCGCATATTCGTTTAGCTTTGTCAAAGCTTGTCCCGCGTCCAAAATTGATCGTGCCGTCTCTATGGCACTAGGATAGTCGTCCGACAAGCCTGCCACCTGAATAATCGCAGCACTGTTTAATAAAATCATGTCATAGGCAGCCCCAGGTTGCCCAGAAAAGGCCGCCATAATCAAATCGAGGCTTTGCTGCGGGCTATTCACTCGCACGGCATCAATATCACGGTGGGATATGCCTAACGCTTTGGGGTCAATCTGATAGGCATTCATCGAATGGTTTGATAGTTCAACTACTTGCGTAGGCGCTGCGATAGAAATTTCATCCAACCCATCATCGCTGTGAACAACCATAACGCGTGTTTGCCCTAAGCGTTTCGACACATCAGCCATAGGCTGTAACCAAGCGGCATCAAACACACCTAGCACTTGGCGTTTGGCGCCAGATGGATTAGTCAGCGGCCCCAATAAATTGAATACCGTACGAATCCCTAACGTTTTTCGGGTGTTAATCACATGCTTCATAGCGCCGTGTAACTGAGGCGCAAACATAAACCCAATCCCAAACTTTTCAATACACTGCGTCATTTGATCTGGATTCAGCATCACATTAACACCGGCTGCTTCTAGCAAATCAGCACTACCTGACTTTGAGCTGGCTGCACGATTACCGTGCTTGGCAATCGTTACCCCAGCACAGCTTGCAACAATACTTGAGGCAGTCGATACATTAAAGACATTTGAGTGCGTACCACCTGTGCCTACGGGGTCGACCAAGTAGTCTTGCAAGTCACTGCGCACGTGGACTTTGGTACTAAACTCACGCATTACTTCAGCGCCCGCTTGAATCTCTGTCACGGTTTCGCCCTTGATGGTCAGCGCCGTTAAAAAAGCCGCATTCTCAATGTCGTTTGTCTGCCCTGACATCATGGCATGCATGACTGATTGCATTGCTTCATAAGTTAGGTCATCGCCATTGACCAATGTGCTAATTTGACTCTGTATCATATTCGCCAGCCTGTTTGTTTTTTATGATTTATTTTTTATATTTGATTACTATTTATTGTAGCACAAACACGGCCACGTCAACACTACCGCAACACTGCCCCAACTGTGTCTAACGACTAACGCGCTGGATTGACGCGATGGATTAATTCGATGGTTAAATCTGGATATTAGGCGCATTAGAATTAGACGCATTAGGATTAAGCACACTAGGGCTTGCACATTAATGCACATTGATGCACACCTGTCGCTATTTTCTATCAACTTATGATACGATATAGCGAAAAATTCACAACGACGCATAAAGAAACCATAAAACAAACCATAAACCACCTCAATAAAACCACTAACAAGACATATTGACAAAATGGTCGCCAGCCATTCAACCCTATGATGACAAATTTCCGCTATGACTATGCTATTTTTATCGGCCGTTTTCAGCCGTTTCACCAAGGCCATGCGTTTGTCTGCCAACGTGCCCTTAGCCAAGCCAAAAAACTCATTATTTTAGTCGGCTCGTCGGGCAATGCACGCTCGCTTCGCAACCCATTCACGTTTGAAGAGCGCCAACAAATCATCAACGACAGCTTACCACCCGAACTCGCAAAACGTGTCATTATTCAGCCATTACTCGACTACAAATATAATGACAAAGCATGGACCAAAGCGGTCAGTCAACAGATAAAAACCCGCACCAACCCAACCGACCACGTGGCACTGGTCGGTCACAACAAAGACGAATCCACCTATTACCTCGCGCTGTTCCCTGAGTGGGGTTTTTTAGAAGTTGGCAACCTCAAAGACATCCACGCCACCGACCTGCGAAATCGCTATTTTGCTTGTGAAAACCCCGCACACTTTCACCACCCAGCTATCTCGGCAACGACACAGCAATGGCTACAGCAGTTTAGCCTAACAGACTACTACCAATCGCTACAATCAACCTACCATGCTATCCAAGCATTCAAATCCGAATGGCAACAGACGCCTTACCCTGTAATTTTCACCACCGTTGACGCGCTGGTCACTTACCAAGGACAAGCCTTACTTATCCGCCGCAGAAATCATCCAGGCAAAGGCCTATATGCCTTACCAGGCGGTTTTTTGGATGGTGATGAAACCTTGATTAACGGTGCCTTACGCGAGCTTTTCGAAGAAACACAAATCACGCTAAATAAAAAAACCTTACTCGCACGCCTAAAAAATCATGCGGTTTTCGATGACCCTAACCGCTCAGTACGCGGACGCACGATTACCTACTGTTATCATTTTGATTTATCAGACCTAGAGGCGATACCCAGCGTTTGTGCCAATGACGATGCCGCAGAAACCCACTGGCTACCCATCACAACATTAAAGCGCGACCAGTTTTTCGAAGACCACTATTTTATTATACAATTTCTACTCGCTCGAACCCACACCGCGGAGCCAACCACATGAATATCAACCCTATTTTAAATATTGATTCTTACAAGGCCTCTCATTATTTGCAATACCCACCGCAAACAGAATATGTATCCAGTTACCTAGAATCTCGTGGTGGGAAATATGCCGATGGCGTATTTTTTGGGCTACAGATATTTCTTAAACAATACCTTTGCCAGCCAATTACAGCAGCAAACATCGACGAAGCAGAAAGCATCCTAACCGCCCACGGGCTGCCTTTTTGTCGCGAAAACTGGACCTATATTTTAAACAAACACCAAGGCTACTTCCCGTTACGTATTCAGGCCGTCCCCGAAGGCTATATTATCCCAACGCAGAATGTGCTTTGCCAAGTCATTAATACGGATCCAATGTGCGGCTGGTTAACCAGTTATATCGAGACGGCTTTATTGCGTGCCATCTGGTATCCAACCACGGTTGCCACGATTTCTTGGCACTGCCGACAAGTGATTTACAAATACCTGCTGGAGACGGCAGACAACACCGATGGCATTGACTTCAAGCTCCATGATTTTGGCGCACGCGGTGTCAGCTCAACCGAGAGCGCCGCCATCGGCGGACTGGCTCATTTGGTCAACTTCAAGGGCACCGACACTGTCCCTGCCCTTGTTTTGGCGCAATCAATATACGGCGAATCTATGGCGGGATTCTCCATCCCAGCGGCAGAACACTCGACAATGACCGCATGGGGGCAATCCCGCGAAAAAGAAGCCTACGAAAATATGATAGACACCTTTGGCGGCAAAGGCAAAGCCGTTGCCGTTGTCTCTGATTCGTATGATTTATGGCATGCAATCGACCATATTTGGGGTGAATTACTGCACGATAAAGTCACCAATAATCAAGGAACCATCGTCATTCGCCCTGACTCTGGCGATCCTGTACGCACCTCATTAGAAGCCATTGAGCGACTCATGGATAAATTCGGCTACCACATCAATAGCAAAGGCTACCGTCAGCTTCCTGACTACATCCGCCTTATCCAAGGCGATGGCATTAACGCTGAATCATTAGGGCATATCTTAAAAACCTTGAAAAACAACAAAATATCTGCAGAAAACATCGCCTTTGGCATGGGCGGATCGTTGCTGCAAAAGATGAACCGAGACACCATGCGATTTGCCATGAAGGCCAGCTATGCCTGCGTTGCAGGCCAATGGCGAGATGTATTCAAAGACCCCGTGACCGATAGCGGCAAACGCTCAAAACGTGGCCGCCTCGCTTTAATCAAAACCGAAACTGGCTACAACACCATTCGCCAAGAAGACCTCAAACCTGACCAGCAAGACGAACTCACCGTGGTTTTCGAGAATGGACAACTCACCAAGGCATGGTCTTTGGAAACGATACGCCGCCGTGCGCAAGGCGTCATTGATTTTTAGCCAAACCACGCTATCGTCTATTTAGCTGTCATCTACTTGCTGTCATCTACTTGTTGCCATGTATTAGTTGTCATGTATTTGAATCAAATAGCCGAAAAAATATGCAAAAATTGCAACGTTACCCTCTGAAGTAATAATGAAGTAATAGCAATCTGATAATAAAAAAAAACAGAGGGGTGTATGAATAGACATCCGTTAATTATTGACTATTCAGCTTGATTTTTTCACTAATCACACGATAATTAAACTATAATTAACCTACATCAGTACATATTAATTACACACTACATACACATTACACAACATCATTAACCCGTTAGCTAGGAGACAGCAACATGATAAACAAAAACCAATGGGGGCTATTACCCCTGTGTGCCATTGCACTCAGCACAGCCTTTAGCGTCCATGCCGAAACCGGCACTAATACTGAGACTAATGTTGAGGCTGATGCATCAAGCTTTACCCTACAGGCCGATGTGCGTAGAATTTCAAGCGATGATTTGATTCAACGTAAATTACTCGGCAACACCATTATCCCCAAAATTGTCAACGGCACCAATATCAACCCATCAGATGCCCCGAATTTTGTTAGCGTCATTATCAATGCATCAAACGGCGGATTCCTTTGTGGCGGCACCTTGCTTGATGCTCGTCATGTCCTCACTGCTGCACACTGTGTGTCTAACGGCGGTGGCGACAACGCGCCTGCTGGCATTGTCTTTGCGTTAACCTCACCTAATGGAAGCAACAATGGTGCGTTAGTTTACGATGAATCGTATAGCGCCAGTGCAGTGATTGTTCACCCCAGCTACGCCAACCTCATCAACAACGATATTGCCATTATCCGTTTGAACACCGCCGTTGCAGGCTTTAGCAATGCCAATAAGACCATACTCAACAACGCCACGGCTAACCTAGACAATACCACGGGCACGGTTATTGGCATGGGCACTACCAGCACTGGCGGCGACTTATCGAACAGTCTACAGCGTGTTGACTTACCCATTAGACGTGATGCTGTCTGCCGTAACGTGTATGGATTCTGGCGGGACACGCTAGTTTGCGCAGGTTATAGCGACGGCACACGCAAAGACTCGTGTCAAGGCGACAGCGGTGGCCCACTTAATGTCAACCGCAATGGACAAAATGCACAAGCGGGTATTGTCAGCTTTGGTTCTGCTGCAGGCTGCGCTGGTGGCGACCCTAGCGGATACACCCGTGTTAGTTCGTATATCGACTTTATCAAAACGCACGCGCCCAATGCCGTTGTGCTTGGTGAAGAAAGCGCTAGCCCTCGAATTTCTAGCGTCTCAGGATTATGGTATGACCCGAATTACAGCGGATCTGGCTTTAATGCAACACGCCCAACAGCAAACAAGCTATTTATGTACCACTATGGCTACACTGCTGATGGCAATGGCGACACCAAATGGTTCTACCTAGAAATTGATTTGGACGACAACACCGTGCAAGTTGCAAAACCCTATGCCGCCAAAGCGTACACAGGTTTTTCAGGCAACGGTGCAAGCTTCACCCAAGCACCTAACAGCCCACCAGGCATCCAAGACTGGGGTAACGCAACCGTCACATTTAATAGCTGCAACAGCGCCACAGCGGTACTCAATGGCGAAGATGGTCAACTCTCTTATAATCTCGTGAGATTAGGTTTTGAGTTTGGCAACGAGTGTCAGGTTAACTAGGCTTAACTAAGCTTTACTCAACACAGTAAAGCACCAAAAAAAATAGGCCCACTTCGGTGGGCCATTTCTTTAGACAAAAAATTTAGACAAAAAGTAAGCACGGCTTAACGACCACTTAACCCCACAAGCGCCCTTCACAAGCGTCCTTTCTTTGTCCATCACGTACTGTGGCTAACTGTGACTTACTGTTGCTAACTGACTTACTGTTGCTAACTGTGGTTAATCAATCACTCGGCGGTCAATTTTAGCAATCAACGCATTATCTTTGCCAGGGTATTCAAACTGTGCCAAAAAATAACGAATCGACTCAATCCGTGCGCGTCTTTTGTCATTAGAACGCACGACCGTCCACGGTGTTGCACGACGATCCGTATGGGTAAACATCGCTTGCTTGGCCTCTGTATAGGAATTCCATTTATCTAATGACTCCAAATCCATTGGGCTTAATTTCCATTTTTTCAGTGGATTTCGCATGCGGTCGTGAAAACGCCGCAGTTGCTCTAAGCGCGATACGGAAAACCAATACTTGATTAATTTAACCCCCGATTGTGTCAACATGTATTCGAATTCAGGGGCTTGTTGATAAAATTGCTGCAGCTCGGCTTGCGTACAAAACCCCATCACGCGTTCAACGCCTGCACGGTTATACCAAGAGCGGTCAAAGAAAATAATTTCACCTGCGCTAGGTAAATGATTGACATAACGCTGAAAATACCACTGTGTGCTTTCTTGCTCGTTGGGCTTAGCAAGGGCGACGACTCGCGCATGGCGTGGATTTAAATATTGGGTAAAACGTTTAATTGCGCCCCCTTTACCCGCCGCATCTCGCCCTTCGCACACGACCACAACACGCTGATTTGTCTGGACAATATGGCGCTGCAACTTGAGCAGCTCAATCTGTAATAGTAATAACGCATCTTCGTACGCTTTTTTAGGTAATCGCTTTTCGTACGGGTACTGCCCATTTTTATGGAGCATTGCCAGACTTTCACTCACACTGAGCAGCTCTTGGCTTTCTTGCTGTTCTAATTTTTGGGTATAGGCATTAAAAAGCGTTTCTAACTCGGTGTGGTTTTCGTGCATAATTGACCTCAATCACAATTCATTTTTTGGTGTAATTGATGCCATTATAGGGAATATTTAACAAATTTGCCACCCATTTACTGCCCACCAACTAACCGATCAAATACGTTTATCCATTCCGTTACTTATAAACTTATCTATGGGCTTATCTATGGGCTTATCTATGGACCTAGCTAATAAATCTAATAAATCGGCAACGCCCCATGGCGGATGACACGACGAAGCTCAAAACTCGAATGAACGGTATCGACCCCTTTGATACGATTCAGCCGTCCTAATAAAAACTCTTCATAGTGCTTCATATCTCGCACCACGACACGCAACAAATAGTCCTCAACGCGCCCCGTCACAACACTACAAGAAACCACTTCTGGGAAAGTTTTTACCGCCGCTTCAAAGACATCAAACTGCTCTGGCGTGTGTCGCTCCATGCTGATTGCAATATAGACGGTTAGGTCTAACCCCAATTTCTCAGGATTCAACACCGCGATAGTTGTTTCGATATAACCATTCGACGCTAGCAGCTTTAATCGTCTTGCGCACGGCGTAACCGACAAGCCCACCTGCTCAGCGAGTTCAATCGTATTGATTTTACCGTGAGTTTGCAAAATCCGTAGGATGGATTTATCAGTCTTATCTAGTGAATAGGTCATAGGTTTTAAAAAATTAAACAATTATTCTAATTAAATAAGATTTATTATAATAAAAAACTAATAAATTGACAAATAAGCTGTCACTTTAGTCATAAAACACAGCTAACCTAGATTATAATAGGCAGACTAATACACATTTAAGTATACATTTACTATACACATTAATTTAACGACGCAATAAACAATCCAAGAAACAACCCAATAAACGACTATGACTGATTATAATTTTCGCAAATATCCTGCATTTGACTTTGCACCACCTATGCAGTCGCGCCAGTGGCCCGATAACGCCATCCAAACCGCACCCACATGGTGTAGCGTTGACCTACGCGATGGCAATCAAGCCCTGATTGACCCCATGAATATCAATCAGAAACTCCGTTATTTTGATATTCTGGTTGATTGTGGTTTTAAGGAAATTGAAACGGGGTTTCCCTCCGCCTCACAAACCGAATTTGATTTTCATCGACAACTTATCGAAGAAAACCGTATTCCTGACGACGTTACCATCCAGGTACTGGTACAGGCGCGTGAGCATTTGATTGAAAAAACTTTTGAATCGCTTGTCGGGGTAAAACGTGCGATTGTGCATGTCTATAACTCAACTTCTCGCGTGCAACGCGAAAAAGTTTTTCAAAAATCCACAACAGAAATCCAAGATATCGCCGTTGCTGGCGCAACCCTAGTCCAACAATACGCCAAAAAATACCCCGATACAGAATGGATCTTCCAATATTCTCCAGAGAGTTTTTCACAGACCGAGACCGATTATGCTGTCAGCGTTTGCGAAGCCGTGTGCCGCGTCTGGCGCCCCGAGACAGGCCAAGCGGTCATTATCAATCTGCCCGCCACCGTAGAAGCGTCAACCCCGAATTTATTTGCCGATCAAGTCGAATATTTTTGCAATCAATTCCCGTCACGCGAATACGTCAGCGTCAGTTTACATACCCACAACGACAGAGGCTGTGCTGTCGCCGCAGCTGAATTAGGCCTGCTCGCTGGCGCTGACCGTATCGAAGGCACCTTATTTGGCAATGGCGAACGCACGGGCAATATGGATATTGTCACCATGGCAATGAACCTTTATAGCCAAGGCATTGACCCAACGCTGGATTTTTCAAATATGTCTGAAATTGTCCAGTCTGTCACCGCGTTTACTCATTTACCCGTGCATCCTCGCCACCCCTACGCGGGTGAGTTAGTTTTTACGGCATTTTCAGGCTCTCACCAAGATGCCATCAAAAAATGCCTAGACCAACGCCATGCTACCCATTCCGACAGCTGGGAAATCGCCTACCTGCCGATTGACCCTCGCGATATTGGGCGCAGCTATCAGGATGTCGTTCGCATTAACAGCCAATCTGGCAAGGGCGGCGTGGCTTATGTTTTGCAGCGCGACTACTGTATTGAATTACCCCGTTGGATGCAAATTGATTTCAGTCAAGCGGTACAAAAAATGTCCGAAGATTGCGCAAGCGAGCTCAGCAACACGCAAATCTGGGCGTTATTTGAACAAGCCTATATGCAACAAAACCAGCCTTATACCTTACATGATTTTAATATCAAACGGCAATCCGATCGCGGCGATGCTATCGAGGCAACGATTGACGTCAACGAAAAACGACACACCATCCACGGTGAAGGTAACGGCACATTGACGGCTTATGTGCGGGCGTTAGAGGCACTAACCGATAAAAACATTCGCATCCTAAATTACAGCGAACACGCACTCTCTGCAGGGACACGTGCAGAAGCCATCGCCTACGTTCAAGTCAATATTGACGGCAACGTTCACGCAGGTGCTGCCAAAAATCATGACACCGTTACCGCCATGCTACAAGCAACGACACAAGCCGTCAATGCGGCTATTAGGACTATTAGCTAGGCATTAGAACTATTAGCTAGGCACTAGAAAACGTTGCTTATACTCGACCGCTGAAAACCCAACCGCCACGACCCGATTACCTTGCGTAATAATGGGTCGTTTAAGCACTGTCGGGTTTGCTTGGATTAAGTCAATAATTGCCGCGTTATCGGCAACGTTATCAGCGGTATTATCGGCTGCATTATCGGCGGAATTATTCACCGCCTCTCCCTCAGCATGCAAGAGCGCCGCCGCCCAATCGGCTTTTATCGACCGATAGGTTGTCGAGCGCCGATTAATCAGTTGATCGGGAGCTTGTCGCAGCCAGTCAGCCAGTAAAGACGCTGGCAAAGCAGTCGATTTCAGATCAATAAAGGTAAAGGGGACTTGATGGCTATCAAAAAATGCGATGGCTTTTTTCACGCTATCGCAATTTTTAATGCCATAAAGCATCGTTTCTTCGTGACGCTGGTTACCCATTATCTCGTGCTACTGCCTATAAGCGGCAAATATAGACCAGCATGGGCAAACATGCGGTATCAATGCGCCAGATAAATACATTAGCAATTACGTTAGCCAATGCGTTAGTCGCGCAACAATTCGTTAATGCCCGTTTTGGAACGCGTTTTTTCGTCGACTTGCTTGATAATGACAGCGCAGTACAGGCTATGGCTGCCGTCTTTGGCAGGCAAACTGCCAGGCACAACCACCGAACCAGCAGGAACGCGTCCGTAGCTGACCTCGCCCGTTTGTCGGTTAAAAATTTTGGTGGACTGCCCGATATAAACACCCATCGAGATGACACTGCCTTTTTCAACAATAACGCCTTCAACAATCTCAGATCGTGCGCCGATAAAACAATGGTCTTCGATAATCGTCGGTGCAGCTTGTAGTGGCTCTAATACGCCACCAATGCCGACACCACCTGACAAATGCACGCCTTTGCCGATTTGCGCGCACGACCCCACTGTTGCCCAAGTATCGACCATAGTTCCCTCATCAATGTAAGCACCGATGTTGGTGTAACTTGGCATGAGGACGACATTTTTTGCGATATAGGTTCCCCGACGCGCATTGGCTGGTGGCACAACGCGCACACCAGCGGCCGCAAAGTCTGACTCGCGGTAGTGCGAATATTTACACGCCACTTTATCATAATAATTGGTGTAGCCATCTGTAATCAAACGATTGTCTTGCAATCGAAAGGATAACAAAACCGCTTTTTTAAGCCACTCATTAACCTGCCAGCCTGATTCAGCTGGTGATGCGGCTGGTGATGCGACACGGACCTGCCCTGACTCCAATAATTCAATGACTTCATTGACCGCCTCAACCACAGCCGTATCGTTTGCGCTGATGGTTTCACGCTGCTCAAATGCATCATTGATTGTCGTTTCTAAATTCTTTAAATTGTCTAATTGCAACATGGTATCAATCCACCGATTTTTCTTATTAACGTTAAACTTAATTGCCTGTATTAATTACCTGTATCGACATATCCTCAGCGATCGCCTAGGTAATTTCTTAAGTAACCGCTTAGGCAAGCGCTTAGGCAATCTTTAGGTAATCCTCTAGGCAATTTACCCCACCCAAGCGCTGTTGTCAAAAAGTTGTTCGCAAAAACTGTTCGCAAAAAACAAAAATCAAAAAATCTTATCGTTTATGGTAAAATGCGGCTCACATTAGCCTGTGTATTGGTTTTGCTATTAGTTTCGCTATTAGTT
This sequence comes from Ostreibacterium oceani, assembly GCF_009362845.1. Classification (NCBI taxonomy): domain Bacteria; kingdom Pseudomonadati; phylum Pseudomonadota; class Gammaproteobacteria; order Cardiobacteriales; family Ostreibacteriaceae; genus Ostreibacterium; species Ostreibacterium oceani. The sequence continues at coordinate 32,979 of NZ_WHNW01000001.1, read as the reverse complement.
TTTTGTTAGTTTCGATGCATGGGTCGTTGGTTGGCTTAGTGTCACACGTTGGCGGCATTGCCGTCGTCACGTCAACTAAGCGCAATTCATAAACAACCTACCTTTGGATAAAACGGCTATACCTAGCCTTATGAGCTTATGAGCAAACATTATTTTGGTACTGATGGCATTCGTGGAAAAGTGGGAGACAGCCTAATTACGCCTGAATTCGCCCTCAAACTCGGTTACGCGGCGGGATGCGTCTTTCAATCTCACTGGAACAAATCAACCAAACCCAAAGTGCTCATAGGAAAAGACACGCGAATTTCTGGCTACCTGATTGAATCCGCCCTAGAGTCTGGCTTTGCAGCAGCTGGTGTCGATGTGGCGCTACTCGGCCCTATTCCAACACCCGCTATTGCTTACTTAACGCGAACTTTTCATGCTTGCGCGGGTGTGGTGGTCAGTGCCTCGCACAACCCTTATTACGATAATGGCATTAAGTTTTTCTCAGAACATGGACGTAAATTAGACGATGACTTAGAAGCCCAAATCGAATTACAACTCGAAAAACCAATCGTCGTTGTTGATTCAGCCGCCATAGGCAAAGCCAAGCGAGTCGAAGACGCCAAAGGCCGTTATATTGAATTTTGCAAATCCACACTATCGTCTCGACTTGATTTATCTCACTTAACGATTGTGCTGGATTGCGCTAATGGCGCAACTTATCAGGTCGCACCCAGTGTATTTCGTGAATTAGGCGCACAGGTTATCCCTTTGTCTGTCGACCCCAATGGGCTTAATATTAATGAAAACTGCGGCTCGACATCACCCAATCAGTTATCGGCACACGTTCGCCAACATCAAGCAAATGTAGGCATTGCTTTTGATGGGGATGGCGATCGCGTGATTATGGTCGATGGCCAAGGCAACCTCCTTGACGGTGATGCGATTTTATACCTTATCGCCGTGGGGCGGCAATACCAACAACAACCCATTGAAGGGGTGGTGGGTACGGTTATGACCAATATCGGCACCGAAAATGCCATCAAAGCACTTGGCATTGCCTTTGCCCGAGCCAATGTCGGTGACCGTCATGTGATGGAAACCTTGGTCGCAAACGGCTGGCAACTGGGCGGCGAATCATCAGGACATATCATCTGTCTCGACAAACTCACCACAGGCGATGGGATTATTGCGGCACTACAGGTTCTTGAGACCTTGCTCATCACAGGAAAAACGATAAATCAACTGCTCGCAAATTATCAGCTCTACCCACTTAAACTCGAAAATATCGCCGTCAAAGACAAGCACCGTATTATGTCAGACAAAACACTACAACAAACCATTACCGATACCAACCAACAGCTTGGCAACGAAGGCCGCGTACTCATTCGTGCATCAGGCACCGAAGAAAAAATTCGCGTCATGGTCGAGGCTACCCAAGAAAAAACCGTCACTGAGACCCTTGCCGTCTTAGTCAATCAGATCAAACGAATGGAGAACCCATGATGCGCAAAGGTATCATCGCAGCCAACTGGAAAATGAACGGCACCCACACAGAAGTCACCCAATTTGTTAATGCACTCGCCACTTTCGCGGCAGAAACACCTGGCACCAAACCAGTAGAAGTCGTTTTTGCACCACCTGCTATCTATTTAGATTTAGCACAAGCCAACTTGGCACAGCAGTCCAGCAATTTAGCCACCCCATTTTCACTGGCAGCTCAAGACGCCAGTCAACATGACAATGGCGCTTACACAGGCGAGATTTCGATGGCAATGCTACGCGACATGAACTGTCAACATGTCATCTTGGGACATTCTGAACGCAGACAATATTTCGCTGAAACCAACGCCGTGATTTATGAAAAAATCACCGCTGCATTCAATCACGGCATCACCCCTATTCTTTGCATTGGCGAACAAGACCAAGACAACCAACAAGGAAAAACCACCGACGTATTGACCGAGCAATTGGCTTTAGCCATCGAAAAACTCAGCGAAAATCAAAAACAGCAAATAATTATCGCTTATGAACCTGTGTGGGCGATTGGAACAGGACGAACCCCGTCAATCGACGACATCGAGAAAATCCATCAAAAGATTCGTAGCATTTTCACCCAAAATAATGATACAATTGCCCGCGATTTAAGAATACTATATGGTGGAAGCGTCAACCCTGATAATGCGTCAGCAATATTTAAATGCCCTAATGTTGATGGGGCACTAGTCGGCGGGGCTTCTTTAAAAATCGATTCATTTAAGCAAATTATTAAGGCATATTAACCATGGATGCAAACATTTTACGAATTCTAGTGGTGCTACTTGGCATTGCATTGGTTTCAATTATTTTGATACAACAACCCAAAGAAGGTGGCTTAGGCGCATTTAGCGGTGGCGGCGGCGGTGCGGGCGCATCAAGTACCGTCTTTGGTGCCAAAGGGGGCAATACCTTCTTTTTCAAAACAACCGCGATTATTGCCATCCTGTTCGCCTTGACCATTGCCGTTTTGGTCGCACGAAGCAATAATGCCATCACGGGTAGCATACTCACCACACAACCAGCAGCAAGTGAAGTACCGCAACTCGGTGATATCGATGGCGAAGCTGGCGATGCTCAGGAAACCGTACCAGCTGTGCCTACCCCAGAGGTTGAGCCAGGGATTGACCCAGAGGCTGAATCAGAGATTGAGTCAGCAGTAGATGCATCAGAAAATGCACCAGTGGATACAGCCACCGACACATTAGCGCCAGAATCACAAGAGACAAAAGCCAATACGGCAGATGACAGCTCAGCCGAAGACAGCACGACTGAAGAAAGTACCACTGAAGACAGCGCCTCAGACACAACCAGTACCAGTGGTTCATAACTGTCAATTGACACTTTAGATTTAGATAAACCATTTAAATAAACAGTTTAGACAAACACGTTAGACAAAAACGTTAGACAAACATGCCGTCGTGGTGGAATTGGTAGACACGCTATCTTGAGGGGGTAGTAGCGAAAGCTGTGAGGGTTCGAGTCCCTCCGACGGCACCACTTACTGAATAATGTAACTTAAAAACAGCTGGTTAAATGGATTTTTTTTAAGTCTACGGCAATTTTAGGCCAATACCGTTAAAAAATTACGACAAAATCCTCGACACTGACCTTGAAATCATTCAATATCATCATGGCATCCAGCTTTCCTCAACCCATCTTTTTTAATAGGATTAACGCCATCCTTTGATGGTAAGTCCGTTTAATTTTTGGTATGATGCTGTTGGATTTAACCCACATATACAGACCACAACGGAGGTACGATGAAATTATTAAAGACCTGCATTGCATTCCTTTCCCTAACACTAAGTGCAAATGCTTTAGCTAATGAGCCAAACCCACTTTGGCAGCAGATGAATTTACTCCAATTAAAGATGATGCAAGACGAAGGCATCGGCTTTGATTACGACGATTATTACGTCAATTATACCCGCTATTTTGACTTTGCCGATGACGTCAGCTTTAAAGACGTTTTAGGGTCAGATAATGAGCTTAAAATTCTAAAGCATAAAGATGACATTATTGCACACCTAAAACAGCGCGTTGATGCAATCAACCCTAAAACCACGGTGATGCGATTTTATAAACCACGAGTCTTCTTTGAAGAATTTGACACCGATCTTAATGCCTTTGTTGATTTCAAGCCTTTCAATAGTCGCACTGGTGTTGGCAGCAGCCAAAAAGGCCTAACCACTTACTCATCCGACCCTGGTTTCCAAGATGATGTACTCGGAATGTTTGTTAACAATGATTTCATTAAAGACATTCCTATGGATATCGATCTAGCAACTGAATTTCTTGATACCCTAGAAAAAGACTTCAGAGGTGAGCTCGAACGTGTCGCTGACGTGGAAGTTTTTGCAGTTCCTTCTCACTTAGCGCACAAAAAATATAACGTCCACGACAATGTCGTCATGTATGAAATTGTCGCCTGCCGAGCCTTTGGCAGAAGAGGCAATTTCCGTGGCAAAGAGCTGGGACGCAAGATTAATCACGAGAAACTCGCTGAAATACTCGGCAACGACAACAAAATATTCAAAGAAGAAACACCTGCTGAGCTAAACCTTTAACTATCACCTATTGGTTAAAATCAATATCCCTCACTAGAAAATTAAATCATCTGAAAATCAAATCCTCTGGTGAGGGCATATCAACGACAAAAAACAAGCATCTCCTGTGTTTTTTAAACCTTCACAACAGGATGGCTAGCGAAAAAATGACTGATTTTATAGCCGCTTTGCTCGCTCTGAGCTCTCAGTTTTTAGACTATAAAACTCAAACCGCATAGCCAACACTGCCTAAGCAGTAACACCGTAAAACCTCTACGCCTAACCGAGCGCGCAACCCTAGCAAATTAGCGAACTTTCTGTACGCGATGCTTAGCGCGGCTAGCCTTTGCTGACGGTGTTTTGTTTGTAGCTGGTGGTTTAGATGACGCTTTGGACGACGCTTTGGATGATGTTTTGGGCGACGCGCCCGATTTAATTGTTCTGGATTTAACCGTGTCAGTTGCTACAGATTCGCCAAAGACATTTTTAGTCGTGAATTTTTTTACTGCTCGATGTTTCTGGCCTTTGGGATTTTTTGCGCCGTTGCGGTTTTTTGTGCCGTTGGCATCAGTCGAATTCATCGCAGATGGTTTATCGATATTTTTAGGCTGATGGGTTGGCACTAGGTGTTTTTTGCCGTTGCCAATCAAATCTTCGCGCCCCATGGCCTTGAGCGCGTCGCGCAGCAATGGCCAATTGTCGGGGTCATGGTAGCGCAAAAAGGCCTTGTGTAGCTTTCGCGTATGGGCATCTTTGGCGCTAACCACTTCGTCTTTGTGACGTAGGCCTTTGAGCGGATTGAACCCCGTGTGCCACATGGCGGTCGCAATCGACATGGGGCTAGGTAAAAAGGCCTGCACTTGGTCGGCACGAAAGCCATTGCTTTTCAACCAAACCGCCAGATTAAGCATATCTTCATCGCGAGTACCTGGGTGCGCGGCAATAAAATACGGAATTAAATATTGCTCTTTACCAACGGATTTTGATGTTTCTTCGAATAATTTTTTAAATCGGTCGTACGTCCCCATACCAGGCTTCATCATTTTATCTAGCGGACCGCGCTCGGTGTGTTCTGGCGCGATTTTTAGATAGCCACCGACATGGTGCTCGACCAATTCACGCACATATTCGGGGGACTCCACCGCCAAGTCATAGCGCAACCCAGAAGCAACAAACACGCGCTTTACCCCTTTGATTTGGCGTGCTTTGCGGTATAGTGCAATCAACGGCTGGTGGTTAGTATCCAAATTAGAACAAATGCCTGGGTAAACACACGACAATTTGCGACAGTTTTTTTCAATCTCACGAGATTTACACCCTAATCGGTACATATTGGCAGTTGGTCCACCCAAATCAGAAATAATACCCGCAAAACCTGGGGTCTTATCGCGAATATTTTCAATTTCCTCGAGGATTGATTCTTCAGAACGGCTTTGAATAATGCGTCCTTCATGCTCCGTAATCGAGCAAAAAGTACACCCACCAAAACAGCCACGCATAATCATCACCGAATTTTTAATCATTTCGTAGGCGCTGATTTTAGCATCGCCATAGGTCGGGTGTGGCCGACGAGAATACGGCAAACCAAACACGGCATCCATTTCAGGCGTTGACAACGGGATGGGCGGCGGCGTCACCCACAACCGCCGGCCGTCATGCTGTTGCATTAGATGCCGCGCGTTGCCTGGATTGGTTTCTAAATGAAATACGCGATTGGTGTGGGCATACAAAATCGGATTATTGACAACCGCGGTGTAACTGGGCAAGTTAATCACAGTTTTGTGTCGATTTAACTGATTAGGTTTTATTTTTTTTGAGAACAACACTGGAATTTCTGTGCTTGCCGCATCCGACAAACTGGCGTCTTGCTCACCCATTTTCACTTCACAATCAGCTGCTTCTGGCGTATCGTAAGGATTGGGTAACTTTGAAATAGTGCCCGGCTTATCGACATCGCTTGAGTCGATAATGGCAAAATCATCTGGAATTTTGGTTGGGACAAATGCCACACCCCGAACATCAAACAAGTCTTTAATCGATTGACCATTGGCAATACGGTGAGAAATCTCAACAATTGCGCGTTCAGCACTGCCATAGACCAGCAAGTCTGCCTTTGCATCGAGCAATACCGAGCGCCGAATTTTGTCACTCCAGTAATCATAATGTGCCAGTCGTCTCAGGCTTGCCTCGATGCCACCAATAATAACGGGGACATCTTTGTAGCATTTTTTAACCACATTGGTGTACTTAATGACCGCACGATCTGGGCGTTTGTCATACGCATCGTTGGGGGTGTAGGCATCGTTGTGACGTTTTTTCTTATCACTGGTGTAGTGATTAATCATCGAATCCATATTGCCTGCAGAAATGGCAAAATACAAATTGGGCTTACCTAACGCTTGGAAATCAGCGTCGTTGTTAATGTCTGGCTGCGCAATGACACCGACACGAAACCCTTGTGCTTCTAGAACCCGACCAATCAACCCAACGCCAAAGCTGGGGTGATCAATATAAGCATCACCATTAATTAGAATAATATCGCAACTATCCCACCCTAGCGCATCCATTTCCTCGCGTGACATTGGCAAGGTTGGCGCAATCCCGAATCGGTGCGCCCAATATTTTTTGTGTGAAAAAAGTGGATTAATCATAATAACATCAATAACGGCAAACACTTATTATACCTTAATTTGTCGTATTTTGCCGCCCTATTTTTTGCCCTATTTTCCCTTTTGCTGTGTTACTGGATTTTGCGTTACTGGGCTTTATCCTATTTGGCTTGGTAGCTTAACTGATTTAGCCGCCAATCATCACCGTCGGGCGAAAAGAGCAAAACAAATTGATAGGTATTGCCCGCCAGCCCCAACTCGGCAAATGCCGTAGATTGCGAAAACTGTGTATCAACGACAAGCCGAGCAAAGCCTTCCTTAACATCAATTTCTGTCACGCTAGGGCTGATGGCAATGTTTTCGTAGTGCTTAAATAGCGCCATGAGCTTGAGCATCGCTTGCTGTTTGGTATTACCCGCATCGTCTTGGTAGTCATCACTGACTAGCTGGCGAATGGTAGACAGGTCTTTTTCCTCGATGGCACGCTCCATTTGCAATAACCAAGCACGCAATTGTGATTCTGGCGAAACGGGTTCGTCAGAACAAGCGGCAAGCAACAAACTGGTCAGTAACAGCCAACCACTCAAAAAAACAAGGGCAAATTTATTCATCGCACTAATTCATCTCACTAATTCATTTCACTAACAATACAAATTTAACTGTCGATGACGATACCACGCAATCCCAGCCAAAACGAGAAACCCCTTTGCTACAATGCTTGCAAATCGCTATGGCTGAATTATCGTGATGTGTATAACATTGCATACTTTTCTCCTACGAAGACAGGCTACCTTCGACACGAATCGCCGATTGTATGTTTTTTATTTGTTTTATTTTTTCAAGCGCTCGGTGCAAATGATCGGTGTCATGCACGGTAATTTGCATTTGCAAGTTAATATTTAAATCCTCATCGCGTCCGAAGTTTGCTTTTTGAATGGTGACTCCTTCATTGACCAAGGCCTGTGAAATATCACGCAACAAGCCAATGCGGTCTTGTCCTTGGATATGCAACAATGTTGAAAACCCATACAACCCTGGCACCCACTCCACGGTAATAGTATTGTCGGGATGCGTTATCGCCATTGCTTGTAGATTTTTGCAATCATGGCGATGGATGCGAATACCTTTGGTTTTTGTAATATAACCGGTGATTGGTTCAGGTGGTACAGGGTTGCAACACGTCGCCATCGAAATCAACAAATCATCAATCCCTGCAATCGTCACACTACCTGATTTTTTTTTGTGGTGACGGATTGGAATGCGCGACAACCGCGTTTCGATATCATCAAAATCTATTTTATTATTTGTGTGTTGCTGCTCAATATAATTGACCACAGCAACCAACCCTAAATCTCCGAATCCTAGCGCAGCATGTAAATCTTCTAGGGTTTTGTAATTAAATCGTTTTGCCGCATCTAATAACACGCTGGCTTTGGGTGAAAAATGCAATCGGCTTAATTGTCCTTCGAGCAAATCTCGCCCTTCTTCTATGGCCCTATCACGCTCTAATTGTTTAAAAAAATAACGGACTTTTGCGCGAGCACGGGGTGATTTTAAATACTGTGAATTCAGCCAATCTCGGCTAGGTTGGTTTTTGGGGCCTGTCAAAATTTCAACGGTATCACCCGTTTGCAAAGCCTGTGAAATCGGCACAATATGACCATTGACACGCGCGCCTTTGGTTCGGTGCCCGATATCCGTATGCACGTGGTAGGCAAAGTCCAGTGCCGTGGCACCATTCGGCAAATCCATGACTTTACCCTGAGGCGTAATCACATAAATGCGGTCTTCGGCGATTTCTGCCGTAAATTCTTCGACCAGGTCTTCATCGGGCTCGGCAATCAATGAGCGTAACCAGTTGATTTGTTGCTCTGATACCGTCGATTTTGCGTTATTTTCTTTGTAGCGCCAGTGCGCGGCAACCCCATGTTCTGCAAATTCGTGCATTTGATGGGTCCTGATTTGTATTTCGATGGTTTTGCCTTCAGGGCCAACGACCGCCGTGTGCAATGACTGATAGCCATTGGGTTTTGGGTTGGCAATATAGTCATCAAATTCTGATGGAATATGCTGCCATAGACTATGCACGATACCCAAAACCGTATAACAATCACGCAAGTTATCGACTTGAACACGCAGTGCTAATAGGTCATAAATTTCCTCAAGCCGTTTATGCTTTTTTTTCATTTTAGAAAAAATGCTATTGATATGCTTGGCGCGCCCGTAAATTTTTGCCTGTGTGATTCCTTCGCCTGCTAATTCGGTCTGTAGTTGTTGGATGACAGACTCCACATACGCTTCGCGCTCACGGCGTTGCTCGGATAATGAGCTAGAAATCAATCGATACGTTGTCGGCTCTAGTGCTTTTAGCGCGAGATCTTCTAATTCCCACTTGATTTTTGCGATACCCAACCGATTGGCCAAGGGGGCTTGAATGTCACGGGTTTGTAGCGCAAGCTGTAGACGCTTGGCCTCTGGGTATTCCGATAAATGTCGCATCGCGACAAGCTGCAGCGCCAGTTTAATCACCACCACGCGAATATCGTTTGCCATGGCAATCAGCATTTGACGCAACTTCTCAATATCTTGGTTTTTATTTTCGTGAAGAATATCAATTAAATTAAGCTTTTCTAGCTCTGTAACCAGCGACTGCTCAACGGCATTTAACGCCGTCCACGCAGCGGCTGGTAACCCCTCAGGTTGCAGCCTTAATCGACCGACATACCCCACCCGAATAACTTCGACCGCCATTCCCAAATTAGCAAGCAGCTGCGCGGTTTCTTCCGCACAGAGCCGCGAGGCTTCATCTGGATAAAACACCGCCAAATCCCGACACAGTGCATCTGGTGATGGCTGGAGTAATGCGTTATCGAACAATTGCTTCATTTAAAATGCTTCATTTAAAAATCACACCCTTTGTTTTCCTGCACTAGCCCTTCATTCATAAAGGAATACGCTACGCTTCCTTAAGTGTAGCGTGGTAAATCAAATAGTAAATAAAAATCTGCTTTATTGGCACTTTTATTAGCACTTTATTGGCAGACGATATTCACCAAATAACAGTACCCGTTGTCGTCAGTACACCGACTAAAATCGTGTTTTACCCATTTGATTCGGGATACTGGCCAACAAGGTTTTCGTATAGTCATGTTCTGGTGCAGCAAACAATTCGGCAGTATCGCGCAATTCAGCGATTTCTCCGTAATGCAACACCAAAGTACGGGTCGAAAAATGCTCAACCAACCCTAAATCATGCGAAATAATCACCAAGGTTAGCTCCATGGTTTGCTGCAACTTTTTAAAAAGCGCTAACATTTGACCTTGCAAAGACACATCCAGTGCCGACAGAGGCTCGTCTAAAAACAACAACGACGGTTGTAAAATAATCGAACGGGCTATCGCCACCCGCTGGCGTTGCCCGCCTGAGAGCTCATGTGGGTAGCGCTCGCTAAAATCTGGCGGCAATTCAACCTGTGTTAGTGCGTGATGAACGGCAGCCATGCGTTCGTCTTTCGTGCCAATTCGATGAATATCTAGCGGTTCTTGTAGTAGTTTCCCGACTGAAAATCGTTCGTTCAATGCCGCACTAGGGTCTTGAAAAACTAACTGAATAGCACGCCTAATCGGCATTTGTCGGCGATACGATAAATTGTCAATCCGTTTTCCCTCATAAAACACTTGCCCGCCCGAAGGCGCTTCAAGCCCCATCATTAGCCGTGCTAGCGTTGATTTACCACACCCCGATTCACCCACAATGGCAAGAATTTCACCTGCGTTTACCGTAAAACTCACATCACGAAGTATCGACGCATACCCCACCGTCCGTTTAAAGATGCCGCGCTGAATGGGGTATTTTTTACTGATGTTTTGTAAACTTAAAATCGACATCGATTACGCCTCACGAATTAAACGGCTAGCGGCCAGTAATTTTTGGGTATAAGGATGTTGCGGCTGATTAATCAGCCTTTCCGTCTCATTGACTTCGACAATCTGACCTTGGTACATCACGGCAACACGATGCGATATGGCACGAACGACCGCCAAATCATGCGAAATAAACAACAAACTCATTCCATACTCTGCTTGTAAATCTTGTAGTAATGCTAAAATTTTGGCCTGAATCGTCACATCCAACGACGTGGTTGGCTCGTCTGCAATTAATAGTTTCGGTCTTGCCGCCAAGGCAATGGCAATCATCACCCGCTGGCGCATACCGCCTGACAATTGATGGGGATAAGCTTTGATTTTTTCAGCGGCATCTTTAATACCTACTTTTTCAAACAGCTCAATGACGCAACGTTCGTAATCTTTGGGCGCAATATCGTGGCGATGTAAGGCAAAAACTTCGGTGACTTGATGCCCAACGCGTTGAACGGGGTTTAACGCCGACAAGGGGTCTTGGAAAATGACGCCAATTTCACGCCCACGAATGGCACGGAGTGCATCAGGTGTTAACGTATTTAGCGCAATCCCTGCCTTACTGTCCGCGTTAGCTACATCGTGCGCGTCGAAGTCGTTATTATCGTTGAAATCGTTGTTATCGTTATGATCACCGCTATCATAGTGCATTTCATCGGCCTGAATGCGTACCTTATTTGCAGGTAGCAATTGAATCAGTGACATCGCTGTGACTGATTTACCCGAACCCGATTCACCGACTAGCGCCAGCACTTCACCACGACCAATCGCAAAATCAATCCCGTGCACAACTGGCTGATACTGCCCTGTGTCTTCGGCTAAAAAGCTAACGCTTAATCCTTTTACGCTCAATATATTCATTCGATTAAACTGGTTATTGAATTGTTGGTCATTTTTATCACTGGCGGTCATCGGTTATTGTCGTCGGTTATTGTCATTCGTTGGCGCTGCAGGTATTGTGTCATCAGTTTTCAGCCGATAACGTTCATCAATGACAGTCACTGCTGGCAAGGTGACCTTGTTGTTTATTTTTTCGCGAATAGATTCGTCTATCCACAGTGTGCCCAATCCCATTGGGTCAAATAAAGTGGCGGCTGTTTTCGGTGCAATCGAATCGGGTAATTGCACATAGGCCCACGCCGCTTCTCTTGTGTAAGGCACCATATAAGTTGGAATATAAGCCCCAATGTCAACGATTTTTTCTTGGATCTCGTGGGCTAAACGGATGCGCTCGGGCTTGGTCGTTGCGGCACGATAGTCCTCAATCAACCGATCCATTCGCGCATCGTCTGTATTGGTGATATTGTTAGTCTGTGGTTTGTGCGCATTGTCTGAATGAAAATGCTGCCGATAAGCCGGTCGCAAACCACCGCCCCAACCCATCCAAGCCACTTGGTGCTTTTTCTCCATAATATTTCGGTACGCCGATGCCCCCGTCAGCAATTGCAACTGCATATCGATACCTGCTTTTTTCATTTCTTCTTTGAGTAGTGCCAACCGTGAAGTATGGTTTGCTTGACTGTAACTCACCCGAAAACTCAATCGTTGCTCGTTTTTTAGCCGAATACCGTCATCGCCACGCTGCTGCCAGCCTGCGGCGTCTAGTAATTTGCTGGCGGTAGCTAAATCAAACGGTTTGGCTTGAATTGCGGGGTTTGAATACTCACCGTAACCGGTGTGAAAATTGGGCAAGCGGTCATAGTCACCCCGCATCAGTGTTTGGTTCATCTTATCGATATTAAGGCTATAGGCAATGGCATCACGCACCCGTTTATCAGCAAACAAGGGATCAGCCAAATTGATAAATAAGCCTATGGATGGTTGCGGTGTTTCATTATAAAACCAAAACCGACGGATCCAGCCGTTGTCAAATTTTTCATGGTTAGCGCGCTCATGCCAATACTCCGGCAACACCAAGCCAAACGAATCTAAATCACCTTTTAAAAACATAATCCAGGCGGTGTTTAGGTTTCTAACGACTTTGAGACGAATACGATCCACATTAAAGCGATGACGGAAATAGTGCTCATCATCACCCCACCAATCACTCACCCGCACAAAATCAATATATCGCCCTTTGCGAAAATGTCCAATCTGATACGCACCGGTTGTGGGCTCAATCCGCCAGTTAGCCCACTGCACCCAGTTTTCGTCAAGCTGATGAAAGTGCTGGGGTGTCGGCGAAATACTCGTATTTAACAGGATGTCTTCAATAGGGCGCTCGGTAGCAAATTTTACCGAAATCGTATAATCATCGTATTTTCTGACATCAACAACTTGCTCTGTATAATAGTTGTTATACCAAGGCGCCACAATATGCGGTGAACGCATAAACGTCATCGTAAACAAATAATCATCCGCCGTCACTGGCTCTCCATCTGACCAACGCGCTTTGCGATTGAGCCGATAATACGCCGTTTGGTTATCCGAACCCACGGCCCAATGTGTCGCTAACTCAGGAATAATCTCTCGTGTCTGTGGATGCAACGAAATCAAACTCAGCTGGTTGCGGTCTAAATAGCTACGAAAGCTCGAGTTGGCGTTAGGCCCGACACGGCGAAAAGTCGGCGGAAAGTCATCCATCATCATGCGAAAAACACCGCCGCGAACGGCCGCTTCACTGGCAAAAATGGGGGTGTCTGTATTCGTTTGCCAAACCAAATCGTTGGGTAATTCTGCCCGTGTTTTAATCGTCTGAGCATTGGCCTGCGTACCCAGTAGAAAAACTATCAGTATCAGACGCATCAAATCATTCATAAATACTAAACCGCCTCGGGTCAAAGGCTTCGCGAATCGCCTCACCCACAAATGTCACTAACACCAAAACCACTGATAGCACCGACACCGTCGATAACACAATCCACGGTTTATCCAAGCGTTCTACACCTTGCTGTAACAACTCGCCCCAGCTAGGCGCAGGCGGCGGCAAACCAAACCCCAAATAATCCAACGCCGTTAGTGCAGAAATACCACCTGCAATGCTAAATGGCAATAGGGTCACAATCACCGCCATTGTATTCGGCAAAATATGACTGAGAATAATACGGCCATGCGATGCCCCAATCGCGCGAGCAGCCAGAATATAATCACGGCTTTTCTCACGATAAACCGATGTCCGAATAAGCTCTGCCATCCCCATCCAGCTAAACAATGCCATGATGATTAACAATACCCAAAACCCGCGCTGAGGAACAACTGCCGCCATAATCATAATAATATATAAAAAAGGAATCGCTGACCAGACTTCAACCAGCCGCAAGCCAATCAAGTCGGTCAAACGTCCGCAGTAGCCCATCAATGCACCAAAAAAAACACCGATTAAAAACTGCAACCCCATGAGTAGCAAAGCAAACAAAAACGCCAAACGAAAACCATAAATCAAACGTGCCAACACATCACGGCCTGCGTTATCGGTGCCTAAATAGTGTTTGGCGGCAAAATCAGGGGCGGTCGGCACAAACAAATCAGGGCGCAAATCCGACTCAATCGGCCCATAAGGAATCGGTGGCATCAGCACCCAATCGCCGCTGCTGTTCTCAGCGAATTGCTGTTGCAACTCACGGTAATTGGTTTCATAGGCATAAGGCAAACCAAACGTCTCGCCACTGAGTACTTTGCCATAAATCGGAAAATAGTACTGGTCTTGGTATTTGACGAGTAACGCACGGTTATTGGCAATCAGCTCGGCACCGAGTGATAAAAAAAACAACACCAACAAAGCCCATGCCGAATAATAACCTCGCTTAATCGATTTAAAGCGCTTGATGCGCTCTGCCGTAATACTTGACATCCGTTAATTCACCCTGTTGTTTCGCCCCGTTGTTTCGCCCCGTTGTTTCGCCCTGTCACTTGACCTGGTTACTTGACCTCGTTACTTGGCCATTTTCATTTGTATAAAATCATCAACGTGTTGTTGCAGGCGTGCCAAACTGGCTTTTTCTACTGATTTAGTACCCATATTCATCTCATAGCGTAACTGCTGATGACTATACGCCACCGCCAAAGCCGCCGAATAACAATCGCCTAATTCTGCTTCATGCGCTAACACCAAAGCCATTAATGAATCAGACGGCGACTTGATGATACCATGCTTTGCCAATCGTTGCATAAAGGGTTGTAACATTTTTTGTACTGGGTCTTTGAGACGCTGTTGACGCAGTCGAGACAGCCAAAAAAGCACACCGCCCACAAGCGGTAGCATCACCAAAATAAAAAATAACCACACCACATATTTTATTTTTTCCAAGCCCAGCTTTTGCCACAACGAGTTTTGCTTGTCCTCATCATAGTTAATCACCCAGTTTTGCCAAAAACTATTTAACGCACGCAATGATTGCCCCAGTCGTTTAACCGTTTCCGATTGATTTTGCCAGCGATCGCCAAATGATAACGCATCGCTATTTCTCACGCTATTGGCAATATCGGCGCGACTAATTCGATCGGGGGCAACGGCTGCGGTTGGGTCGATGCGTATCCAACCTTGCCCATCGATATAAACCTCTGTCCATGCATGCGCATGTAGCTGGCGCACTTCGTACTCTTTTGCAATCGGATTGTATTCACTACCTTGATAGCCAGTGACAACACGGGTGGGAATGCCTTGACTGCGCATCATAAAGGCAAAAACGCTCGCATAGTGTTCGCAATACCCGACCCGATTGGTAAATAAAAACCGATCCATATCATCATTGCCTGGCGGTGGCTCTAAATCATAATAAAATTCATTATCACGAAAATACTGCCACGTTGCGTTAACAAAATCCATTGATGTTGCGCTGGCTTGGCGCAATTCGCGTGCCAAGGCTAATGTTTTGGGGTAGATATTTTGCGGAATCTGGGTCAGAAATTCGCGTTCACGCGCATTGATATCAGTCAGTGAATAGCGCGCGTAAGACATCATCGGAAATTGTTTAGGCTGCACTAAATCACGCGACGCCAACATCTCAAATTGACGATTCATCTCGGCACCAGACGGAATCTCACCTGGCAAATCAAGCGGCACTAGCCAACGATTGGTTTCTCCGTCGTGCACCATCGTATAACGTATTTGACTGTCAGGGTTGACTTGTAAGGTCGGTGGCGGTTGATTGGTAAAACGGCTACGCCGCCACGTTTTGCCATCAAACTGCGTCAACACAGGCCCGCGCCAATACTGTTGGTTAGCAGGCGGGGCATCACCATCAAATTGCACACGAAAAGCCAATCCCCCATCTTGAACCAACTGTGTCAGCGAATTCGGCGTCATTTCATCCGACAGCCCCGTGTTTGCCGTGGGTCGGCTGGGCTGCGCCCACAACGGTTGAAATCGAGGAAACAAGTAAAATAATCCAACCACAAAAGGCAAACTAATGATTAATAGCTTAAACAAGGCACCACTTTGTTTACCCCAGCTCATACGCGCCGATTGCGGTGTATCAATCCGCCATTGCATTAGCACAACAAACAGCAGACAAATCACTAAATAAATAAAATTAAAAAAATGCTTATTTGCCATTAACGCACCCATGATTAACAAGCAATAAATCAGCATCAGCAAAAAGGCATCGCGGGATTCTTTCGCCTCTAATAGTTTTAGCGACGCAAACACAAATAACAAGGCAAGCCCTGCGTACTCTTTGCCAAACTGATTAAAATTAACAACCACTAATCCAATCGCGCCAATCAAAATCGCCAATGCAATCCATTTGCTAATCGTCAGGCGAAAGGCGATTGATACGGCTTTTAGCGTCAGCGTCAGCAAAACAACCCCCGTCAACCACATCGGAAACAGTCGAATTAACGGTAAACTAATTAAGCCATAAGCGAGCATCAGTTGAAACAACTGAGATGATGATAAATCTTTGGCACGCGGTATGTCTAGACGTTTAAGTTGGCTTAAAAACATGCGAGCGCTTCCAGTACTTGGCGTTGATGCGATGCGCCACGGTTAGTCGCGATGGTTTGCGTGGGCAGCAACAGCCCATAACGAACGCCTTGTTTTTCAGCATCAAGCGCCCATTGGCACAACTGAGAGAGTTTGGCTTCTAATGACAAATCAGCCAGTATTGGGTCATGAAAATCCAACAGACAATCGACACCGCTGCCACCTTGAAATCGTTTAATTTGCAAAACCCCTAACGCGGCTTTTTTCCAGACCATCTGCCGTAAGTTATCGCCCAATTGATAGTCGCTTAACTGCATAAAATCCTCTGTACCATCACGATTGAGACCACCAGCCTCAACACCTGCACGGCGCAGTATTTGTGTTAACGCAATACCGCCCTGTGGCTTTGGGTAGATGACGATTTGCGTATCAAAATGCAGCCACACCCAGCTACAAAAAATTCCGATTGGGTAGTCACTACTAATCCTTACGTGAGTCAGCGTTTTACGACCGCGCGTGTTATCATCTAACGGCACGGCCAGTTTAGTTTGCTCGCCTGCTTGCACACAAACTGGCGCAGAAAACAGACCATTGCGACGGGCGCTAATGGCGATAGCCCCTGTATTTTCCACACCATGAAGTTGTAAATAAAAAAACGCGGCTTCGCCCGCAAAATAGTGCGAATCACCCATTGCGCTCAATGAAACGCTTGCTAAATTTTTCACGGTCAGCACCGCAATCGCTAAGCCCAGAATAGCCAATAAAAAAGTAATGGCATAACCCAGCGACAAGGCATAGTTGGTCGACCAAATAAATAAAATCACCACCGTTATTGCAAAATACACGCCTTTTAGTGTTGGCAATATATAGGCGCGGCGCATTGACAGGTCGATACGCTCACCTGCGGGCACGACGGTGGTGAGTCGTTTAATAAAAGGACGGTGCTTATCTAGCTTGTGCACGCCGCTTGCGGAGTTAGGCGTTGTTCCCTGGGGCAAAGCGGCATCACCTTGGGCGGCTTTGTTGTCTGGAGACGACCCTGACCACTGATTAATCCATTGCTTTAATTTGACGACAAATGATGCATTCACGATAAATAATTCACGATAAATAACAAATTCTCTGGTAGTTTAATAACGCTTCAATAACGGTTTTGACAGGCATTTGGCGGATGCGTTAATCACCCACAAAGTTAGCCGATGCAACACGAACCGATACAACACGTAACCGATATCAACGCAAAGCCTAAAGCCCCAACTCGACCTCTGCGAGGATTTTCATCACTTGTTCATGGTGCGCCGAATTCGTATTGTTTTTAGCAATTAACCGATGGTAAGCCACCGCAGGAAAAACCGCCTGCACATGCTCAGGATACACTGATTTTTTCTCACAAACAAACGCATACGCTTGCGCTGCGCGCATCAAAGCCAGCCCAGCACGCGTTGATAGACCGTGCAAAAAACGCTCATGGTGGCGTGTGGCTTGCAGCAGTGCACGGACATAATTGGCAATTGCCTCAGAGACAAAAACCGTCTCCACTTGTGCTTGTAATGCCAACAAGGCAGATTGGCTCATTAATGGTTGCGTTTGCTGTAATTGCGTCGCGCGGTCTTGCCCCATCAGCACGGATAATTCCGCACTGGCATCCAAATAGCCCAGTGAAATGCGAAACAAAAATCGATCCAACTGTGATTCTGGCAGTGGATACGTACCATATTGATCCGATGGATTTTGGGTTGCAATAACAAAAAATGGGGCCGCTAACGTCAACGTTTGTCCTTCGATAGAAATTTGTCGCTCTTCCATCGCCTCAAGTAATGCCGATTGGCATTTGGGGGAAGCGCGATTGATCTCATCTGCCAATAAGATATTGGTAAAAATGGGTCCTTTTTGCAAAGTGAATTCATGCGTATTGACCTGATAAATCATCGCACCCGTAATATCAGCTGGCAATAAATCCGCCGTAAATTGGATGCGGTTATTGTCCAGCCCCATCAATGCGGCAAATGCTTTGGCTAGCGTTGTTTTGCCCGCACCAGGCAAGTCCTCTATCAACAAATGCCCGCGCGCCAGCAAACAAACCAACGCCAAACGAACTTGCTCTGGTTTACCCACGATGATTTGATTCAGGGAAGATTCTAACTCTCGTAATTGCGCTGTCATAAACGATGGCTCTGTAATGGTTAATCAACAAGTTGCGCATTATAAATGATAAACCCATACATTAAGAGGGATTTTAATTAAATTTTTGTTCATGTTGCGCCCCGTCCATGCGCCCCGTCCATGCGCTGCTTCATCCATTTCCTAGCGCACCCCTGCTGCAACATACGCTACTGCAACATGCGCCACGGCAATGATTGCGCTTTAGCGTGTGCGCTAGATTAGACCGCATTCAAAAACAAAGCAAAACGCACAATTGCCGTGACATCTATCGCAAAATTCCGCTACAATATACGCTTTGGTCGCTTATCAAGACCGCCATCAATCAACCCTAACCCTTTGTGGAGAGCTTTATGCACCCAATGCTAACCATTGCCAAACGCGCCTCCGACGCAGCCGCCAAATTAATCACCCGCCAATACGACCAAGGTGGCAAAATACAGATTAGCAGCAAACAGCCCAACGACTTTGTCAGCGAAGTCGATATTGCCGCCGAGCACGCCATCATCAGCGTTATCCGTGAATCATTCCCCGACCACGCCATTTTGGCAGAAGAAAGCCTTGCAAACACCGATATTACGACGACCACATCCGCCAAACAACCTTACTGCTGGGTGATTGACCCCATCGACGGAACAGCCAACTTCATCAAAGGCTTTCCCCATTTTGCGATTTCTATCGGCCTACTAAAAAACAACAAACTCGAAGCAGGACTGGTTTACCAGCCCATTACCGATGAATTATTTATGGCAGCACGAGGACAAGGCGCAACACTGAATGGCCACCGCATCCGCGTCAGTGAAACACCGCCTGAAAACGCTATCATCGCCACAGGGCTTCCTTTTAAAACGCCAGACGCGCTGGCCCCGCAAATCAAAAATATCAATGCCGTTTTTAATCTATTTCCAGACATTCGGCGCACAGGCTCAGCCGCATTAGACCTTTGTTATGTCGCCAGCGGGCGAGTTGACGGCTATTTTGAACTCGGGTTGTCGCCTTGGGATATCGCGGCGGGCGCACTGATTGCTCAAGAATCAGGCGCCATCGTCAGTGATATCGAGGGTAACTTTAATTATTTAGACAGCGGTAATATTATTGCAGCCCCCGCCAAAGTCTATAAAAAATTAATAAAAACACTACACCAGCACGCCTAAGCCTCGCGTCCAACTGCCGAATTTACTACCCACACGCACACTCGTCACTCCTTGGATAACATAAAAACCGAGAATTCGTTTGACAAACGCTGGGCAGTTCTTATAATACCTTTTCCAAGCATCTGGGGCTATAGCTCAGCTGGGAGAGCGCAACACTGGCAGTGTTGAGGTCAGCGGTTCGATCCCGCTTAGCTCCACCAAGTTTGCTTGGTATCAGCATTAACAGACGTCCCATTCGTCTAGAGGCCTAGGACACCGCCCTTTCACGGCGGCAACAGGGGTTCGAATCCCCTATGGGACGCCATTTAAAGCTGAA
The DNA here is from genome assembly GCF_009362845.1 of Ostreibacterium oceani. NCBI lineage: Bacteria > Pseudomonadati > Pseudomonadota > Gammaproteobacteria > Cardiobacteriales > Ostreibacteriaceae > Ostreibacterium > Ostreibacterium oceani. Next base: position 12,889 of record NZ_WHNW01000001.1, on the reverse strand, counting down.
CAATTGCAATAAGCCTGCATTGCATCAATCGATTAATCGGCAACCAATTAAGAACCAATTAAGCGGTAACCAATTAAACAGCAATCGATTAACCGTCGACTGATTGATGCCTGACGCAAGGTCGCTATGACTATCGTCAGACTACCTAGATGTCCCATTCGTCTAGAGGCCTAGGACACCGCCCTTTCACGGCGGCAACAGGGGTTCGAATCCCCTATGGGACGCCATTTTATCTATATTTTCATCTGACAGTTGGCTAAAAAACCGACTGCCCTGTCAAACTGGTTAACGTCTCTAAAAACCGCATTCCACGATAAGAGTTGCCTTTTTCATTCAACCTAGGGCTCCAAACTGCCACGGCATAGCGCTTTGGATAGACAGCAACGATGCCGCCACCCACGCCACTTTTCCCAGGTAACCCAACCCGAAAAGCAAATTCACCTGACTCGTCATAAAAACCACAGGTTTGCATCACGGCATTAATGCGTTTGGCTTGGCTTGTGGTTAAAATTTGTTTGTTGTCCGTTGGGTGTTGACCACCATTAGCAAGAAACAAAAACGTACGTGACAACGTGTTACATGACATTTCAATCGAGCAAAGATTAAAATAAAAATCCAACACGACCTCAGGGTCATTATGCAGATTGCCTAGCGATTTTAAAAAGTAACACAATGCTTTATTGCGATGACCGACTTGCTTTTCAGAGGTGGCAATTTCTGGCGAGTACGTGATTGTATCATCATCGGCAAGCCATTGGATAAATGCCAGCAATTGTGCATCTGCGTGCGGATAAAGACTCAGCACCAAATCACAAACAACAAGCGCACCCGCATTAATAAACGGGTTACGTGGAATGCCTGCGTCACTTTCTAGCTGTAATAATGAATTAAACGCCGTCCCAGACGGCTCAACCCCTACCCGCTCCCACGTCTTCGCATCTAACTGTCGATAGGCAAAACACAGCAATAAGACCTTGCTGATACTTTGGATAGAAAACAATTTATCGCTATCGCCTGCCGTCATTTGACTGCCATCGACCGCCGTTAGCGCTACACCCAGTTGATTTGGATCGACGGTGGCGAGCTTGGGGATATAGGTGGCTAATAAACCCGAATCAGGCGTCTCAAACACCGTATTATAAGCCTGCATCACCGCATCAGACAAAGGCGAATAAACCATCAGTAACCCCTCAAATAAACCAACAAAAATGCATTAACAACCCAATCAACAACCATAAAAAAGTGCAAACCTCACTGCAAACCTCACTAAATAAACACTTAATTGTGGTATAATCAGAAAAAATATTAATTATATTTAATTGCTAAAAGTCAGAAAATCATATATGCTGTCTCAAATTAGCTAACACTAGCATCGTTTGTCTGCACACTAAAAACTATAAACTAAAAAAACTAATTATAAGCTATTTATGTATATTTTAAAAGAAACTCAGTTGGTTAAAGCACACGGGCCAGATTGCCCCTGTTGCGTTAACAGCCATAGACGCCGTTTTTTACAGAAAACTAGCGTCATCACCGCAGGGCTACTGGTTGGTCCTCAGCTTGCACAAGCCGCGAGCAAACGTGACCGCCTGTTAATGATGAGTAACCCGCATACGGGCGAAAAAATCCGCACCGTCTATTGGACACCCATTGACGGTTATATCCGCGAGTCGCTTGACCTTGTGTCCAAATTCATGCGTGATTTCAGACAAAACCAAGTCAAACCAATTGACCCTGCACTGCTGGACATTGTCCATGCGGTCATGCTCAACATCGGCAAAGGCAAACGACTAGAGGTCATGAGTGGCTATCGCTCCCCCAAAACCAACCAAATGCTTTCACGCCGTTCAAAAAATGTGGCTAAAAAAAGCTACCATATGCGCGCTAAAGCCATGGACTTTCAAGTCAAAAACGTTTCATCCAAACAACTAAGGCAGATTGCGCTTGCACTCAAAGCAGGTGGTGTCGGTTACTACCCTGGTTCCAATTACATTCATGTTGACTCTGGTCCTGTTCGGACATGGACTTACAGCTAGACTGACCGCCAGACTGTTGCCGCCAGGCTGTTACCACTAAACCGACAGACAGACTGACAGATAAAAAAACCGCCTTAATCGGCGGTTTTTTAATAACAATGCTTGATAGACTGATTGCTTGATTGTTGATGCATTATTGGTGGGTTATTGACGAATTGGGTTGTTGATGAATTGATTACTTTAATTCATCACACCGTCACTGCCAAAATACCCACAAACGGATGAAAATGAAACAGTGTATTCACCCCATCAATATAGAGCTTAGAGATACTACCGTCTAAATACAAGGCATTGTCGCAATCATTTTGCCGCAACACCGTCGCAAAATCGTACAGATTAATCGGTTGCTGAGTCGCCACAAAATACAACTGCTGCGCTGATGTTATACAAACCGCATTACGCATGTAGAGAGACTGACTATTTCGGATAAACTGCGCGTTAACCTTGCCATCAATCACCAGCATCGGTCCTGATTGTGTCGCCAAACGAATGGAGCCGCTGGCATGATAGCGCTGATACGCCGCCGTGGTAGTTATACTCGGTTGGTTTTTTTCATTAATCAAAAAAACGCCATTGGGCATCAAATGAAAATTACCTTTGCCCGACTGTGTATTGAGTGATTTTAATTGCTGCCCTTGTTCGATATGCAGCCCAGCAGGCTGTTGGTTTGCCGAATAAATCCCTGCATTCATGAGGACCAACACCGTTTTTCCCGCGGACGCTAGCGCGGATTGTAACGGGGAAAGTCGAGTATAAGGCTGATTTGATGCGTCCTGCCAATGCAGCGTGACGTGCTTAGGATTAACTCTGACAGCGGTTATTGTTTTTTTTTCACTGGTTTTATTATCAGTCGCGCCATTTTTGCTCGTTTCCCCTTTACCCGCTTCCCCTTTACCCGCTTCCCCTTTGCTCGCTTTCTCTTTAATGCGCCACTGAAAAACCGAACAAACCGCCTGCGAATTATCACCAGATGACATGCCAGCGACTTGTTTTTTATCGCTGACTCCACCATTGACTACTTGACCATTAGCCACCTCATCACTGATCACTTCGCAAGCCGCATACGCCGATTGAACACTCAGTACCGATAAAACGATAAATAGGCAGCGTGCTGTTATTGATGGCGGCGCACTGCATATCGATTTTTGCATTAATCAGCGGCCTCAACCAACAACGTTGTGCCTCGGCAACCAACCACACGGATTTTCGTATCAATCGGCAAATCCACAGACGACTCAACTCGCCAATAGCTATCGTCTAATTGTACCTTGCCACGCCCATTGTCAATGGGTTCTATCAATACGGTGGTTCGCCCGACATAGCGCTGCGCACGATTATTCATGATTAAGCTACCCGATTTGGCTTGGCGTTTTTTGAATAACAAAGACCACATAACCACCGATAATAGCGACAATATTGCAAACAACAGCAGTTGTAACGGCATAGATAAATCAGGAAATGTCCACGTAATGACAACCATTATTAACGCAGCAATGCCTAGCCATAAAAAGAGCAAAGTAAAGGTGGCTACCTCGACAATCAACAAAATAATCGCCAAAATTAACCAATTATAAAAAAACGGATCAATCAACCAGTCCATAAGGCTTACCCTGTGTGTTTATCGGACGAAGGCGTTTGGTTAGTCGCTTGTTTGGCAATTTCAGCAATACCACCAATCGTGCCCATTAAATTCGTGACTTCGATAGGAAGCACCATCAGCTTTTGATTTTCCGAGTTGGCAAATTGCCCCAACGCCTCGACATATTTTTGCGCGATAAAGTAATTAATCGCTTTGTCATTACCCGTTTGTAGCGCCTCTGATAGCATTCGCGTGGCGTTGGCTTCGGCTTCGGCGAGACGCTCTCTGGCTTCGGCTTCTCTAAAAGCGGCTTCTTTATCGCCCTCTGCTTGTAAAATCGCCGCTTCTTTTTCGCCTGAGGCTTTTAAAATCGCTGATTCACGATGGCCTTGCGCTTCGAGAATATTGGCACGTTTTTCACGCTCAGCTTTCATTTGTCGCGCCATCGCATTGACTAAATCTGTCGGCGGGTCGATGTCTTTGATTTCTATCCGCGTCACTTTGATACCCCACGGCGAGGTTGCTTCGTCAACCACGTGCAATAGCCGTGCATTAATCTCATCGCGCTTTGATAGCAATTCATCCAAATCCATCGAACCCATGACGGTACGAATATTGGTCAAAGTCAAATTAAGAATGGCATACTCGAGGTTATCGACTTCGTAGACGGCTTCTGATGAATTGACTATTTGATAAAATACGACACCATCAACGGTTACCATGGCGTTATCTTTGGTGATAATTTCTTGTGATGGCACATCGAGGACTTGCTCTTTCATATTGACGCGTGCGCTGACCTGATTGACAAACGGGACAATCAAATGCAGCCCAGGTGGCATCGTTTGTACATATTTACCAAAGCGTTCCACAACAAAGGTATATCCTTGTGGCACAAAATACACCCCGCGCTTAATTACCCATAGCACAAGCACAAAAAACAGTACACTAAAGACCACAGCACCATTTAAACCCAGCGAAGAAAATAACTGTTGCATTGACATTTCCTGATTAAATCGTTTAGTTTATAACGCATGACATTATACAATACAAACACGGCAAATACTTAAACGAACCTATTTAAATGAATAATAACGCCTTTTTGACAACACCTTTTAAACAACGCCTTTTATCAACATCTTTTAACAACGCCTGACTAATACGATTTTTTATGCCACACGCCTCACCCGACCTCGACCATGCCCAAATCTATCTCGTTGGCGGCGCTATCAGAGATCGCCTGCTAGGGCTTACGACCGATTCAACACTGACCGAACACGATTATGTCGTTGTCAACGCAACGCCTGCACAAATGCTAGCAGCGGGGTTTCAGCCCGTTGGTAAGGACTTCCCCGTATTTCTGCACCCCGAATCGCACGAAGAATACGCCTTAGCACGGACTGAGCGCAAACAAGGCCAAGGTTACCACGGCTTTGCCGTCAACACGGAAAACGTCACCCTAACCGAGGATTTACAACGTCGTGATTTAACCATTAATGCGATTGCCGAAGACAGCCACGGACAACTCATCGATCCATTTAACGGACAACGCGATATTGAACAAAAAATACTACGCCATGTCAGCGACGCCTTTACTGAAGACCCAGTAAGAATCTTGCGTATTGCGCGTTTTGCGGCACGTTTTCATGAGCTAGGCTTTACTGTCGCTGATGAAACAATGGCGTTAATGAAGTCTATGGTAAACGCAGGCGAGGTCCATCACCTTGTCCCAGAACGCATCACCAAAGAGCTATTTAAAGCCCTATCCACCGACCACCCTGACGTGTTTTTTATGGTATTGCGCGAATGTGGTGCGCTGGCGGCAATCTTCCCCGAGGTCGATGCGCTGTTTGGTGTGCCTCAGCGTGCCGAATATCACCCTGAGATTGACACGGGCAAACACGTGATGCTGTGTTTAGCCGATGCCGCACAGCGTGGCACATCGGTACTGGCACGCTATGCCGTGCTGTGCCATGACTTGGGCAAAGCAACCACGCCCCCCCACCTATTACCGCGCCACCACGGGCACGAAGACCGTGGTGCAGACATTGCCAAGTCCATGAGCAATCGCCTTAAAGTGCCCAAAAAATTTCGTGACCTTGCCGTCAAAACCGCGAAATACCACACGCATATTCACCGCTTTAACGAACTCACGCCAAAAACAATACTAAGCCTGCTCAAAGCCTTTGGCGTACAACACGACACCCGTCAATTTGCAGAATTTATTCAGGCATGCATCGCCGATGTTCGCGGCAGATCAGGCTACGAGGACAGCGATTACCCCAAGCAAAAAGCCGCGCTAAAACTCGCCTATCAATTCCAACAGTTTGATACCACCGCGCATGTTGACCCAACGCTCAGTGGCGCCGTCATCGGGCAGCGCATTCACCAAGCGCAACTCAACTTTATTAAACACGCCTTGTCCAGCACGCAAAACCAAACTAACACCAGTAAGCCATGACAATGGCAAGCAAGCAATGCTATAATTGCCTTTTACTTGTAACCCAACACAAACAAACAATCCATGGAAAAAACATACCAACCTGAAAACATTGAGCAAAAATGGTACGCCAAATGGGAGGCCGCAGGCTACTTCTCCCCTCGCAGCGAAGCAAATCGCAATAATCACAAAGATGACAATTATAGCATCGTCATTCCGCCACCCAATGTAACCGGCAGCCTGCACATGGGGCATGCTTTCCAAGACACCATCATGGATTGTTTGATTCGTTACCACCGCATGTTGGGTAAAAATACGCTCTGGCAACCTGGCACGGATCATGCAGGCATTGCCACACAAATGCTCGTCGAGCGCAAACTCCACAAAGAAACGGGGCAAACAAAGCACGACCTCGGACGCGAGGCGTTTATCGATAAAATTTGGGACTGGAAAGCCGAATCAGGCGGCAATATATCCAACCAGCTCAGACGATTAGGTGCATCCGCCGACTGGACGCGCGAGCGATTCACCATGGATGAAGGCCTATCAAATACCGTACAGGAAGTCTTTGTCCGTCTATTTGAAGAAGGACTCATCTACCGTGGCAAACGCCTAGTTAACTGGGATCCCGTATTAAAAACGGCGATTTCAGATTTAGAAGTCGAAAACAAAGCCGAAAAAGGCCACCTATACCATGTACGCTATCCGTTTGTCGATAAAGACGAAACCTTTGGTGGCGGCTTTATGCATATCGCCACAACACGCCCCGAAACTATCCTCGCCGATGGCTGCCTAGCGGTGCATCCAGACGATGAACGCTACACTTCGGTGATTGGCAAATTCGTCCATGTCCCCATGACAGACCGCACCATCCCCATTGTCACCGACCCCTACCCTGATCCTGAATTTGGCACAGGGTGTGTCAAAATAACCCCTGCACACGATTTTAATGATTATGAAGTTGGGCAACGCCAGTCTATTGAAATCATCAACTTATTCAACGATGACGCCTCCATGAATGACAATGCACCACCGCGTTATCAAGGCATGGATCGCTTCACCGCGCGAAAAGCCATCATCGCCGATTTAGACGCCAACGATTTTTTAGAAAAAGTCGAAGACCATGATTTAATGCGCCCCTATGGCGATAGAAGCGGTACCGTTATCGAACCCTATTTAACCAATCAATGGTATGTCAAAGCCGCGCCGCTCGCCGAACCTGCAATCAAAGCAGTCGAAAATGGTGAGATTCAATTCGTGCCCAAGCAGTATGAAAACATGTACTTTGCTTGGATGCGCGATATCCAAGACTGGTGTATTTCGCGCCAGCTTTGGTGGGGACACCGCATACCGGCATGGTACGATGACCAAGGCAATGTCTATGTTGGTCGTGACGAGACCAGTGTTCGTGACAAACACGGCCTAAGCGCAGATATCACGCTCAAACAAGACGAAGACGTACTCGACACGTGGTTTAGCTCGGCTCTATGGACATTTTCAACCATGGGCTGGCCTGAAAAAACGGCTGATTTACGCTTATTCCACCCGACAAATACGTTAGTCACGGGCTTTGATATTATTTTCTTTTGGGTCGCACGGATGATTATGATGACCTTGCACTTTATCAAAGACGATGACGGTAAACCCCAAGTGCCATTCAAAACCGTCTATGTCACTGGGCTCATCCGTGATGAAAACGGCAATAAAATGTCAAAATCTAAAGGCAATGTGCTTGACCCGCTAGACATGATAGATGGGATTGATTTAGATAGCCTTGCTGCTAAACGGACTAACAACCTCATGCAGCCGCAGTTGGCAGAAAAAATCGACAACGCAACCCGCAAGGCTTTCCCCGATGGTATTGCGCCACACGGCACTGATGCGCTACGTTTTACACTGGCGGCATTGGCCTCGACAGGGCGCGATATTAACTGGGACATGCAACGATTAACGGGTTATCGTAATTTTTGTAATAAACTGTGGAATGCGTCACGCTTTGTCTTGATGAAAACCGAAACCTTCGAGCTAGACGCGGTTAACCCCACGTTTTCGGTATTTGACCAATGGATTGATAGCAAGTTTAACCAAGCCAACCAAAAAATCCAAACCGCCTTTGAGCAATACCGATTTGATGTCGTTGCCAAAACCATTTATGAATTTATTTGGCACGATTATTGTGATTGGTATCTAGAACTCACCAAACCCATTTTAGCCAGCGATGACTCAGCTGCTATCGCTGGCGCTCAGCTCACGCTATTGACCACGCTTGAGAAAACGCTACGCTTAATCCACCCACTGATGCCTTTTATCAGCGAAGAAATTTGGCAATCCGTCAAACCCAAGCTGCATTTAACCGACGATAGCTTGATGATAACCGCATACCCTGCGGTAGTCGATACAACCGATGCGCAAGCAGTGACGAAAACTGAATGGTTGCAACAAGTGCTCATCGGTATTCGTCAAATTCGTAGCGAAATGGACATTGCGCCCAGCAAATCCATTCCCGTGATGATTGAAAACGCGAGCGCCACAGACCAGCAGTTTATCCAAACCTTTGCGCCACTCATCCAAACGTTGGGCAAGCTTACCTGCTTTGAAACGCTGACAGGCCAACCGCCAGAATCCGCTATCGCGTTGGTTGGCGAGATGAAACTACACATTCCACTCGCTGGACTCATTGACAAAACCGCCGAACTCGAACGGCTACAAAAAGCCATGGATAAGCTCAACATGAGCATTACGCGCTTAAATGGGCAGCTTGGCAATGAAAAGTACGTCGCTAACGCACCCGCCGAACTCGTCACACAGACACGCCAGCAGCGCGATGAACAACAATCCAAACTCGATAGCCTGACAACGCAATACGCTAAGATTTCAGCTTTATAGCAACAGAGAACCGCCATACAGAGAGCCACCATACAGAGAACCGCCATGTTTAAACAATTATTTTCAAAATCAACCAAAAGCGCCAACAAAGTCGCCAATCTATACAAACCCAGCACGTGGCGAGAAAAAAACTGGGGCTGGCGTATTTCGTTAGTCGTGGGGACTTATGTGTTGATTAATGCGCTACTCATGTTTTATTGGTCGCGCGAACCGGATGTCATTACACCCAACGAAGCACTTACCCGCTATCTGCCCGCAGAACGCATCGGTGACGGACAATCTCGCTTAAAAACTGGCACGGCGCTGACAGCGGTCAATATTCATTTGATCGATACGCTACTCAATAAAAACGGCGGATATATCAGCAATGATATTTTACCGCCTGGTCTACTGATGGATAACATGCCCGAATGGGAATGGGGTGTTTTGCGTAATTTACGCGATTTATCAAAGATTTATCGGAATAACTTCTCAACCTCTGGCACACAAACCAAATTCGACGAGGATTTAGCCGAAGTCGAAAACCGCCTCAGTATTAATTCAGACAAATGGATGCTCCCCAGCCCCGAAAAAGAATACAAAAAAGCCAGCCAAGCCCTCAATCGCTATCTAAATCGCATTATCGACGACAACGCCAGCAATGCCCAGTTTTATGCCCGCGCTGATAATTTGGCGCGTTATTTCAATGTGGTAGCGCCCAATTTAGGCTCGTATTCACAGCGACTCAGCGAAAGCGTCGGCATGACGCATTCAGACTTGAGCCTTGCAGGCGATAAAAATGCCGAACAGTCAACGCAAACACCAGAACAACTATTTACTAAAACACCATGGACTAAAGTCGATAATAACTTTTATGAAGCCCGTGGTTATGCGTGGGCATTACTCCACCAACTAAAAGCCATCGAAATTGATTTTCAATCAGTTCTTGAGGATAAAAACGCCACGTTATTCGTCAGACAGCTTATCCGTGAACTCGAAGGCACACAAAAAGCCATCTGGAGCCCGATTATCCTAAACGGCGAAGGGTTTGGCATGATGGCGAACCATTCCTTGATTATGGCGTCTTATTTATCGCGCGCTAATGCGATTATGATTGACTTGAGCGTGCTACTTGAACGGGGATAGTATGAATCGTCCGCCACGCGAAAAGAAAAACGGCGTCTATTTACTGCCAAACCTAATCACCACCGCCGCGCTCATGGCAGGGTTTTATGGCATTCTATCGGCGATTAATCGCGAGTTCGAAACGGCGGCAATCTGTATCTTTGTTGCCATGTTACTCGATGGGCTGGACGGTCGGGTTGCACGGCTCATTGGTGCAGAATCTGCCTTTGGCGAGCAATTTGATAGCTTAGCTGATTTGCTATCATTTGGTGCTGCGCCAGCGATTATCATGTATTTGTGGTCGTTGCATACGACAGAACATATCAGCTGGTTACCCGAGCGCCTATCGTGGATTATCCCCTTTATTTACTGTGCTTGCACCGCACTGCGCTTAGCCCGCTTTAATTCGCAAATTGCCCAGACTAACCCCAATTTTTTCATCGGATTACCTAGCCCATCTGCCGCAGGAACCGTTGCAGGATTTATTTGGTTAGGCACTGAGTTTTCAATATTGGGGGGTAATGTCGTCTTTTTGAGCATTATTATCACCCTATTTTGTGCCGTCATGATGGTCGCACCAATCAAGTACTACAGCTTTAAAAACATTAGCCTAAAAAGCAAAATGCCCTTCTTAGGCGCTTTGGCACTGGTGTTAGTGTTTGCGTTAATCTCGATTAACCCAGCCACTGTACTGTTTTCTATTTTTTTGATTTATAGCCTACACGGCCCTATTCGAAAAAGCTACCGTGTGCTAAAACGCTACCGCAAATAAACGCTACCGCCATAACCGCAACGCCATAACCGCAACGCCATAACCGCAACGCCATAACCGCAGTGCATGGCAACCCCACCAATCAAGCACCCTGACCAACAACAAGGATTGCGGCTCATATTGCTTTGTACCCATATCTCATATATGATGACGAATAAACGAACCTTTTCGAATAACCGATAGCCCCGATAAACGACTATTCGTTTATCGGATGTTGCGTCTAATCATTTTTTTAAACGATTTAATAATTTGCAGAGAGATTTTTAATACAGGGAAATAATTATATAAAACATACTTATGAAAACAAAAAAACTGATAATCATACTTTTAATAGTTCAGTTACTTTTAAGCTGGGCATCTCTTAGTAAAGACCTAGACATAGCAGATTCTAAAGATATTATTTTGGGGCCTTTATTTATTATGGGATGGTCAATTTTTTCAGGAATTTTTGCTTTATTGCTTAATAAAAATAATATTTTTGATTTTGTAAGTAAATTCTCATTTTTTGCAATTTCAAGTTGTAATATCCTAGCTCTTTTATATATCAGTTTTGCAGTTTTAGTAAATGGCCCATTAAGAGAAACCGGATTAATATTTATAGCATTCCCTATTTATGGATTTTTTGTATTTGTAGGAAGTATTGTTTTAGGTGTAATTACATTTTTAGTAAAAAAGAAGTTGAGAAAAAATTAAATTTTCTAATAATGAAAAAATCGCTCAGTAAAAGAATAATAAGTACAAAAAAATGACACTATCAAATAAGCATATCAAATACGAAAAGGACTGCCGACAAATATTCGTTGGACAAACAATTCGTGGTGTTGTTTATGGGGGAACTAAAATACTTTGCTGACGAAGAAGGGAACAATATCAATCCTGAACCTTATTATAAAACAAAGTATCCAGACATTGACACTCTTAACCATTCCATCTACTTCAAGACAGACAACAAGACTAACGGCAAAACAAAAAATATGACAACAACAGAAAAACTAAAATCTATCTTGACCGAAAAATTTGTTTCCGAAGATGGATACGAATATAAAGCTGAACTTAAAGAAGGTTTGACTGACCAACAAATAAACGAATTAGCAAAAAGACTTCCGACAGGACAAGTTCCGACCGAAATAAGAGAATTATTAACATTTGCAAGTGGCTTTAAATTTTTCGGACTTGAAGAAGTAACATTTGACGGAGTTAGAACGTTTGGATTTGAAGAGTTTTTTCCTAATTCAGTTGAACTTGCGGGAGATGGATTTGGAAATTTTTGGATTTTAGACGTTGACAAAAACGGAAATTGGGGAGGCGTTTTTTATGTCTGCCACGACCCAGCAGTTATTGCAAAACATTCAGATAACTTAACGCAATTTATTGAACACGTTAATGACTTTGGAAAAAACGGTAATAAATCAAACCTTGGCATAATTCACGAAAAAGTGGTTATGGACATTTGGAGTAAAGACAATGGGTTTATTGAACTTGAAAACGCAAGACAATCCAACGACACAACTTTGAAAAAATTTGCATTATCACTTCCTGACAATTTTGTAGTTGCCGGCTTGCGAAACAAACCAAATCAAAGTGGATTTGCGTGGGGTAAATTTGGACCTAACATTGACAGAACAAAAAGACACGAAACCGAATTAATTTGGGGAATTGAAAAGCCAGTAAAGAGAGGGCTTTTATCAAAATTATTTGGACGATAGATGACAAACGAACAAGAATTCCAGCAGGTAACAGCTATCTTGAAAAGAAGGTTTTTTTGTTTGTATAACAACGAAGTAGTTAATTCAAGCTTTGTGCATTTAATGAAGTTTAGTGCTAAAAATCCCCGCCTGCGTGTAGCGGCAAACGTTAGCGGCAATGTTTTGGCGACTACAAGGCTAAATACGATAGATTTTATCATGCTATATCCTCATAAAAATGGCGGAGAGTGAGGGATTCGATATTGTCATTTAGGCTATTGTTATTTAATAATATAAATTTTAATTTTAAATGCTGTGTTACTTAATGTGTTGCTATTACTTAAAGTGATGTTGTTAGATTTTCTATTTTAATGAAAGAAGAGCTAGAAG